>CAUURR010000048.1:0-12380 GCA_963547555.1 uncultured Treponema sp. | reverse complement strand
CTAATAATAAAAGGAGAATAATATGATAGACAAAAACAAAATGCCTGTGGCCATCGGTGTTGCCTTCGTATGGTTTACAACACAATTCGGCGGCGGGTTTGCTTCGGGAGCACAGTTATATCAGTTTTTTATACGCTACGGTATATGGACACTGCTTATGCCGATTTTGGCGCAGGCATTCGGTGCGTTTTTTCAGTGGTATGGACTGAAATATGCACGCAAACACGATTGCTACGATTACAGAACCTTTAACGATAAGTTTTACGGCAAACTCGCGCCGGTGTTTTCCAATTTGTATGAACTTATCTACATAACGCTGTTGTGCGTCGCACCGTCGGTTGCCTTTGCTACCGGAGGTGCCACAATGCAAAAATTAACGGGTTTACCGTATATGGTATGTACCGCGATTATCGGTGTTTTTATATTCATTATCGCAATTTACGGTACAACCGTCGTACGTAAAGCCGCATCGACGCTTTCGGTTATCATCATTGCCGGACTTTTACTGGTGTATGTTCCCAATATTGTTGTTTTGTGGAAAGACATAACCGGCACATTGTCCGAAATGAGTGCCGCCCCCGCGCCGATAGGCCCTGCTCTTTGGAAGTTCTTCGTCTACGGCTCTTTCCAGCTGGCATCTATAGGATTATTATTCCAACACGCAAAACCGTTCAGTTCCGAAAAAGAAGCTAAAACAAGTATGATCTACGGCTTTATAGTAAACGCCGCATTGATTATGCTGTGTACAATCGGTTTGCTGGCAGTTGCACGGGAACCCGGAATTGCGAAAGTGCCCGTACCTACCCTTGAAATAGTGCAAAAAGGCGTCGGCGCAAAGATAATCACACCCATTATTTCAATACTTATTATACTGGGTGCCGTTTCAACTGCCGTTAACATGATTGCAGGCGGAGTTGAACGAATTATCAACAAATTCGAAAAACCCGAAAAGAAGGCAACTGCAAACGGTAAACCGACGGTAATGACCCTGATTTCCGCACTCCTTTTTACCCTGCTTGCATTTGCCATTGCGCAATTCGGCTTGTTGGCACTTGTTGCAAAGGGATACGGCTTTTTGGGCTATCTGACTATTCCCGTCATCGTTGTAACCTACATCATCCACATGATTGTACCGCGATTCGAGTCAAAACCGGCTGTTTAATAATTTAAACATTTTTGCAGGGCTGTCCGAAAACCGAAGTTTTCGGACAGTTGCCTTTCAGACGAAAGATGATGCGTTTCGGCGTTTACTTTAAGCCGGTTTCTCGTGTATAATCCGGTCAGGAAAACTTCTAAAAATCAAACCACCCTTTAGAGATGTCCAGTATATTTTAAGGAGAAAACGGAAATGTATACGCTTGAAGATATGAACCTGCCTTACTCTTCTTTGGATATTTACAACAGTATTTGCACAAAGATTATCTCAAACGAGTTGGCACCCGGTACGAAAATCAGTGAAAAAACATTGTGCGATGAATTCAAAGTATCCCGCAGCGTTGTACGTACAGCGGTTGCGCGGTTGCAGCAAATCCATCTGTTACGGGTTTTTCCACAGCGCGGAATTCAGATTGCACTGCTGGACATTGATTTAACTTACAATGCGACCAAAATTCGCCACGCAATAGAACGGGAAGCCGTCTATTTTATGTTCAAAAATACTTTGTCGGATAAATTATTGAACGATTTAAAAGTTATGCTTTATGAAATGAAAAATTTGCTTAAAACTCCGTCAAAAGAAAATATTGCAAAATTTAAATCGACAAATGCAGTGTACCACTTGCGGATAATTCAGGAAGTATTTTCCGCAAAATCTCTAAGCTTGATTTATGAAGTTCGAATTCACATGGCACGCTGGTCAAATATAGATGTGTCTTTATTGTCCGTCATCGACACCTTGTACAAATACAATGAGGCTATTTACGAAGCTATGGCATCACGTCATTTGCAAGACGCATTGTCGGCCATTCATGAGCATTACGAATGCTTTGTCGACAACATGCATAAAGTAAAAGAAAACTATCCCGAATATTTCAGCACGGAACAGGCATAGTTAAAAGAGACAAAACAAGAAAATCAAAAGGCTGAATGTTTGGCATCGGATTATGAATATGAAATTATAACGGAATTACTGAATGCAGGAATTATTTATAATTCGAATATTAAATGCCTATACCTTATGTACCCGGCCTATCCGGCGAAAATCAAAATTTTATAACAACCGTATCAGTGATGACGTTTTCCCCTGTTTCGCACATGCTTTACGATACTCATAAGCGACGGGTCTTTAGTCAATGCAAGCAGGGCAATCCCCAAAAGGCCGAAGACAAGGGCGGCGAAAAAAAGCGGGATGCCTTGTGCCAAAAAACGGTGCAGATGCGAAAAAGGTGCAAACAGCCGCTCTCTAAAAAGATACAGCGGCAGCACGGCAATGAGCGAAAAAAGCGCGAGCTTGCCCGTGTACCGCATATAGGGGCGCAACAGCTCGGCGGTGCGGATTGCGTTGGTGCGGTTTAAAAAAATCAATAAAAAAACGGTATTTGCAAAACTTGCAAGCGAAAGTGCAAGGGCAATGCCGCCGCCTTTCATAGGATGAATGAGCACGAGCGCGAGCACAATATTAACCGCAAAGCCGCCTATACCCGCCAAGGTCGGCGATTTTGTATCGCTTTGGGCGTAAAAAGCCGGCGCAATAATCCGATTTAACGCGATGAAAAACAAGCCCGCTATATGAAAGCGGAAAGCGTTCAACGTAAGCAAAACCGATTCGTCGGAAAACCGTTTTGTTTTATACACCAAAATAATCAAATTTTCGCCGAAAACGAACAAAAAAAAGCTTATAGGAATCGTAATCAGGGCTATTATATGCATTGCTTGAGCAAGCATACGCTCAAAAGCTTCGTATTCTTTACGCTTTGCAAGACCTGCAAGGTCGGGAAGAATTACCGTGCCCACCGATACGGCGAAAATGCCTAAAATCAATTCCTGCAACCGAAGCGAATACTGAAGGCTCGATACGATACCGCTTCCCGCATTTCCGGCAAGAGCAGTCGATACGACATCGTTTACCTGATAAGCCGCCATACCGATGATGGTCGGTCCGATAAGTTTCAGTACCCGTTTGGTTCCCGGGTTGCCGAAGGCGCGTTTTAATCCGGTAAATGCAGGCTTAAACCCTTCCTTTAAAACAAAGGGCAGCTGAAACAGGGCTTGAATCGTTCCGCCTGCAATAACTCCGTAAGCCATTGCGCGGGCGGGATTGGCAGTGTGCGGCGACAAAAGATAGGCGGCCGAAATTACCGCAATATTGAATAATACCGGCGTAAAGCCCGAAGGAGTAAAAACGTTTACGCTGTTCAATATGCCTTGAAAAAAGGCCGCAACGGATATCACCAAAAGATAGGGAAACATAACCCGCGTTAAAAACACCATTTCGGGAATTATGCTTTGCGAAGAATCTTTAACAAACAGGGGCGCAATGTAGGGAATAAGAATAATACCCAACACCGTCGTTACGGCGGTTAAAAAACTTACGAGGGTAAAAACAGAATTTAAAAAGGTGCGCACTTTTTTCGTATCTCGTTCAGCGTCGGTCAGGTAGGATTTAAAAACCGGAATAAAGGCAACCGATATGCTGTTTTCGGCAAAGAGGCGGCGAAAGAGGTTGGGAATCATAAAGGCTATACCGAAAGCGTCGGCCAAATCCGAGGTTCCCAAAAACGCCGCCTTTGTCATTTCGCGTATCAAGCCCAATATTCTTGACAAAAACGTTAAAAATGACAGCTTTATACCCGAAGAAACAAGTGAACGCTTCATTTTACCAGCATATCGCTATTGCCTCTTTATGGCAATCCCTGTAAAATGAATTTTAAGGATAACGAAGACATCGTGGATAAGGTTATATTCAAACCGGCCGCAATGCCGGTACGTATGGGTATTGACGTCGGTTCGACAACCGTAAAAGTTGTTGTCCTTGATGCCGAAGAAAGCGTCGTATTCAGCGAGTACGAACGCCACAGAGCCGATATCCGTTCCACCATAATTTCCGTAGTCGGCAATGCTTTGGACTGCATTGAAAAACGATTTTCCTCCGCCGCCGAACAGCGTATCAGCGTTAAGGTAACGGGTTCGGGCGGTCTTGCCGTATCCCACTGGCTTTCAATTCCCTTTATACAGGAAGTTGTCGCTTCGACGACAGCCGTAAAAAAACGCATTCCGCAAGCCGATGTCGTTATCGAATTGGGCGGCGAAGATGCGAAAATTACCTATATAGCCGGCGGTATGGAACAGCGCATGAACGGTACCTGCGCAGGCGGTACGGGTGCCTTTATCGACCAAATGGCCGCTCTTTTGGAAACCGATGCGCCCGGCTTAAACGAGCTTGCACGCGGTTTTACAACGATTTATCCGATTGCCGCCCGCTGCGGCGTTTTTGCCAAAACCGATATTCAGCCTCTTATAAACGAGGGCGCGCGCCGCGAAGACATAGCGGCAAGTATATTTCAGGCAGTCGTCAGTCAAACCATATCCGGCCTTGCCTGCGGAAAACCCATACGCGGTAATGTCGCCTTTTTGGGCGGGCCGCTTCACTTTTTGGATCAGCTTCGGGAACGCTTTATCCGCACTCTCAAACTTACGCCTGAAGCAGCCCTTGTCCCCGCAAACTCCCAGCTGTTTGTCGCAGAGGGGGCGGCACTGTCGGCGGAACTTTCATACAAGTGCGTACAAAAAGCAGACACGCCGAATTTTCCTTCGGTAAAAGAACTGCGCGAAGGACTGAAAAGTTTAGTCGGCGCCGAAATGAAAGAAGTTCAGCGTCTTGAGCCGCTTTTTAAAAACGAAGCGGAACTTGAAGAGTTTCACAAAAGACACGCCTCGGAGATGGCTGCAAGTGCCGATTTATCTCAGGCACGGGGGCCGGTATTTTTGGGCTTGGACTCCGGCTCCACAACGACAAAGGCGGTTTTAACCGATAAAGACGGAAGAATCCTGTGGCGGTTTTACGACGTAAATGCGGGGAACCCCGTAGACCTTGCCGTGCGCGTTCTCAGGGATTTATACAAACGCCTGCCCGAATCGGTGTATATTGCGCGCGCGGTATCCACCGGTTACGGGGAAGCCCTCTTTCAAGCCGCTTTGAAGGTAGATTCGGGAGAAGTCGAAACAATAGCCCATTACCGCGCCGCCGACTTTTTTGTGCCGGGAGTCGAGTTTTTGTTGGATATCGGCGGCCAGGATATGAAATGCCTGCGTATGAAAGACAGCGCAATTACTTCAATTCAGTTAAATGAAGCCTGCTCTTCCGGCTGCGGAAGTTTTTTGGATAATTTTGCACGCTCTTTGGGCATGGATGTACGTACTTTCAGTCAAAAAGCTCTGCTTGCCGAAAACCCCGTCGATTTGGGAAGCCGCTGTACGGTGTTTATGAACAGTCGCGTAAAACAGGCGCAAAAAGAAGGAGCAACCGTCGCCGATATTTCGGCAGGTCTTTCGTATTCGGTTATAAAAAACGCTTTATTTAAAGTCATCAAACTGCGAAAAGCAAGCGACATAGGCACCAAAGTGGTGGTTCAGGGCGGAACCTTTAATAACGATGCGGTTTTACGCGCCTTTGAAAAAGTTTCCGGCGTAAACGTGTTTCGTCCCGATGTGGCCGGTCTTATGGGGGCTTACGGCGCGGCTTTAATCGCCTGCGATCAATGGAAAGATTTAACGGCTGTTCCCGCCGGCGCAACGACGGAAGAAGCCGAAGCGTTGGCAAAAAAAGTAGCCGCAGGACAAATCCGTTCCGGAATTGCAAATCTTGACGAACTTGAAGCCTTTAAAGTCGATTTGGATTTACGGCGCTGCGGGAAATGCTCGAACAACTGCCTTTTAACCATCAATACGTTCAGTTCCGGCGGGGAAGGAAGAACCTTTATAACGGGAAACCGCTGCGAGCGCGGGGCTGAAATAGAGGGTGCGCACAGCGTTGTTGACGCTTCAAACGCGCGCAACACCGATACGGGAAGCGGTGCTTCGGGGGGGCCTCTTCCGAATCTTTTTGCATGGAAGTATAAGCGCCTTTTTTCGTACGAACCGCTTAAAAAAGAACAGGCACCGCGCGGCGATGTAGGTCTTTTGCGGGTTTTGAACACTTACGAAAATTATCCGCTGTGGTTTACTTTTTTTACAAAGCTGGGATTTCGTGTCCGCCTTTCTCCGCGTTCGACCCGCTCTATCTACGAGATGGGGCTTGAAACAATTCCCTCCGAGTCGGTG
The DNA here is from genome assembly GCA_963547555.1 of uncultured Treponema sp. Lineage (GTDB taxonomy): Bacteria > Spirochaetota > Spirochaetia > Treponematales > Treponemataceae > Treponema_C. The sequence goes on along the minus strand of CAUURR010000048.1, from coordinate 6,122 downwards.
TGCTATCCCGGAAAAATAAGCCACGGCCACGCAGCAGCCCTTTTAAAGGCGGGGGTAAAGTTCATTTTTTATCCATGCGCGCCCTACGAACAGCAGGAAGACCCGCTTGCAGGAAACCATTATAATTGCCCCATCGTTACCGGTTATCCCGAAGTGCTGCGCAACAACATTGATGAGCTTCGTCAAGACGATTCGATTGTTTTTATGAACCCCTTTTTGCCCATTTACGACGAAAAGCGGCTTGCGGAGCGTCTGTACGAGGAATTAAGTCCGAAATTTACCGATTTAAGTTTTGAAGAAGTAAAAAAAGCCGTCCGCGCAGCTTGGAAAGAGCAGGATAAATTCCGCGAAGAAGTGCGCGAACAAGGGGAAAACGCGATTGAAGAACTGATTCGGCGCGGAGCGGGCGGCATTGTGCTTGCGGGCCGCCCCTATCACCTTGACCCCGAAATAAATCACGGTATTCCCGAATTGATTGCGGGGCTGGGATTGGGCGTTTTAACCGAAGACAGTATAGCTCATTTGGGAACGATAGAGCGCCCTCTGCGCGTTGTAGACCAATGGGTGTACCATAACCGCCTGTATCGTGCCGCTTCTTTTACGGCGGGAATGCCGCACTTGGAGCTCGTTCAGCTTACAAGCTTCGGCTGCGGTTTGGATGCAGTAACCGCAGATCAGGTTGAAGAGATTCTTGCGGCAAAAAACCGCATGTTTACCCTGATTAAAATAGACGAGGGGTCAAACCTCGGTGCGGTGCGTATCCGTATACGAAGCCTTATTGCTGCGGTAAAAGAAAGGGCACGACGGCAAAAAAATCCCACCGTAAAATCGTCCGCTCTTAAACGGCGCATTTTTACGAAAGAAATGAAGTATACGCATACGATTCTTGCCCCGCAAATGTCGCCGATTCATTTCCGCCTTGTACAAGCGGCTTTCAGATATTCCGGCTTTAATTTTGTTGTTTTGCCCGATGTCGATGCGGCCGCCGTGGATACGGGCTTACAATATGTAAATAACGATGCATGTTATCCTTCGATACTGGTTGCAGGGCAGATGATTTCCGCCTTAAAATCCGGCTTATACGATTTAAACCGCGTGAGTTTGCTCATAAGTCAAACGGGGGGCGGCTGCCGGGCGACAAACTATATCGGTTTTATACGGCGCGCCTTAACAGATGCCGGCTGGGGCCATATTCCCGTTATATCGCTGAGCGCACAGGGCTTTGAGCAAAACCCCGGCTTCAAAATCACGCCGCCGCTTATTATACGCTCGATGCGGGCTGTTATGATCGGGGATTTGCTTATGCGCGTTTTGTACCGCACGCGTCCCTACGAAGCCGTTTCGGGTTCCGCCGACAATCTCTACAAAAAATGGAATATTGAGGCGCAAAAAAACTTAAAATCGCTTTCGGTTATAAAATATAACCGCCTTATAAAAAATATCGTACGCGATTTTGACAATTTACCCCTTTTGCCGCACAAAAAGCCGCGCGTGGGAGTAGTCGGCGAAATTCTTGTCAAATTTCATCCCACCGCAAACAACGATATATTTTCGACTATCGAGCGCGAAGGGGCCGAATGCGTAGTACCCGACTTGGCGGACTTTTTGTTTTATTCGTTTTCAAACGGTATATTCCGCCACAGACAGCTTGCGTTTTCAAAAAAAACGGAACGCAATGCGCGCCTGGCGGTTTGGCTTTTAGAACTGTTCCGTAAAAAAATCAAAGCGGAACTTAAAAACAGCCGCCGTTTTGAGCCGCCCTCTTCAATCTACGATTTAATGCGCGGGGTTGACGATATCGTTCAATTAGGTAATATTACAGGTGAAGGATGGTTTTTAACCGCCGAAATGGTTGAATTGATTAAAGACGGCGTTCCGAATATAGCATGTGTACAGCCTTTTGCCTGTCTTCCCAACCATATTACCGGAAAAGGAATGATTAAAGAACTGCGCCGCCGCTATCCCGATGCAAATATCGCCGCAATAGACTACGATCCGGGTTCCAGCGAAGTAAACCAGCTGAACCGTTTAAAACTGCTTTTGGCAAACGCTCCCGAAGGAAGGCATCCCGATGAAAAACAATCGAAACACAGTTAAACGGCTTTGCTCCGTATTTTATACTTTTATCTGTATTTTTTCCGGTACCGCATTTTTAAAAGCACACAACCCCTCCGGCCATATTTTGTCCGCAAACTTTAAATTGACCGAGTCCGCTTTTTGCAGAAAAGAACTTGTCGATCCGTGGTTTAAAGCCGACCCGGAAAGCATAAAAACAAAGGAACCGCAGGTTGTTCAAAATGAAACGGGGGATTATTTTCTTGTACGGCAGGAACAGGAAAACGGAGAACTGCAAATCATCGTTGCCCCTCTGGTAAAACAAAAAGTTATTCTTAAAACAAACACACATACGGGCGGGTTTGAAACAGCGGCGGATACCGAAATGTGGGTTGAAACCTGGCCGAAAAATGTACCGGGAAGCTGGATTTTATACCGCGATGCCATAACGGGTAAACCTTTACGCATCCGCTGTTATTTCGTTCATAATAAAGAAGTCTATATAGATTTTTTTCCGGGAAAAGACAAAAGTTCCGCCGATTTTATGATGTTCGGCGCTGCGGCTGCCGCGAAAGTGCCCGTTCCCCTCTCGTTTGAACAATTATATTCCCTACCTTTTGCGGAAGTCGTATATCTAACCCGTCATACGCTTCCGTGGAATTATACACAGGCATCTTTACATTCTTATGATGATATTATGCAAATGACGGGAATGATACGCTCCCTGCTTCCTTCCGTGCACAAAACATTTGACAAAGATAAAAACGGTTCGATTGCTTTTTTAAAATGGATTGTAGACGGACTGGTACGGCCGCTTACCGGATCCGTTATTGCACCGGAAAGCCTGAGCGTAAATACCGTTGAAACCGGCCGTGGAGAAAATAAAAAATTGCACGGTTCGGCAACTCCTCCCGTACCGGAAAACTTCGACAGTTTAAATGCGGTACGGAATATGGCGGCCGCGGCAATTTCCGCCCGTACCGGTATTTTCTATCATTATAATAATTCCGGAGCCGATGTAAAAACCGAAGCCTTTTCGTATTACACCGATTCTTCGGGAACACCGCGTAATGCCGGATTTTCGGCGAATTCGGGTTATCCGGTTGAAATGCTCAAACCTCTTTTGTATGTACTCGCCGCAACCGAAGTTCAGTGCTTTTTTTTAGGCGCAATGAGGGAATACATACCGACAACGGATTCAACGAAAAACAGTGCTTTGCGTCCGGTCTTCAGCGACGGAGCGGCTTTTTTTACCTGGTTCGATAAGCGGGGGCGTTTACAAGCCGCCGTATTTGAACGGGGAGCCGAATATACCTTGGATGAATTTATAGAAAAATACCGCGGTTCTTTTGTGTTTTTGGTACGTGTAAAAGCGTCCATGGAATTTTATCCCGAACGCATAAAACGGAATGCCGATACGGAAAAGACTGTCGATATCGGAAAAAGTGTACAAACCGGTGTTCGCTAAATCCAGAATAAAAACATAAAAAATGCCCGTTTTCGGCAGATGCGGTCTTTAAATATTTGCGCGGTTATAGTATAATAAACAATGATATTTAATATAGAAGCGGTTGCATTTGATATAGACGGAACCATGTATTCCGACCGGCATCTGTTTATACACATAGCTCCGTATTTTTTTAAAAATATTCGTTTCTTTTATAACTTCGGCAAAACGCGCGCCTGTTTGCACGGAGCCGAACCTGTCGAAGATTTTTTTGAACATCAAGCCCGCCTTGCAGCGGATTTTATGAAAATGTCTCCCGAAAAAACCCGTATGCTTATTCAGGAAAAAATTTATGACGGGTTAAAAGGCTTTTTCCCGAAAATACGGCCGTTTAAAGATTTGAATACCACCTTGACCGCTTTTAAAGATGCGGGCCTAAAACTGGGACTTTTATCCGATTTTCCTCCCGAACAAAAAGGAGATTTGTGGGGGGTCAGGCATTTATTCGATTATGCGCTGGGGTCAGAAAGCTGCGGAGTGCTTAAACCGCATCCCCGTCCTTTTGAAATTTTAGAACAGGGGTTAGGTGTTCCTGCCGAGCGTATTTTATATATAGGCAACAGTATTCGAAGCGATGTAAAAGGCGCCCATGCGGCGGGCATGAAAACCGCCTATCTTACCCCCTTATGGCGGCGAATACTGCATAAAAAGCCGCATGAAGCCGATATTTGCTTTAAAAACTATCGCCAATTATGCAAAATTGTGTTACAGTAATAGAGAAAGAAGTATTCTTTAAAACACAAATAAAGAACACTTTGTGAACATATATCGGGTGGGAAGCGATGATTGAAAATATTATTACGGCTGCGGTTTGTTTAATTATGCTGATTGTGTTTCGGCGTTTGGATAAAAAAAACCGCTCTATCGAAAAGGTTAAAAAATTTACCGATAAAATTCTTGCGGATTTTGAAGACACATTTAAAAATCGGGTTATGCAGCTGGAAAATGCCGGCTCGGAATTGGATGTAAAACAGATTCAAGCCCTTGCAGCGGTAAAAAAACTGGAACAGGAAAAAACACATTTTGAAGAATCCGCCGCCGACTTTTCAGCCCGTACGGCACAGCTTGATGACATAAAAAACCGTATTCTTTCTTACGAAAATGTAATCAATGAATTACTTGAAATGACCGAGCGGGTTGAAGAAAACCTCGAAAAAATCCGCAAACATTCGGCCTTTGTCGATAAAACGGCAAAAATTATCAGTGAACAGCAAAAACGCCTGGATGAAACGGAAAAGCGCATACCCGCTATTCTGTCGGATTTTCAAAAACAAAACACCGAGAGGCTGGGAACTTTGGGAGCAGAGTACACGGCTGCCCTCGACCGCCGTTTTGCCGATTTGGAGATGCTCGCGGAGGCAGCCGTCGATAAAAATCAACAGCTGCTCGATGAAATTCAAACCGTTTTTGATGAATCTTTAAGCCGCGCCCGTGAAAAAGCGGATGCCCTTGAAGAAGGTGTTTTTGAAACTCTTAAAGAAAATACGTTAAAACGCGAAGAAGCATTTGAAGCGCTTTTGGAACGCAGCACTCGGGACTTAACGGACTATATCGACCGCGAAAAAGAAAATCTGTCGGCGGATTTACTTGAAAAAATGGAAAAAACAAAAAAAGATACCGACGATTTATATGAACAGTTCCGAACCGAATCCGATAAGGCTTTACAGACTATGCAGGATGAATTGACATCGGCAATCGCTTCGGGAAAAGAAACAGTCTTTTCCGATTTGGCGCTTGAAAAAGAACGATTTTCCGAAGCGGCGGCGGAAAGGCACGCCGAGCTTCAAAAAGCCCTTGATGAACAAAAGGACAGTGTTGCCGCCGGTCTTGAAGCCCATTCCGCTCACATAAATGAAACTATGGAAAGCTATAACAATCGCTTCTCTGCGGAACTGGAACAACAAAGTGCTGAATTAACTTCGTTAATGCAATCGGAACACGCATCGTTGGAAAAAGAACTCGCCGATAAGCGGGAGAGACTTGAGGCTTTAATCGATAAAACGGAACAGGTTTTGGCGGAAGCCGATTCCGGGCAAAAAGAAAAAATACGCGAAGCCCTGCGCTTGGGCGAAGAACATTTTAATACTGCCGCCCGCGAAATTGAAGAAAAAACGCAGTCTGCATTGGAAGAAGTCCGCAGGCATGTCTTTGAAGAACTTTCGCATCAGCAGGAAACATTAAACGCTTCCCTTGCCGAAACGAAAAAACTGCTGCATATCATCGGCCCCGGACAGGAAGAAAAGGTGCGCGAAGCGATGGAAAAAGAGGAAAGAGCCCTTAGGGAAGCCATAGAAAAGCAGGAAGCTTTTGTACGCGATACCATAGACGCACATAACGATAAACTCAATACCGCCATAAAATCCCTCATGGCCGAAGCCGCCGATATGCGCGAAAAAGGTCAAGACGCAATACAAAAACAGGAAAATGCCGTTCAGGAAGCTATAGAAAAACAGGAAAGCGTTGTACGCAATACCATAGATGCACATAACGACAAACTCAATACCGCCATCGAATCCCTCATGACCGAGGCTGCCGATATGCGCGAAAAAGGTCAAGAGGC
>CAUURR010000047.1:0-12456 GCA_963547555.1 uncultured Treponema sp. | reverse complement strand
ACAGCCGCTGACGCACTGACCACAGGATGTACATTTTTCATAGTCAACAAGGGGAATGCCGTTTGTAACGACAATCGCTTGAACGGGGCATACTTTTTCGCATTTGCCGCATTTGATACAGGCAGCTTTACACTGCTTCATAAGGATTGCCTTGTTTGTGTTGCGGTTTGAACACAATGCAACGGCTCCCTTACGCTGTACGGGAACGGTCGATAAAATCAACTGAGGGCAGGCTTTTACGCACATACCGCATCCCGTGCATTTTTCGTAATCCACGTGGGGAAGACCGTCTTCTTCGATATGAATGGCGTCGAATACGCAGACTGCCGTACAGTCGCCCAAACCGTAACAGCCGTATGAGCACATTTTGGTACCGTTGATGCCGACCGTTTTTGCGGCGGCGCAGCTTTTTACACCCGTGTATTCACCGCGGTTTGCGGCACAGCCTTTTGCACCCTGGCAGGCGCGCACCGCAACCGTTTTTTCGGCAGCGGCCGAAACGCCCATAATTTCGCCGACCGCTTTTGCCGTAGCGGCACCGCCTGCAGCGCATCCGTTTACGGGAGCTTCTCCGCGGGCAACCGCTTCTGCAAACCCGTCACAACCCGGATATCCGCAGGCACCGCAGTTTGCACCCGGCAAGGCTTCGCGCACTTGCGCAACCTTTTCGTCTACGGGAACATAAAATACTTTTTTAAAAAAGCCCAACAAAAAGCCCAACAAAAGGGCGGTGCCGAATGAAACGGCTAAGGTATACAGTATAATTGTCATGTCGTCCGCCTTACTTTATGAGCCCTGCGAAACCGCCGAAGGCCAAGGACAAAAGTCCCGCCGTAACGAACAATACCGGAGTTCCTTTCATAAAAGCGGGAACGTCCGATGTCCTCATGCGTTCGCGTACACCGGCCATCAATACGAGGGCGGTTAAAAAGCCCGCTGCCGAACCTGCGGCGTATACGAGCGATTGTAAAAAGCCGTAGCCTTTTGCAATCGTGTTTAAAGTTACCGCAAGGATGGCGCAGTTTGTTGTGATGAGGGCCAAGTATACGCCCATCGAGCTGTACAGGGCGGGCGCCGATTTTTTTAAGTAAAATTCAACCAATTGAACGAGGGCGGCTATAACCAGAATAAAAATCAGGGTTTGCAAAAAGCCCAAGCCCAGCGGGTTCAAAAGGTAGGTGTACAGGGGGTAGGTAACCGCCGTTGCCAAAACCATAACAAAGGACGTCGCCGCTCCCATACCGATGGCTTTGCCCGTGTCGGAAGTCATACCGATAAAAGGACAGAGCGCCAAAAACTGAATCAATACGACATTATCTATAAGCATTGATTTAAGGAAGATTTTTCCCAATTCAAAATCCATTATGCAGCTCCTTTTGAGGCTTTTTCGGCTGTTGCCGTTTTTGCAGCTCTTGCGACTTTTGCGGCTTTTCTACGTTCGGCGAGGCCTTTGAATGCCCGCGTTACCGCGATAAACAGGGCGAATACGAAAAATCCGCCGGGCGCGGCTTTAAAAAAGCCGACGGTGTATTCTTTGGGTATAACCGGCATACCGAAAAAGGTTCCGGCTCCGAGCAGTTCGCGTACAATCGAAATGCCGACAAGTACCCACAAATAACCGAAGCCCATGCCGAGGGCGTCCAAAAAGGACTGACCTACGCCGCGCTTTGATGCAAAGGATTCCACGCGCCCCATGATAATACAGTTTACGACGATGAGCGGAATAAATACGCCCATCGATTCGGAAAGCGCGGGAAAATATGCCTGCATAATCAAATCGACAATCGTAACAAAGGTTGCGATAACGATGATAAAAATCGGAATGCGGATTGAGTCGGGAATCAGTTTTCTGAATAAGCTGATAATGATTTCGCTCATAACCAAAACAAAGGTCATGGCGGCTCCCATTCCCAAACCGTTGAATACGTTGACCGTAACGGCAAGGGAAGAACACAAGCCGATCATTAAAACCAGCAGCGGGTTCTCCTTTACAATACCGTTTGTCAATATTTTTAAGTGTGTGTTCATAATCGTTCTCCCTATTCTTCTTCCTGCAATTCGTTCAGGGTATACGAATGCGCATGTGCGGGAACGGCTTTTCCGCATTTTTGTGCTGCGGCTTCCGCAGCCTGCATTGCTCCCACTTTTACCGCGTCCGCAACGGCGGCAGAGGTAACGGTTGCTCCGGCGAGTGCATCTACGCTTTCTTTTACAATGAGCGGATCGTCCGAACCTTTACCCGTAAATTGTCCGTAAAAGTCTTTTTCCAAAGCCCTCATCCCGATGTTCGGCGTGTCGTTTAAGTCGGTAATGCGGCATCCGATGATTGTGCGTTCGGTATCGACTGCGGTAAGGACACTGACGGTTCCGTGATAGCTTGTACCCGTTACGGCGGCTAACGCACCGAGTTGTTTGCCGTCTGCCGAAACAGTCCATACTTTATCGACGCGCAGTTTTTTGACCGCTTTTTCCCGGTATTCTTCCGCTTCGGTGTAAACGGGTTTTTCGCCGCCCTCTTGTGCAGGGAACAGTTCCGCAAAGGCTGTGTCGAAATCGAATACCGCGGGGGCTGCTTCGACAACGGGGGCACCGCCCGTTCCGGCTTGTCCGCCGTAATTTTTTGCCAAATAATCGCCTGCAGCCCATACCGCGTAGTTTACAATGTTTGTAACACCCTTCGTGGTAATCGTTGCGCCGCTTATGCCGTCAAAGTCGCTTCCGGCTTCGAGGGTTTTTGCAGCTTCCAATCCTTTGAATTGGTCGGTAAAAGCGGGTTCCGCCGCACGCTGACCGAAGCCGGGTGTGTCGGTAAGGCTTAAAAACTGAATGCCGGTTATCGTGCGGTTTAAATCCAATCCGACAAGCATAACCGCCTTGTCGTAGGTGGCTCCTGCAGCTTCGATAACCGCACCGATAACTTTTCCGTCTTTTTGGGCGGTATGCAGGGCGTTTACGGTGATCGCGCTTGCGGAATCTTTTTCAAAGTCCGCGGCGGGGCTGAAAGTGTCGGCATCTTCAAAAACGATTTTCATACCCGCACTTGCTTTCGCCAGCTTTACCGCTTCGATTGCGGGAGCGGTAAGATTATACACGACCGCCAGAGAAACGCAGGCAACCGAGGCGTATGCGGCCAGTACAAAGCCCAACTTTATAATTTGCTTCATTTTGTACCTCCTTTTGCAGCCTTATTTTTTTTACCTGCAAAAAGCTTGGGGTGGCCGTATTTGCGTTCCGTAAGCTTGTTTAAAAAGGGCGTTAAAGCATTCATAATCAAAATACTGAACATAACGCCTTCGGGGTAGCCGCCGAACTGCCGGATTAAAAAGGTGATCAAACCGCAGCCGGCTCCGAATATATAACGTCCGTAAGGCGTTACGGGAACGGTGCTGTAATCGGTTGCCATAAAAACCGCACCGAATAATAAACCGCCGGTTAATACCGAAACGATTATATCGTTTCCCGCTAAAAATGACGGAACAGCGGTAAAGACAATCATTGCAAGGGGCGCTCTCCAATCGATGATGTTCGTAACCAGCAAAAAGACGGCGGCAAGCAAAATCAGGGCGCCTGAAGTTTCACCGATACAGCCTGCGCTTTTTCCCGTAAAATACTGCAAATAGTCCGCCGGTTCAAAAAAAACAAATCCTTCTTTCAATTCGGAAAGAATCGTTGCCGAGCTTACCGCATCGGTTGCGGGGTCTATCCAATGCGACCCCATAACGGCGGGAAAACTCGTAAATAAGAAGGCTCGGCCGACAAGGGCGGGGTTGAATACGTTGGAGCCGATACCGCCGAAAAATTCTTTTGCGACGACGATTGCAAAAAATGCGCCTAAAATAATCATCCAAACGGGTACTGCCGGCGGCAGGGTTAATGCCAAAAGCAAACCGGTAACAAGCGCCGATCCGTCTTTTATGCGGATAGGACGCTTAAAAGCAAGCTGAATTAAGATTTCAAACACAACGCAGGAAACAACCGAAACCGCGACGGTAATCAGTGCCGGAATGCCGAAGAGTATAATGCCGTATACCGCCAAGGGTAAAAGAGCGATAACAACCGCAAGCATAATACGTGTCGTATTGATTGCCGAACTGAAGTGAGGGTTCGGCGAAATGTATATTTCGTTTTTGTTCGACGGTGCCATTATTTACCTCCTTGAGCCTTTTTTGCCGCCTGTTTTTCTTTTTCGGCGCGCAAAAGCTGTTTGCCGGCACGGAAGCGCTGTACGAGTTTTACGTGTGCGGGGCAAATCCATGCACAGCTTCCGCATTCGGTACAATCGGGAAGACCGTACCGCACCGCCATCGGTAAATCGGATGCTTTTAATGATTTTACCATCATTACGGGAACAAGACGGCAGGGACATACTTGCACACAGCGTCCGCAGTTAATACAGGGGCTTTCTTCATATAAAGAGGTTTCTTTATCGGTAAGGAATAAAACGCCGTTCGTGTTTTTTTGAATCGGAAAATCCGCACTTTGCATTGCAAAGCCCATCATCGGGCCGCCGACGGTTATCTTTTTTATACCCTCTTTTAATTCGATTTCCTGCGGGATTAAATCCGCTGCAAGGGTACCGACCGGAACAACGAGGTTTTTCGGCGTAGCACATGCACCGCCTGAAACGGTTACCGTGCGCTCTATAAGGGGTTTGCCTTCACGGAACGCTTCGGAGATAGCCTTTGCCGTTCCGACATTGTGTATAATACATCCTATATCGCAGGGAAGACCTCCTGCCGGAATTTCGCGTCCTGTAGCTGCGGTGATAATACTTTTTTCACCGCCCTGCGGATACTTTGTTTTACACAACGATATGCCCATTTTTTCGCTGTAACCGGCTTTTTCTATCGCCTCGGTCAATGCGGGAATAACCGAAGCTTTGTTGTCTTCCAATACGATAATGCCGCTTTGTGCCTGCGTGATGTGCATAATAATGGCTGTTCCGTCGATAACCTTTTCGGGGCTTTCGAGCATGGTGCGGTAGTCTACGGTAAGATAGGGTTCGCATTCGGCCGCATTGATTAACACGCAGTCTATGGTTTTTCCGGCAGGCGGATTCAGCTTAACGTGGGTCGGGAAAGCGGCGCCTCCCATGCCTACAATGCCCGCATCGCGTACGCGCTTTAAAGCTTCGTCCTTCGTACATGAAAAAGGATCAAGGGGAGGCATAAAATCCGTTGCATCGGAATCGTCAGAGGCGATAACGATACAGGGACAGTCATAGTTGCCCGCCGTTAAACGGTTTTCGATTTTTTTTACTGTGCCGGAAACCGAAGCATGAACCGGTACCGACATATAAGCGTCCGACGCCGCAATCTTTTGTCCGCGCACCACGGTGTCTCCTACAGCTACGATAGGCTGATTCGGAGCGCCTCCCTGGGTTACGGGAATGCTGACGGTTTTGGTTGAAGGAAATGCCTGTTGAATCGGTAAATCTTCAGTCAAGTCCTTGTGTTCGGGCGGGTGAACTCCCCCCTTAAAAGTGTGCGTATTCATAACCGTTATTGTATTACCTAATGGGGTTTCGGTCAATCATTGTGTGCAGGGATTGGAAAAAAAATACTTTTTATAGTATATTATAAAGAGTGTCAGGAGGCATTTGTTATGAATTTGAAAAAAAACGGAGCTTTAAAAACAGCTTTGTTTCTTCTTTTTGTGCCGATTGCGGCCGTTTTTGCGTATAATACTCCCCCCGCAGGAGAGAGTTTATATTCCTTTTCTTCTCCGTTTATGCTGTCGGCGGAATCGTCCGCAGCAGGAGGAGCTTTATCGGCTGTCCATCCCGGTCATGTGTCGGTAAACCCCGCTTTGCCTGCGGCAGAGCAGCGGGCGGTAATCGATGCCGCATATACGGCGCTTATTGCCCCTGGTCGAAATAAAAACTACGGGCAGGCCGGAAATATCGGTACGATTATTCCGAGCCGCTACGGAGTTTTTACCGGAGTGTTGCAGGGTGTTTTTGTGCCGCTTGAAGATATGCCGCTGAAAAACTCTTTTACCGTGCGGGCCGCTTATGCAAAAGATATAACGGATTGGTTGCATGTCGGTATCGGTTTATACGGCGGGTACGGATACGACTGGTTTCTCGGAGCGGATATGGGGTTTGTGTATTTACCCGAAAAAATTCGGTGGCTTCCTTTTATTAAAAAGCCGCGTTTGGGTGTTTCTCTTACCGGTATGGGAAAAAACTACAAACCCGAAACAACCGGTATAAACGGTTTATCCGATAAAATCACTTCTTTTCCGTCTATGTTTACCCCGCATGCGGGCTTTTCGGGAACTTTGTTTGAGGTAAAGCATTTTGCAGGCGGTTTTTCAACGGATCTTTCTTTTCCGTTTTTTCAAAACCTCGTATTTGATGCCGGCTTACAATTTCTTATTGCCGATATGATTTGTCTTTCGACCGGCTGGCAGTTCAATTTGCGTGAAACATTGGCAAAAACCGCTTCGTGGTATCCCTCGGTTTCGCTGAGCGTTAAGTTCGGTTTTACAACCAAGGATGAATCCGTTTTGAGTAAAAAAGGTTGGAAGCAAAGCGAAATGATTGTATCGGGCGCATACCGTCCGATGAGGAAAAATATACATGCGGTATCGGGCGGAGCGGCATTATATTTGGGAATGAAAGATACCGCCGCACCTGAAATTATTTTGTGGGGGAACGATGAATAACATACATAAAGCCGTTAAGATACTTATCGGCGCTTTTATCTTTTTGGTATTATGTGCGGCAGCTCCGGTTTTTGCCGCGGAAAACAAGGTTGTGTATATATCTCCGAACAACGACGGAGTTCAGGATGAATTGATAGTTCCGCTTAAGATAAGCGACAAGCGTTATGTCAGCGAATGGTCATTTGTTGTTACCGATGAAACAGGCGCTGTTGTGCGTACTATCGGAAATAAAGAGTCCCGTCCCGAAAAACTCACATTTAAGACTTTTTTTAAACAGCTTTTTAAGCCCAAACAGGGTATACTTATTCCTTCAACGGTTATGTGGAACGGCGTTACCGATGCCGGACAAATCGCAGCGGACGGTACGTATTTTTATTATGTAACGGCCGCCGATGATAACGGAAACGTAAATAAAACGCCGCTGTATACGGTTGTAGTGGACAATACTCAGCCTGAAATTGAATTGATTCAGCCTTCCGAATCGGCTAAAACCTTCGGTGCGGGCAATAAGGCCGAAATTGCGATTAAACAAAGCGGTTCTATTGAAGATTTGTGGCTTGCCGAAATCGTTGATAACGAGGGAAAGGTTGTCAGAAATTTTTCCTGGAAAAATGCGGCTCCTGAAACCTGTATATGGGACGGTAAAAACAATGAAGGATTTGCCGTAGGTGAGGGAGTCTATACCTACCGCATTTCCGCAACCGATAAGGCGGGAAATGTTTCGGATCCGGCTCAAGTAACCAATATTATCTACGATGCCGTTCCCCGATCCGTGAATATGACGGTTGCCGGAAGTCCCTTTTCGCCCAACGGCGACGGTGTAAAAGACAGTGTTATGCTTACGCTTTCGATGCCGAATACGTCAGGCTTATTGAATTGGAAGGTGAACGTCAAGGATAAAACCGGTGCAAACAGGCGCACTTTTTCGGGAACGAATGTCCCTCCCGCCTCGCTTGAATTCGACGGTAAAAACGATGCAGGTTCGGTTTTGCCCGACGGGGATTATCAGCTTGTATTTTCGGCCGCCTTTAATAACGGACAGGAATCGCAGATTGCCCGTAATATTACCGTAGACAATACGCCGCCTACGGCATCGGTTCGTGCCGAGGGCCTTATTTTCAGTCCCGACGGCGACGGCAGATTGGATACTTTAACCTTTGTTCAGGAAGGTTCAAAAGAAAAAGCATGGAGTGCGGTTGTAACCGATGAAACCGGAAAAACCGTTAAAAGCTGGAGCTTCGGTGAAACGCCGCTTTCTTCCGTTGTATGGGACGGTACCGCTTCGGACGGCCGTATAACCGACGGCTTTTATACATACACCCTGTTTGCAACCGACCTTGCCGGTAATACGGGGCGCGCTCAAACACCCGCCTTTGAATTGAACACGGGCACTACCGAAGTTATTTTGGCAGTCGGCTCCGAAGCGTTCAGTCCGAACGGCGATAAAATCAAGGACACGATAAGTTTTACCCCGCACGTTAAAACGGCGGCGGGCATCGCTTCCTACGAATTGAAAATAATCAATGCATCGGGGGCGGCGGTTAAAACATTCAGCGAAAAAAGAAACCTTCCCGGTTCTATAAGCTGGGACGGCCGCGGCGATGACGCAAAAGTCTGCGCCGACGGTATGTATACCGCCTCTTTGTACACCGTTTCCAAAAACGGAAGCGAAGCCGTATTTACGACAAAGCCTTTTGAATTGGATACGATTTATCCGAGTGCGGCGGTATCAGCTCCGTATACCCTGTTCAGTCCGAACGGCGACGGCCGCAAAGACGGCATTGATGTATCTGCGGATACAAGCAGCGAAAAGTTGTGGACTGCCCGCATTACCGATAAAGCAAAAGCCGATGTCCGCTCGTTCAGCTGGACGGGAAAAGCGCCGTCTTTTTCGTGGGACGGAAAAGACGAGGCGGGCAATACCGTTGCCGACGGTACTTATACCCTGACTCTTTCGAGTACGGATGATGCCGGCAACACCGGAAGCGCTTCGATAAAAGATATACGGGTCGATAATCGCAGTGTAAAACTTTTTGTAACCGCCGAGCGCGATGCGTTCAGTCCGAACGGCGACGGTTTTGCGGATAATCAGCAGTTCAGTTTGCGTACAACCTTAAACGAAGGAATCGAACAATGGTCGTTTAGTGTTACAAATGCCGATTCGGGCACGGTAGTGTACCGGCGTGACGGTAAGGCGGGAGAGGCTATCCCTTCCGTTGTTCAGTGGGACGGTACGGGGCTTGACGGACGTATTGCAGAAGGCTCTATGAGTGCAGCTCTTTCGGTGGATTATGTTAAGGGCGACAGTCTTAACGTATCTACCGCTCCTTTTATCTGCTCGGTAACGCCGCCTCAGTTGACTGTACGCACAACGCCCGAATATTTCAGTCCCGACAACGATGGTGTTGACGACGACTTGTTTATCGCTCTGAAAGGAACGAGTGCAGTCCCCTTTACCGGCTGGAGTTTTGAAATCAACGATCCTAAT
This sequence comes from uncultured Treponema sp., assembly GCA_963547555.1. GTDB lineage: Bacteria > Spirochaetota > Spirochaetia > Treponematales > Treponemataceae > Treponema_C. The sequence goes on along the minus strand of CAUURR010000047.1, from coordinate 3,299 downwards.
AACGGTAAAAACTTTTGGAAAACATCGGGAAAATCATCGATAACCGAGCGCATTATTTGGGACGGACGCAGTAACGGCGGCGAATTGGTACAGTCCGCTGTGGATTATCCGTATAAATTTACGGTAACCGACAGTTTGGGAATGAGCTCAACGGTTGAAGGCTTTATTCCGGTAGACGTACTTGTTATCCGTATGGGCGATGTGCTTAAAATGCAGGTTCCTTCGATTATATTCCGCAGCGACAATGCCGACTTTGTAGGAAAGGATAAGGACCCGAAGCGCGGTCTCGACCAAAAAATTATAGATAACAATTACCGTGTATTAAAGCGTATTGCACAAATACTCGAAAAATTCCGCGATTACAACGTAACGATTGAAGGTCATGCAAACAATATAAGCGGAAGTGAAAAAGAAGAAACATCGACCGAAAACGGCAACATTCCCCTTGTACCGCTTTCCGAACAGCGCGCCGCAGCGGTTAAGGACATTCTTGTTTCCTACGGTATCGCTTCTTCGCGTTTGACAACGGTCGGGCGCGGCGGACGTATGCCGGTTGCCCCGCGTTCGGATAAAGATAACTGGTGGAAAAACCGCCGGGTCGAGTTTATTTTGAATAAATAGCCTTTATGCCCGAGCGTCCTTTGCGGTAAGCTGATTTAACCGCAAAGGACGCAGGGAGCGCGAGGGTTTTAAGAGATTTGATGCCTCCCTTTTTTACTTTGCGAACTTCGCGGTCTCTGCGGTGTTAATGTAACCGCGAGGGGCGCAAGGAGGCGGAGCGGGTGTGTGCTGTTACGGTGAACGGTTTTTTGTATGCTTGGCGTGCTTTGCGGTTTTGTTTTGCGGGATTTATCAGCGTACATGGAGAACCGAGGCAATGCGGCCGTCGGAAGTATACACCCGTTCCGGATTGGTATCATCGGTAAAGGCGGTCATACCTTTGTAATAGGTGTAATAATGTTCACCTTTCGGCAGCCATACTTCAAGTTCGTAAAAGCCCGGGCGTACTTCCTGCAATTCGTAAATAAAAGAATCCCAGTTTGTAAACGTGCCGCCGACACGAATTTTTTGTCCGCTTTCACCGCGATATACAAAGCGTACGGATGAATCGGTGCGGGGACTGCTGTGTGTTTTCGACGGTCTGTCTATAAAAAATTTTGATACGTTTAAGTTCACGGCTTCGCAAAATTCGCCGTCGGGATTTGCAGGGTCGGCTGTCCACAAACCGTCAATCACCAGGCGGTATTTTATCAGACGTATGTTTTCGGGAATTTTCATTATATAAAATAGAATTCCCGTATCTTTTTCTTTTTCGTCTTCATCGGGATCCCGCCTTACCAAACGCCTAAAAGAGTGAATGTGCCGGTAATTTTCAAAATCAAATACGATGCCCGTATGCCGTGCGGAGCCCGAAGCGGTAAACAGAATATAATCGCCTACCAATACCGGCGCCTGTACCGTTTTTATATTCGCTATAAGGGCATCCTGCATGGTTTGATTATCCGCAAATATATCGTCAGTGAGTGCGTATAATGAGGATACGAATATAAGAAAAAGAATAATAAAAAAGCGTTTCATCTGTCCTTTAAATATCGGCACCCGTTTTATAAAGATTAAATAAAACCGCGGCATGTTTTTATTTGTGCGGATTTTTGCTTTTTGAGTAAAAAGAAAATAAAGCCTGTTCAAAAAAAGCCGATGATATATATACGGGTATTTTTAAAAAACGGAAGTTTTTTAAGATTCCCATCTTGTTATTATTGACTGTTGTGGGGTAAAATTAAAGAACAATGCCGGGAATAGAGCAGCTAAAACAATTCGATAAAGATATTACCCCTGTCGGTGAAGAGCTTGAACTGCGGGAAAAAAACGGTACAACCGTTCCGACTTTTTCCCTGCCTAAAAATGTTCCCTCTGCCGATGATTCTCTCGATTTTGAATTCGGATTACCGGGGCAGGATGATTTTCAAACTGCCGGCGGCGGTACCTCCGATGACGGCGATACGGATGTAAATGAAAATATCGATACAGGCGGAGTTGATGCCCCCGATATAGCCGCCGACAGTACTTTACCGGATGATACTATTCTTCCTTCTCTCGATGATCTTGATCCCGATGTTGCCGCCTTTTTAACCGGTAATAAACCGCCTGAAGAAAAAAACGATTCGGAATCGGCCGGAGACACTTCGTTTACATCGGCTGATGAAGAAATTCCCGATACTGCAAACAATAAAACCGAAACGGAAGAACCTGCCGCAGAAACCGGCAGCACATCCGCCTCAAGTGTCGGCGCGGATACTTCGGCATTAGCCGCGGCTGATGCCTCGGCTAATGCCTCGGAGTTGGACAATTTGTTGGCCGAAATGGCTCAAAACGAATCACGGGCGGCCGATGTTGGAGCCGGTACTGAAAGCGGTACTGCACAATCCGATTTTGACGATTTTCCCGAATCCGAAAGTATAAGTCTTGATATTCCTCTTGAAGAAGATGTGGACGGCTCGCTTACATCGGCTTTGGATGATTTCGGCAGCCTCGATGACGCTTTGCCGGGACTTCCGGAAAAGCCGGCCGGCGGGGAATCGGCGGATTTATCGGCAGCTGCGAACACCGACGGCAAAGATGATTCTACCGATGTTTCTCCCGATACTTCAGGCGATACCTTTGCCGGCGAAGATATGTCTTTTGATTTAACTCCGCCCGATGCAGCCGAAGATGACGGATTTTCAGGGGCGGGGGCAGGTACTTTAGATACTCCAGAAGAATTCAATTTAAATTCCGATTTATCGGATGAAATGAATGAAGGGTTCCCGCAAACACCCGAGGTGCTTCCTCAGGATATGGATGCCGCGATTAAAGATTTCGACTTGGACGATGCTTTTTCGCAGGCTCTTTCGAGCGAAAGTACGCAGCCGGAATTTTCACCGGATGAACAGACGGGCAGCGGCGATATTTCTTTTGATGCCCCGGCTCCTTCGGAAGGTCCGAACCTTCCCGGCTTTGAAGCGGACAGTACCGACTTTGACGGTTTTGAGATTCCCGGCTTTTCAGATACCGTTACCGCTCCGACCGCTTCGAGTAGCAGCGGCCCTAAGAAAAAGGGAACCGAGTCTGAAGACAACTTTGACCGAACGTATCTGAAAGATGAAGAGTATAAAGTCTTCAGGAATAATTTACATTCTTATCCTCTTAACCTGCGGATTGCGATAGAGGAACTGATTGTAAAAAACGAGTTTACCGATGCCGCCGTTATGGAGGTGGTATTTAAGGTTATAAAAAAAGTTCCGGCACGGCAGCTTGCC
>CAUURR010000046.1:0-12518 GCA_963547555.1 uncultured Treponema sp. | reverse complement strand
TTTCGCTCGCCTTTCTCACGCCGCTGCTGTCAATGCAGCTGCTTGCCCGCCTCTCTGTTTTAGTTTATACTGATTAAGCGATTTAAAAGTCTTGTGGAGAAAAAATGAAAGAAAAACTCAATTTGCAAGCGGTATTATTCGATTTGGACGGCGTTTTAATAGATTCGGGAGCCGATATTGTCGCCTCGGTAAACGCGGCATTGACTCATTTCGGTTATAAGGAAGAGCCGTACGAAGTAATTATAAAATTTGTCGGAAACGGTGCAAAAAATCTTTTAATCCGCTCTCTTGATTATCAGGGAATAAACGCGGAAGCAATGCCGAATTTTTCGGAATTCTTCGATTGGTATGTTGCCTGGTACCGTTCCCATGCGGCGGAAAAAACGGTATTGTACACGGGCATAGGTGAACTTTTGGAAAAATTAAAAAAAGAAGGCGTCTTTTGTGCGGTTGTTTCCAATAAACCTTTAAGTGTTACCCGAGAGATTCTAAAACATTTTTCCATAGATTCTTTTTTCGACGCCGTTGTGGGCCCCGAGCAACTTTCGCGCATCAAACCCGACCCTGAAGGCTTAGTTCTTGCAGTGAGTCTTATCGAAAAAAAGCGGAATATTACAATAGTGCCGGAAAAAGTGCTTATGGTCGGGGATTCGGCAACCGATATTCAGGCAGGACGAGCTTTAGGCGCGCACACCTGTGCGGTAACCGACGGCTTTGGAGACAGGGAAAAACTGCTTGCCGAAAACGCCGACATTGTTGTTCCTTTTGCGGGAGAACTGGTAACGATTTTATTCATGCCGAAGGTTTAATACCCCGACGCTCGCGTCGGAGTTGTTGATTCTAAATTATCCGCGGATGCTTGTAAGCTTGTAAGCATACTGTCTTTTTTTTATTTTTATGCTATACTGATTTTACGGAAAAGGTTAAAACATGCATCTAAAATAGTGCTGCCAGCCGTAACTTGAGTTTTGTCCCTTGCGAAAAGGGCGGGAGGCAAAATTCCCGCTATTTTATTTAAGGAAGAGTTTATGTATAAAAAAAGCAATGTAAACCGTATCATCGCAACGGCGGGCGCCTTGGGCGCGCTTACCGTTTTGCTTACCGTAACCCGTTTGGGATTTATTCCCTGGTTCAGCGGGGCGGCAATTACCGTTTTGCACGTACCCGTTATTTTAGCCGTTTGTTTACATCCCGAAGGATTTTCGGGGCTTTGGGCGGGAACGGCTGTCGGTGCGGTTTTCGGTCTTTCATCTTTGGTATATGCCGCCGTTTCCCCGGCTGGACCGATTGATCCGTTTTTTCAGAACCCGCTTATTTCGGTGCTGCCCCGTATTTTGTTCGCCGTATGTACCTTTTTGCTGTATAAAGGGTTCTCGGCACTTTTCAAATGCTTATCCAAACAATCCTCGTCGGGCTTTGCCCTTTTATCGGTTTCTTTTACCGCTTTTTTAGGAACGCTTTTTCATGCGGTTTTCGTACTCGGTGCTTTGGTAATCGCATCGGCAATTCCGCTTCAAGTTATGTGGGCGGTTATCATCGGGAACAGCTTGTTGGAAGCGGTTGCCGCCGTTGTGTTAACCGCCGCCGTTTCCGGTTCGGTTATGGGTATTTCAAAGCGGCAAAAATCAAAACTCAACTCGAATCAAAAATAAATACCTGTGATGACAAAAAAAGCGAAGTGCTTTATAATATATTAATCTATGTTATACTATCTTGCATCGCATATTATGAATATCTTCGGCCCGGGACGGCTTTTGCAGTCCTATGCCGTGCTTATTTCTCTTGCCTTATATACGGGTTTTATTCTTGTGTATTTTTTGCTTCCGCGTTGTTACCGGTTTTTACCGAGCGACCGCGGGAGAGAATTCACAATCAATGCCGAAGCCGCAAAGGGAAAGCCTACCGGCGGCGGGGTTGTTTTTATATCGGTTTTTGTTGCCGTTGCCCTCATCTTTGCGCCGATTGATTTGCAACAGGCAATCATATTGGCACTGACATGGCTGACAATGCTTACCGGATTTTTGGATGATCGCAGCATCACAAGCTGGGGTGAATATAAAAAAGGCGCCCTCGATTTATGTATTTCACTTTGCGGGGCGTTTGCACTCTATTATCTGAATCCCGACTTAAACCGCAACGGAGAAGTGTGTTTTTGGCTGCCTTTTATAAGCTTTTCGGTTACCGTATGCGCGCCCGTTTATATAGCCATTGCCGTTTTACTTTTATGGACTTCAATCAATACGACAAATTGTACCGACGGTGTTGACGGTCTTTCAAGCACTCTTGTACTTATCGCTTTAATTACCGTTGGTGTTTTATTTTATTTTGTTCTCGGTCATAAAGACATTGCGGCATACCTGCTTGTTCCCCATTTATCGGACGGTGCGGAATGGGCAATCATCACCTTTTCTCTTGCCGGCGTTCTTATGGGGTATTTATGGCATAACGCCTATCCGAGTAAGGTGCTTATGGGTGATGCGGGAAGCCGTGCCCTCGGCTTTTTTATCGGTGCGGCGGTTATGGTCAGCGGCAACCCCTTTTTGATTTTTACCACTTCTTCGATTATGTTTTTGAACGGCGGAACGGGACTTTTAAAAGTCGCCCTGCTGCGTTTTTTCAAAATACGGATTTTTTCGAATATCCGCTTTCCGCTTCACGATCACATGCGAAAAGAACGGAATTGGTCGCCGGCACAGGTACTCGTAAAATTTATGATTATGCAGGTGCTCGTTACGATTGCCGTGTTGGGTATTATCTTAAAAGTGCGCTAAGAATTTTTCTTTTATCTCGTTTTCGACCGTACGCAGTGCTCTGTTTTCCGCTTCGCTTTGCGTAAAATGAGCTTCCCGTCCGGATATATTCCACGGTAAAACAATTTTTCCCGTGCGTCTGTCCGTCAAATCCGCATGAACCGTATAGCGCACATAGATATTATCCGCCGCGGTTTTTCCTTTAAAAGGATTAACGGTGATTGAAGCTTTTAAAATATAAGGAAAAACGTCGGAAGAAATGTCCGCCGCTGAGGATGTCCCGGAAGCGGTTTTAAATCCCGCTTCTTTCAGAGCTTTTAAAAAAGCGGTTTCAATGCGCTTGTTTTTATCGTTTTCAACCTCAACGGCAATGCCTGTTTTTTCGATTTCACGGTAAAGCAGAGCTTCAACGGTTTGCGTGTTTTTGTAAGCCAAAGAAAGATTTTTATATTTTCCCGGATGTATAACCGATAAAAGCGAAAGATTTTTTTCGTTTTCAGATGCTGAAGCTGCCGCTTTTTTCAAAGCTGAAAGAGCTTCAAAGCTTGCAGGATTATCGGCAGCAAAGAGAATAAAACCGTTGATACCGTCTTCCGCAGCTTTAATCTTGGCTTCATAGTGCGAACCGACATCTTCGCGGTTTATTACAGCAAGCGCATAGACGGTTCCGTTTTTATCCGCCCATGTTTCTTTGATTGCAAGGCCGCTGATTTCATCCACGGTTGATGAAGTCCGTATAACCGAAGAAAAGCCGCGACGAACGTTTTGTGCAGCCGAAACCTCCGCGTCCATGAGCTGCACCGACGAGCTTTGAGCTTCCACCTTTTGACTGATGGCCTTTGTCAAAACGGCTACGGCAGCATCTTCGGCATCGCGCCGGGAATGCCCGTATCCCACACCGCTTAAATAGAGCGCTTCGGGATAAACGGAAGACGGCTCGCTTATCCATAAGGGTGCTTTTCCGCCGGCGGCGTGCGCCTTATCGGTCTTAGCCGTTGTTACGCATCCGCTTAAAACAATAAGCAGCAGACAAAGCATTATACATAGGTTTTTGATTATCTTATGCATATCGACTCCACAATATTAAGCTTTCCGGACTGTACCGGAATGTCTTCTTTTATATCCCTGTGCAGTAATTTACCCTTTTTATCATAACAGCTTACCCGCAGCGTGTACAGTCCGCTTTTAAGATTCAAGCCGCCCGCCCGCACTTCAGCCGGGAAAAAGCGGGAAGTCCGTGTATCGGCGCGCTCGGACACTTCTATAAAAATGCTTGAGGCAAATCTTAAAAGGCCGCCCAAAGCGTTTAACCCTTCATCGTCTTGTGCTTCCAGAGCGGCACTCACGGTCGAAGAAGAAGCCGTCTTTGATACGGCGCGCAAAAAAGCCTTTGTATACAATAGCGCCTGCTTTTGACGGAAGGTATCTTCCGCAATGTTTTCGATACTTTCAATCAATTCAAGCGTTTTGCGGCTTTTTGTACCGTCTTGGGCTTCAGCTTCAATTTCCACATAAGCCGTTTTGGAAGGCCGCTTATACATAACCGGAATAGCGATTTTAAACCACGAGCCGCCTATTGCATCCGGAATGCGTATAACTTCTTCTTCTTTTCCGGGAGCTAAACCGGTAAAACTCAAAACGTTCAGTCTTGCCATACCTTCCGGTATACAAAACTCTTCTTCAACGGCAGACGGAAACGCAAACGGATATAAAGACGGCTGGGTTCTAAAAGCGGATTCCATATATTTTTTGTCTATTTCGGCACTGTCGAATTGCCCCCGGCTGCGGTACAGTAACAGGCTTATATAGCGGGCAAGGGCGGAATTGTGAAAGCGCAAGTCGGGCTGTGTATAAGCCGCTTGTGAATCTTCGGTTTGCCGCTTGGCTTCATAAATTGCCTGCTCGTATTTTGACGACAAAAGTTTGATTTTATTGTCGAACCGGCGAATCTCTACAAAGGCGTCTTCCGTTTTATTCAGCCGGACATAATTGAGAGCCATAAAGATGTTCGTATAAATATCTTCGTAATCTTCACCGGCATAATCGATCACCGTGTCGTTCAGCATAAAAGAACCGACCGCTTGGGAAACGCTTTTTGCATAATAATACTCAATCAGTTTTTCGGCTTCGGACAGTTCGGTATTTGACGTTTCATAATCACCGGCAAATCGGGAAAGCATGCCCGTATCGAGATAATATAAAACTTTGTCGCTGCCGGCATATAAACGGTTTTTATCAGCTTCAAGGCTGCATCGCGCCTGCGCATACTGCCCCGCGGCAACACTTTTGTCGAGATGCTCAAAGCGACCCGCAGACATACAGGATATAAAAAAGAATAATATAGGAGTATATATAACTTGTCGTAGTTGTTTGTTCATGCGTGCACTCGAAGCAAAATTGTTCCTCTCATTTACATTATAAATATTATAAAACAATTTGTCTTCTATGTCAGTCTGTATGCGTGAACAGCCGTGTATTTAAATAATCGGTTAATAAGGGGTTAAAAAGGCGATCCTTTTTAGCCCCCGTATTTTCAACCGACTCGATTTTATACTTTAAACTTTTTCACCTCGACGGAAAGCCTATCGATGCCCTGCTTGTTCTTTTGCGTTATTTCGTTCACCTCATGGACGGCATTATTTATCTGTCCGGCACCTGCCGCCATTTCATTCATACTGTCGGTTATCATACGCGTTAAGCCGTCAAGTTTTTCCATTTCCCTGACGACATTTTCTCCGCCCCTGAGCATTTCGGAAGAACCGTCGCTTACCTGCACCGTTATCGTATTTATTTCACGTATCGCAAGCAATACCTCTTTACTTGCACCTTCCTGCTCCTGCATCGCTTCCATAAGGCGGGCACTCATGTGTGCAACCTGTTCGGATAAATTGAATATACTGTTGAACTTATCTTCAACGGTTTTCGATGCACCGGACAACAGTTCTATTTCCCCGCCGAGCACTTTAAGAGTCGAGGTGATTGTTTTACCTTGCGAACTCGATTCTTCGGCAAGTTTACGGATTTCATCCGCAACAACCGCAAACCCCTTGCCCGCTTCTCCTGCATGGGCGGCTTCGATCGCGGCATTCATAGCCAACAGATTGGTTTGACTTGCAATATGCTGAATAACACCGGAAGCTTCCATTAAACTGCCCGACTCTTCGGCAATGCGCTGGGTAACACTGCCGGCTGTTGCAATCGTGTCTTTGCCGTCGGTAGTGGCATCGGCAAGCGTTTTTATAACATTGTCGGTCTTTGCCAGCGTCTGCGTAATCGATGCTATGTTTGCCACCATTTCTTCTATGGCGGAAGAAGATTCGGCAACGCTTGCCGCCTGATTTTCTATACTGTTGTTTAGCTGTTTAATAATACGGATTATTTCTTCTATTGTTGAAGCCGTTTCGGTAACCCCGGCCGCCTGGGTAACTGTCTGCTGTTTTACGCCGTCTATATTTGTACTGATTTGTTTGATTGCGCTTGCCGTTTCACTCATATTGCTCGCAAGATCGGAACCGATTATCGACATTTCGGCAGAGGTTTCTTCCACGGCTTTGATTGACTTGCCTATTTTGGAAATCGTCTGATTAAAATATTCGGAAACATCCGTTACTTCATCATTGCCTTTTATCGGCAGACGAACCGTTAAATCGCCCTCGCCATGGGCAATGTCTTTTAAAGCACTCAAAACGATTTGAAGCGGTTTAACCATTTTAATCGCAATAAAAAAGACGATAAGAAGGGTGATACACAAAATGATGGCGCCGACTATAGACATTGAGTATTTGAGCACCGTTATGCTGCCTAAAAAGTCTTTAATCGGGGCATAAATGAAAACCGTCCATCCGGTAGACTTTATTTTTGCAAAAGAGGCAATCGTTTTTCCCCATTCGTAATCGTAGAAGCCTATGGCCGGTTTTTCGGCTTGTAAGCCGGTGATTTCAAATGCGGTTATACCGCTTAAACTGTCATCGGTTTTTGACTCTTCAATGCCGTTTTCCATTCCTTCCACTAAGGAAAAATCTTTTTCCGCGATTGTTGTTCCCGTTAAGCCCAGAATGTAACATTCTCCTTCTTTACCGATTGTAATATCTTCAATCGTATCGGTAAGAAGCCGTGCCGGACATATTCCGGCCAAAACACCGATTACGTTGTGTGAAGAATCGTAGATGGGTACGGCAAGGGTTATAATCAGCTGTGAATTAGTCCGCGGAATAAAGGGTTCGGTAATTGAACGCTTACCGCTTAAAGCGTCTTGGAACCAGCTGCGGTCACCAACGGAAACGGTTGTGCCTGCCGGCGTATACATAATTCCGTTAATATCGGCAAGAGATGCTTCAAGCAAGGCTTTGTTAAAGGCTATTTCCCTCTGTAATAAGGCAACCTTATTCTTATATGAATATTCGGCATCGTGCAAAAACGGCATTCGTGTGATGCCTTCCAAAAACTGGAAATACCCGTTTATTCTTGCATCGATAAGTTCCGCCGTATCATCGGCTTTTTCAAGCAGCTGGACGCTCACTGTTTCCTTGACCGCTTTTTCGGCAATAAAAACAGCCGTTATTGCAAGAGAAAAACCGAAAATAAGAATTAAAAGCCCGAAAATAAGAATGAGCTTTTTACGGATCGAAAAACGTTTTTTCGCCTTTGTAGGCGTGCCGGAATTTGAAGTCTCACTCATATAAGTTCTCCTATAAACTATACTTTAAACTTTTTTAGTTGTAAGACTTTCTATATTGTTTTTGTTGCGTAACCTCGTTTACGTCCCGTATTGTGCGATTTACTCTTTACTGCCGCCCGTAATAACCGTTTTCCGTCGATTTTTTTGCGGAGCGGTATCTTTTACCGATTCTTCCGTAGCGGAAGCTTTTTTTGAGTAAATTCACATTTTATATTCTATACCCGTTTATCGATTCGCGCAAGCAAAATTTATAATTTTGTATAAATTCTACAAAATTTCAAAGGCGCTTTGCAAATCCGTAACAAGGCGGCGGTTTTGTGCTTTTGTATTCTTTTTGTGTTCCCGAATGTAAACGTGTAAGTAGAAAAATCCCCATAAAAAGCAAAAAAGAACGGGCAGCCAATCTCCGAAACAGGCGTAAAAAGTCGGTGTCCGTTCGTAAATCGGCACATCGAAAATACCGGCCGTACTTTCAAAGAGAGGCTGACTGTATAGAATGCGGCCTGCAGGACCGGTAACGGAGGTAAAACCGGCGTTTGTGCAGCGCACGAGGGTTGTTCTGAATTCCTGTGCGCGGAAAGACGCTATAACGTAGTGCTGAATTTCGGCCGAATTCGTGCGCGACCATGCATCGTTTGTAAGGTTAAAAAAAGCTTCGCTTCCTTCCAAGAATAAATTGCGGCATACATAAGGAAAGGCGTCTTCAAAACAGATGGGTGTGCCGACTTTTACCGATTCCCCGTGCGGATTGTCCGCGGCTTGCACGGGTATGTCAAAGAGGTTATAGTATTTTCCCGGTGTCCAGCCGCTTGAAAAACCGACAAGGCTTTGCATAAGAATCTGCATCCAGCGCTTATCCGCATAGGGAATTACTTCGGCAAAGGGAACCAACTGTACTTTGCCGTAAAAATCCCGCCAGTTTCCTTCCGTGTCGAAGTAAAGCGCCGAATTATTGAACTCCCGTATAAGCGATGAAGTGATGCCGCGTTTTGTACTTGAATATTCTTCCGCATCGGTATTGTCGCCGTAGAGTGCCGTTATTTCAACGGCGCCTCCTATAATAAAAGGTATGCCCGTTTTTTGCATAAAGGGAATAAGGGGTTCTTCTTCGGGAAGATAAAAATAGTATGAATAGTATTCCGGCAGCGGATACGTTAAAATACCTTCGGACCACAAAATTATATCGGGATTTTTTTCGGCTTCGTCCAGGGCCTTTTGTGTAAGTTCAATAGATTGCTGTACCGCATCGCCGCTTTCATCCGAAAGCCATGAATCGAACACGGGCTGCACAAGAAGTGTCCGTACGCTTTTTACGGGGATTCTCTCTTTTGTGTATTGATAAATACCGTATACGAAAGAGAATATAAAAAGAGAAAAACAAAAAACGGCGGTGCGTACATAACCCGAAAAATTTCGGTTGCTGCCGATTTTTTGCGTCGTACTCATCAAAAAAAGCCCTTCGCCTACAACCGCATTAAAAAGCGAAAATAAAAAGCTTATGCCGCGCGTACCGGTTATATCGACTATTTGTGTGAAGATTTTCCACTTCCATGCGCTCATTACCAGAGTGCCCCAGGGGTAGGCTAAAAAACCGGTGGACTTTTTCCATTCGTAGATTGTCCAGAGGACGGCAAACAGAAAAATCCGTATAACGCAATTGAGCGGTTTAAGCCCCGCTTTTTCTTCGGCGGCGGTTTTGCGTGTTATATAAAAAGGCGCAAAAAACAACGTGCCTAAAAAGTAACCGGTAACGGCATAAAAAGCCGCCGTTGCGCCAAGGGTAAAAACGGCAAAACCTTTAAAATAGCCGAGCCAAAAACTTGTCATAACATGGGTAAGCACCATATACAAGGCATTTAAAATACCCGCTTCTTTAAATGAATCCGATTTTGTAAACGTTAAATAAAGGGGGACAAGGGCAAAAAGCCCCAAAAAAGGCGAACCGAACGGCAAAAACTCGTTTTGGACGGCAAAAGCGGTCATTATTGCGGAAAAAAGTACGGAACAAACTTGTAAAAATCTTCTCATTATATTATCATCATACCTGATTTTGTTTTTAAAAATCAATATGATACAGAGGCGGTCATCGTACTTGATATGAAACGGGTCATTGACATTCACAAAAAGGAATACGACAAAAAACCCGATGTGCTGGTTTCCGCTCCCGGCCGATTTCATCTTATCGGGGAGCATACCTGGTATTTTAAAGACAAAACCCTGTCCATGGCGGTGGATATGCCCGTGTTTATTGCGGCATCGGCTCGGCAGGATTCGTCTTTGCGTTTTTATTTTCATCAACTGAATGAACGAAAGCGCGGTAACGTATCGACTTTAAAATTCCGTAAAGAAGACCGATGGGCCAATGCGGTAAAAGCGGTTATAGCGGGTTTTAATTCCTGCGGCTTTGAATGCCGGGGAATGAATATTACAATTTTTTCGGAAATACTGCCGTCGGCCGGATTCGGTATCACTACCGCCGTTAAGGTTGCGACGGCTCTTGTATGTAAAACCCTGTTTAAGCATCCCTGCTCGGATGCACAAATTTTACAGGCTATAGAACGGGGCAATAAATTCTTTTTAAATACGGGCAATTATGTTGCCGATCTCTATGCCGCTTTTTATGCTCAGCCCGGCACCTGTCTTTTAATCGATCATTCTAAAAATACAAGCACTCCCCTGCCTTTTAATTTTGACGGCTATTCGATTTTGCTCACCGATGCCCGTGTGCCGCGTGTTTCCGTGTGGGATGAAGAAAGCTTACGCTGTCCGGAAAATTTTTTGCTTATGGCCGAATTAAAACTGCAAAAAAAAGGCTTTTGGGTATACAACGATGACGAAGATGAAATCAACGATATATTTTCCGTTGTAACCGAAGATACGAGGCGCCGTCTTTTATGCGTGATGAAAGAACACGATTGCATTATGGAAGCCGCCGAAGGATTGCGCGGCGGGGACTTTTTTTCGTTTGCCCGCGCCGTAAACAAATCTCACGAATCCATGCGCGATTTATACAATATTTCCTGTCCGGAAATCGATTGGCTGGTAAAGCGTGTGTTGGAATTTGAGATAACCACTTCACGAAAGCCGACCGCCTGTTCCCGGATTACCGGTAAAGGCTTCGGCCGCTGTTTATATACGGTTCTTAAAACAAGCGATGTTGAAGAATTCAAAAAGAAAATTGCCGAATACGAGCGCATTTTCGGGTTTCATCCCGTATGTTATGAGGTAAAGCCCGCGGGCGGCGCTTCGGTACTTATCGGCTGATGAGGAATATATGACTCTTTTATTGACGAATGACGACGGTTTCGGAGCTGAAGGCCTTGAAGCTCTTATAAAGGTTTTATCGCCTCTTCACACAGTGTACGTTGTCGCCCCCGACCGCGACCGTTCCGGCGTTTCACACGGGTTTACGATGTCAAAACCGCTGCGTTTAAAAAAGGCGGGAGAGCGGATGTTCCGCTGTTCGGGACTGCCTGCCGATTGTACCGATGTAGGCACAAAAAAACTGATGGATAAAGCCCCCGATGCGGTTATATCGGGAATTAACCGCGGTTCGAATATCGGAACGGATATTCTCTATTCGGGAACGGCCGCCGCCGCCCGACAGGCATCGCTGCACGATATACCCGGCATTGCCGTCAGTTTGGATTCCGGGGACGGAAGCTGGAATTACGAGCCGCTTGCACGTTTTGTATGCGATAATCTGGAAAAACTGATAAGCTTGTGCGAGCGCGACGTTTTTATAAATATCAATGCCAAAGACGGCGTTTCGTACAAAGGTTGGAAGATGACGGTTCCGTCCCGCCGTAATTATAGCGATTCGTCGGAACTTATCGACGCTCCCGACGGCCATATATATAGCTTTTTTAAGGGCGGAGAAGTTCATACACCCCTTCTTGCGGATACCGACTATACGGCAGCACAGGAGGGATTTATTTCGGTAAGCAGGATTATATCCCAGCCTTGTGCCGCAGGCGGAACACTAAACCTTACCCCGGACTTTTTCAAAATGTAAGGATGTCCGTGCTTATTCCGCTGCGGGATTTACGGAAAAGAAAACGTATGCTATAATAGAGGAGGGTGGATTATGGCGGAAACTATACAAGACGGCATTATTTTATACCGTTCCGGTCGTTATACCGATGCTTTAACCGTTTTTTTATCTTTGCCCGCTCCGGATATACATACCGAGGGGGAAGATGCGGCAAGCTTTGAACTTGCATACTATATCGGGTTGTCTTATGCCCGGCTTGAACGCTATGACGAGGCCGTCCTCTATCTTGAACAGGTTGTTACCGGCGGCAGTATTCCCGACAGGGTAAATCAGTGCCGCTTTGTACTTGCCGTTATCTACGGTATTACCGGCAGAAGCCGTTTAGCCGACTTTGAATTGCAGCAATTATTGGAAGCCGATTACAAAAAAGCGGAAGTGTATGCCGCCCTTGCCTATGTTGAATGGAACAATAAAAAAACATCCAAAACGGTTGAGCATTATGAAAAGGCTCTTGAAATAAATCCGAACAATTCAACCGCTTTGAACGGTCTGGGGTACGTGCTTGCCTGTATCGGAAAGGATTTGACGCGCGCGCTCACTTTATGTAAACGGGCTCTTGATATGCGCCCCGATTCGCCGGCTTGTTTGGATTCCTTGGGTTGGGTATACTATAAAATGGGACTTTTGGGTGAAGCGCAAACTTATATAAAGCGTGCAAAAGATCGCGCGCAGGGAAACCCCGAAATTGAAGAGCATTATAACAGCATTTTTAATACTACGGCGGCGAACGCGTAAAATCTCAGGGGAGGCATAATGAAATCACGCTTTTTTTTCTTGCCCGTTTTATTTTTATTTTGTGCATACTCCCTATTTTTTGCTCAGCAAAGCGGTACGCGCCTTGTGTCGGAAGCTTCTCCCGTTGATCGAGGTTATGCTGAACAGGAATTCAGACGCGGCGTTCAGGCATGGTACCGCGGAGCTTTTAACGATGCGCTCATTCAATTTGAAAAATCCCTTTCGTATTTGCCCTCGGAAAACCTGATTCTTTATTGGCTCGGTAAAGCTTATTACCGCTCCGGTATGGAAGGTGCCGCCT
>CAUURR010000045.1:0-12624 GCA_963547555.1 uncultured Treponema sp. | reverse complement strand
CAAGTACGATAAACTTTTAAGCCGCAAGCCGAACGGTCCCGGAAAAGAACGCGGCCTTAAAAAACGGGGCAAAACGTCTGTTTATGGAGAACAATTAAAAGAAAAGCAAAAATTCCGATTTGCTTACGGTATCTCGGAACGTCAGTTTAGAAATTTGTTTAAGAAAGCAAACAGACTGCACGGCGTTACAAGCGACAACATGATTTCTTTAATGGAACAGCGCTTGGATAACACGATTTACAGAATGGGTTTCGCCGTCAGCCGTGCACAAGCAAGACAAATGGTTTCACATGCGTACTTTTTTATAAACGGTAAACCCGTGAACATTCCCTCAATGTGCGTAAGTGTAAACGACGTTATCACAACAAAAGAAAAAAAAGGTATTCAAAACCTTATCCGGCATAACTTGACGGTTAATCAGGGCTCAAAAGGCTCTTGGCTTACCGTTGATACCGAAGCCCTCTCGGCAACGGTAAATGCCCTGCCCTTAGCCGGCGATATTCAGCCCGTCGGACACATCCAGAGTGTGGTTGAATACTACTCGCGCTAAGCGCGGTTTTTTTCAAACGGGATTGTCCGAAAAGCAAAAGCTTCAAGGACAATCCTTTTTTTTTGCTTTTCACTATAAATACTATCAGCTCATTAAGCGGTACTATTGTACACCGTTGTAAGTGCCGTATCCGGCGACAAATCTTTCGCAGAGAACAGTACTCGGGACATGCTTAGCGCTTCCACATCCGTAATCCGCTTCCCGCTTGCTTGCTTAAAGCTTTTTTTAACGATATAATCGATATATGGGGTTCGAATTTGAAGCATACTTTCCGTCGTGGGAAAACCTTGAAGAGCAGCATCGCCGGGAATTGAAAAAAGCGGCCGTTTTTACTCAAGTTCCCAAAGGAATGATTTTACATAACGGCAAAGCCGATTGTATCGGCGTTTTGCTTATATGCGAGGGTCAGCTTCGCGCTTATATGACTTCGCATGAGGGAAAGGAAGTGTCGCTGTTCCGCCTGTTTAAACGGGATATGTGTTTACTTTCTGCATCCTGCATGCTGGCCGATATTCAATTTGAAGTTACCGTTGAAGCCGAAAAAGATACGGCTGCATGGCTGATTCCGGCCGAAACCTACCGCAGAATTATGAAAGAATCGGCGGTTTTGGCTAATTATACAAACAGCCTTATGGCGTCACGCTTTTCCGACGTTATGTGGCTAATGGAACAGATTATTTTTAAAAGTATGGACGAGCGTTTGGCGGGCTTTTTACTCGATGAAAGCGGATTGGAAAATACCGATAATTTGCAAATCACGCACGAACAAATTGCACGGCATTTAGGCAGCGCCCGCGAAGTAATTACACGGCTTTTACAATACTTTCAAAATGAAGGTGCCGTTGAATTAAAGCGCGGGAGTATCAAAATCGTAAACAGGGACTTGCTTGAAAAGCGGTTTAAAAAAGCCGAAGCCTGAAAACCGCTTTCGTCGGGGTTGTTGATTTACCGTCTATTTAAGCAAGTCTAAAAGACCGGCTTTATCGCGCGCACCTACCGCCTGCTGTGCAATCTTTCCGTTTTTGAATACAATAAGGGTAGGAATACTCATAACGCCGTACTGCGCGGCCAGTTCGCTTTGTTCATCGACATTCACTTTGCCGACCTTTGCATGATCGATTTCGCCTGCGATTTCATCGACAATCGGAGAAACCATACGGCAGGGGCCGCACCACGGTGCCCAAAAATCAACCAATACGGGCTTATCGGACTGTAAAACTTCTTTTCCAAAATTATCTTTCGTTAATGCAATTGCGGACATAATCTTCCTCCTGAACATAAAATCATATCTTAACTTTTATGTAAGATATTCTATACTACAATATATCACAGCCGGCAAAAAGCGACTGTGAGAAAGTTACTTTTTAGCGGCTACATTTTTTTCGGCGTTCCGTACCGATTAATTTCTAAAGCTGTGTATGGGGGCGGGAATTCTACCTCCGCGCTTTATAAAAGCTTCGCAGGAAAAGGGATTGACCGCCATAACGGGGGCTTCTCCCAAAAGTCCGCCGAACTCAACTCGGTCGCCGACTTTTTTGCCGGGAACGGGGATAATACGCACTGCCGTTGTTTTATTGTTCACCATGCCTATGGCCATTTCGTCGGCGATAATGCCGCTGACGGTGGACGCGCTTACATCGCCGGGAATCGCAATCATATCCAAACCGACCGAGCATACGCAGGTCATCGCTTCAAGTTTTTCCAAGCTCATTGCTCCGTTTTTGACGGCGGCTATCATACCCTCGTCTTCGGAAACGGGAATAAAGGCGCCCGAAAGCCCTCCGACGTTCGTGCTTGCCATAACGCCGCCCTTTTTTACCATATCGGTAAGCATTGCAAGTGCTGCGGTGGTACCGGGCGCACCTGCGGCTTCCAAGCCCATGTGTTCCAAAATGCGGGCAACCGAATCTCCTACCGAGGGTGTCGGCGCAAGCGAAAGGTCGAGAATGCCGAACTGCACGCCGAGGCGTTTTGCAGCTTCGGTTCCGACAAGCTGACCCATACGCGTTATCTTAAAAGCGGTTTTTTTTATGCCGTCCGCCAATTCGTCAAGCGGTTTACCTTCATATTCTTTACAGGCGGCATCGACCGCACCCGGCCCGGAAACGCCGACTGAAAGTACGGCTTCTCCTTCTCCCGGTCCGTGGAAGGCTCCTGCCATAAAGGGATTGTCTTCGGGGGCATTGCAAAACACCACAAGTTTTGCGCAGCCCAAACCGCTTTTATCGGCGGTAAGGGAAGCGGTTTTTAAGATGATTTCTCCCATTTCTTTAACGGCATCCATATTGATGCCGCTTTTGGTGGTTCCCAAATTGATTGAAGAACACACCCTGTCGGTCGAGGCGAGAGCTTCCGGAATCGAACGCAGTAAGCTGCGGTCTCCCTTTGTAAAGCCTTTTTGCACAAGGGCCGAAAAACCGCCTATAAAGTCGATGTTCAGCTCTTTTGCCGCCTTGTCGAGGGTTTTTGCCCATTCGGTATAATTGTCTTCATCGGAAGCTTCGGCAATGAGGGCAATGGGGGTAACGGCAATGCGTTTATTGATAATCGGAACCCCGAATTCGGTTTCTATATCTTCGCCGACACGCGCCAAATTTCCGCAGTATTTCATCAATTTGTCGTAAATGCGGCGGCGGCTTTCTTTTCCCGAGGTACTGCAGCAATCGCGCAGCGATACTCCCATTGTAATGGCGCGTACGTCGAGTTTATAGCGCCGGAACATATTAACGGTTTCCTGAATCTCCGCTGTAGAAAATAGCATAAAACTTCCTGTTACAATTAAAACTTCAATTAAAACGGCGCTTTTAAAAACGGACCTTGGGTTTTGTGATAAGCTTTTTGATTTCCGAATTTTCGCCTATCCAAAGCTTGCGGTTGCTTTCTATGTCAATCAATTCGGCAGTAACATAGTAGGTACGGCTCGATTTTTTGTCGTTCATATCCACGATGGTTTTTACCGCCCCGATGAGCATAAAGTCGGCTCCGGTTTCGTTTGCAAGCCGTTTTGCCGTTTCTTCGCTCGACCAATCCTGCTGTTCTTTACGCTCTTGACGTAATTCACCGCGTTCGGCTGCGGATGCTACAAAGTCAACTTTGCCGCTGTTTACAAGGGCGGCTTCGAATTTTTTGACCAAAATCGAGGTATCGATATGTTCATCGCTTTGATTTTTAAAGGTGCCGACGATAACGACCGGAAACTTTCCCTTTGTTCTCGTATAGTTGCTTATTGCAGGCGCGTTTGTACATTCTTTTATCAGCGTATCTGCAACAAGCCGGACGTCGGTGTCGTTCCAATAGCCGCTTAAATCGGTTACCGTTTCGGCGTCGATACGTTCAACCTTAGGTGTTGCACAGCCGGCCAAAGCGGCAATCAGCAAAAAAGCGGCGGCAAGAGCGGTAAAATGCGCATAGGAGGCCGATGAGCCGATAAAGCGTTTTACATAAGACGGTGCGCGAGCGTGATTTTGTTTCATATATCTTTTCCTGTGAATATTGCGGCAAGAACTTTTGCGTCCTGCACGAGATTTTTGATTTTGCAGTATTCATTCGGCTGATGGGCGGTTTCGTCCAGGGTGCTCCATACGGCCGCGTTATAGCCCTTTATGCGTAAATAGCCGCCGACCGTCCCTCCTCCGATACCTATGGGGCGGGCTTTTTTGCCGGTAACCTTTTTAATCGCTGCCGCCAATTCCGTAACTACGGGGGCATCGACGGGAGTTGCAGGGGATTCTACCGCCTGTTCTTCGCTGTATTTGATTTTTACTCCGTATTTTTCTTCAATTTCGGCAATAGCTTTGCGTGCTTCCTCGCGCACTTCGGCAAGGGTATAGCAGGGCAAAATCCGGCAGTCCATATAAAATACGTCTTCGCCGGGAATTGTGTTGACGTTCGGCACGTTTGCTTCTTTTTTTGTCGGCTGAAAGGTCGAATAGGGCGGCTCGAACAGTTTGTCGCGTTTTTTAAAGACTTTTTCCAAAGCGTTCAGTTTGAGCGCGAGGGCGCAGCCCGCCAAATATGCGTTGTTTCCGAGGTTCGGCATCGAGCCGTGAGCTTGTTTTCCGCGGATAACAAGCTTCATCCACAAAAGATTTTTTTCGGCAACTTCAATTGTTTCGCCCTTTGAGTCGCCTCCGTCGGGAATGATGATAATATCCTGTTTGCGGAACAGTTTATGCTTTTTTAAAAGATACTGAATACCGTATACGGAACCGACTTCTTCATCGGCGGCGAATAAAATCTTAACCGTGTTTTCGGGTACAATGCCGTTTTTGATACAGGCGAGGGCCGCAAAAACGCCGCTGCACAAGCCCTGCTGATTGTCTTCCACGCCGCGCCCGAAAATTTTACCGCCTTTTTCGTATACCTTCCACGGGTCGCTTGACCACAGAGAAAGCTCTCCGACGGGTACAACGTCCAAGTGCGCTATAACCCAAACGGTACGTTTATCGCTTTTTCCCTTAATCGTTGCAACAAGATTCGGGCGGTATCCGCAGGAAACACGGCTGTCCGGGGCGTCGAAACGTTCCAAATCCGTGATTCCCTGCGCAGTAAGCCATTGCTCAAGGGCGCGGCATTTTTCGGCTTCACCCTGACCGCCGCTTTCGGGTGCAAGTGCGGGGTGGGAAGTTAAAAGCGTTTCCAATTTAATAATATTTTCGGTTTGCCCGTCAAGCCAGGCGGATATTGTTTTAAAACTCATTGTGCGTCCTTTCCTTTTATGTGTTTTTCATAAACCGCCCATGTCGATGAAACAAGGCTGTCGATATCCGAGTATTGAGCCTTCCAGCCGAGTTTTTCGCGGGCATAGGCCGATGTTGCATAAAGACAGGCGGGATCTCCTGCGCGTCTGCCCGTGTGGACGGCGGGAATGGGTTTTCCCGTAATGCGGCGGGCGGCTTCAAGCATTTCCAAAACCGAAACGCCGGTTTCGCTCCCCAAATTGACGGTTAAGCTTTCATTGTTTTTTACAATGTATTCAAGGGCTTTTACGTGAGCAATCGCCAAATCTTTAACGTGTACGTAATCGCGGATACAGGTTCCGTCGCGCGTATCGTAGTCGGTACCGAAAATCTGTAATTCTTTACGCATACCGGCAGCCGTTTCCATAATAACGGGCAAAAGGTTTGCGGGATTTTGCTCAAGGCCCGTAATAACGCCGTCGGGGTCGTAGCCGGCCGCATTAAAATAGCGCAGCGCGGCAAATTTCAAACCTTTGAGTTTATCATACCAGGCCATGTAGTGTTCTATATCGAGCTTTGTAAAACCGTAATAATTTTCGGGATTTGTCGGATGTTTTTCATCGATGGGCAAGTATTGCGGAGAACCGAAAACGGCGGCGGTGGAAGAAAAAACCATGTACTTACAGTTATGAGCAACGGCGGCATTCAAAATATTGACGGTACCCGTGATATTGTTTACCGAATATTTTTCGGGTTTTATCATCGATTCGCCTGCCGCCTTAAAAGCCGCCAAATGAATAAACGCATCAAAGCCCCGTGCAAAAGCCGCATCGAGATTTTCCGGATATAAAATATCGCCTGCAATAAAACCGTTTTCGGGAAAAAGGTTTTGAAGCAAACCCGACGATAAATTGTCGAATACCGTTATGTTATGGCCCGCTGCCATAAGTTCTTTTACAACGTGGCTTCCGATATAACCGGCGCCGCCTATAACCAATACATTCATACTGACTCCGTTTTCCGGCCTGTGCGGTTTGCCGATAGGCTTTACAGCCGGATGCACTCAGTATACCCTAAAGAAAAAAAAAACTGCAATGTACGGGAAAAATATATAGCGGGGAAACAGGGGGCTCAAAACATTGTTTTTTTAAGCCCTCCTGCGTGATATGAAAAGGAATTGCGCGTCTTTTACTTTATTTTTACCAGTTCAACTTCAAAGACAAGCCAGCTGTTGCCCGGAATAACGCCGGGAATACCGTTTGCACCGTATGCGGTTTCGGGCGGTAAAATCATCGTGCGCTTTTCTTTTAATTTCATATCCTGCGCCATAATGTCGAAGCCCGGAATCATTTGCCCGATACCGGTGGTAAAGCCGAGCGGGTCTCTGCCCTTGGAAGAATCGAACACCCTGCCGTCCATAAAGGAGCCGGTATAGTGGGCTTCCACTTGACGGTTTTTACCCGCTTTTTTGCCGCTTCCTTCTTTTTGAATGACGTAAAAAATACCGTTTGCGTCTTTTTTTGCGCCGGGGAATTTTGCTTCGATTTCTTTAAAAATCTTTTCGCCCGCTTCTTTTTTTAAACGGTCAAAATCCTCCTGCGTTGCGCTAAAGGCTTCGGCATCTTTTCCGAGACGGATAATCGTCAGTTTTTTGATAACATCGCCCTGGAGGGTTTTGTTTACGATATCCTGTCCTTCAAGCACCTTGCCGAACACCGTGTGTTTGCCGTCGAGCCAGGGGGTGGGAACGTGGGTAATAAAAAACTGACTGCCGTTTGTTCCCGGCCCCGCATTTGCCATCGAAAGGATACCGGGCGTACTGTGTTTTAATGAGGGAACGATTTCATCGGGAAAGGTATAGCCGGGGCCGCCGCGTCCTGTTCCCTGTGGGTCGCCGCCTTGAACCATAAAGTCCTGCTCGTCGCCGTTTGCCTTGCTTATAACGCGGTGGAATTTCAATCCGTCGTAAAAGGGTTTTCCCTTTGCGGCTTTAAGCTTTCCTTCGGCCAAGCCCACAAAATTCGTAACGGTTAAGGGCGTCTCCTTATAATGCAGTTCAAGAACGATGTTTCCCCTGTTCGTTTCCATAAGGGCAAAAACGCCTTCTTTGCCTTCAAGTGATTTTATCGATTTTGTCATTTGTGCATAGCCTCCGCATATCAGCGCCGCAAAAAGAAGCACGGCCGCCGTATATTTTTTGTTCATGTTACTCATGTTATTCCTCCGAATATTTTGACACACACCAGTTATAAATGGCGTCCGCTCTTGAACCGTAGGACTTTGCAAGCCGCTCGGAAACCAAGGGAATCTTTGCCGCATCGGCGCGTACCGTAATATAAAAAACGATGTGTTCTTCCGTTTCCACTGCATTCAAGCATAAAAGCATAGCTTCGGGTTTTAATATATTAAAGCCCTTGTATATGATTTTTTCGGTATTTTCCGCACGGAAAGACGTTTCCGCCGCCTGTTCAAAATACGAAAACTTATACACACAGCCGCTTAAAGAGCGGTCTTTTTGGTAGACGTAAGACACAAGACCGTCGGCTTTTTTATCAGTCGGGTCGGCAATCTTCGTGTGCTCGTCGGGATTGTTTACCGTATACACTTCCGTATAAAGGGTTTCCCAACGTTTGCGCGAATTGGAATAGTATTGAATGCCCTGCATTGTGGATAAATTACGCAATACGGAAGATATTTTGCCGATTTCACCGTCAGCCTGAACTTCGACTTGCGTCTTTTTAAGCAAATACAGCGACTCGACGATAAACACCGGTTCGTTTTGCTTATTCCATGCGGAAGCGGCCGAACGGCATAAATCGGTTGAAGGGCAAAGCTCAAGTTTTACGTCGGACTCGCCGTAAAAGGAACGCTGAATGCGTCCTGTTTTTAAAAGCTCGTCCGCAACCGATTCGGGAAAAAGGTCTTTCAGCTCATACACCGGAACGAGTACCGAATCGCCCTCATCCTGTATTTTTAAGGCGGGAAATACGACACGAAAGTCCCCTTCACTGCTTTGAGCGCAGAGCATTATGCAGATGACAAAAAAGACGGCATTTAAGCCAAAGCGCCGCGCCGCCGCAAAAAAACGATTAACGTACACCTTTATAAAAAACCCTCACTTGCTTATATAAACCCTCACCTTCGCTTTTGGTTTCAACATCGCCGATTTCATTTAAAGTCGTGTGAATAAGACGGCGCTCAAAGGGATTCATCGGTTCAAGCAAAACGGAAGAGCGGCTGGTACGCACTTTGTCGGCGGTCGTATAGGCCAAACGCACCAAAGATTCTTCGCGCCGTATACGGTAGTTTTCAGTATCAAGAACGATTTTTACATCGCCGTTATCCAAGTGTCCTGCATAGACATTCGCCAATAATTGCAGTGCATCGAGATTTTTACCCTTGCGCCCGATTAAAATCGACGAACTGGGCGAAGAAAGACGGATGCCGATTTTACGCTCTTCGCGGAACATAATTTCGGCGGAACATTCATAGCCCATTTTTCTGATAACCGACGAGATAAAATCAATCAGTTGTTTTTCAAACTCGTCTTTGGGAAGCGGATCCGCAAACAAAGATTCCCTGCGCGGACTTTCGGTACCTGCGTTACCCGCTGTGCCTTGCGCACCCTTTTCGACGGGAGCATCGGTATGTACACGGATTTTTACATAACCCTTTTTGAACAAACCGTTTTTTTGCGTTTCGATAATCTCCACATCGAACTGATCCTGTTCCAAGCCCAGTTCCGCGGCAGCCGTTTCAATGGCCTCTTTTTCCGTTTTAGCTTCAAATTCATATATCATAATACACCTCTTTATTTTTTCTTTTTCGATGTAACAGTCCGCTTGGGAGCATCCGCTTCAGCCAAGCCCATTTCAATCTTTTTTGCATGCATGATTTTATTGATGAACAGCTGTTGAATCAACTGCAAAAAGTTGCTGACCGTCCAATACAATAAAAGTCCGGCCGGAGCGCTGTAAAACATAAAAAAGAAAAACAGCGGCATACCGTACATCATATACTTCATCGAATTTCCGCCTGCGGCATTTGCGGAAGCCGTTTGCGTAATTTTCGTAAACAAAAGCTGGGATGCAACGTAAATTATGGGCAAAAGCCGTAAGGGCAGTTCTCCGATAAGGGGAAAACCGGCAGGAAATACGTACACGCTGTCGCCGACGGACAAGTCGGGAATCCAGCCGGGAATAAACATCGCACCGCGGAATTCAAAATAATTGTTAAACAGATTGAACATCGCAAAAATCAGCGGGAATTGAATCAATAAAGGTAAACAGCCGGAAAGCGGATTGTAGCCCGCTTCTTTGTAAAATTTCGCCATTTCGGCATTCATTTTTTCGGGACTGTTTTTATATTTGGTTTGAATTTCCTGAATGCGCGGCTGAAGTTCCTGCATTTTAAGCGTCGATACCGAGCTTTTTTTTGTAAGCGGATACATCGCAAGCTTTAAAAGAACGGTCATTAAAATAATCGAGATGCCCCAGTTCGGAATCAATTTATAGAAGAATTCCATTAAAAACTTCAAAAAGGTTTCAAGCCATGCAAGCCAGCCGGAACCCAAACTTTCGTCCAAACGCAGGTTTGCAAGCTTCCAATTATTTTCGGCGGCATTGTTGTATATTCCGACTGTTTTTTCGACTTTCGGTCCCATATATACATAGTAGGAATCGGTTACAAACGAACCGCTTATAGGAGAACGCACCAAAAACAGCTGGGCATCCTGAAAGTTGTCAACCCTGTTTTTTGTGGAATAGTAGGCGGCTTGAATAACCGGCGATTGCAATGAGGGCGGAACTATTTGTTGTGTAAAATATTTTCCGGCAACACCGGCCCAGCTGAATCCCTTATCAAAGGTTTTTATATTGCCGTCAGATAAATTAAGCTTTTTAAGTTTTTCTTTTGAAAAGAACATAAAGGTGCGGCGCTCATAGCGGTCAAACTTGGGGTTATAGTAGGGCCCGATTTGCGGAGAAGTGCGCAGGGTATAGGCCGCGTTTCCGAAAGAGAGACCGTTCATGTTTTTATCGCCGTCAATCGTAATGTCCAATTTAAAAAGATATTCTTTTTCGTCAAAGCTGTACTGTTTTACGAGTACAAAGGAATTTTGACCACCTGAAGGATTTGCGGCGGTAAATCTTTTATAAAAGCCGATGGTTTTATCATCGATGATTTTTACGTTAAACAAATCGTTGACGGGAGCACCGGAAGAATCTCCGAAAGCAAGCGAAAAGGCGCGGTTTGAAGGACTGACGTTTTTTGCCATTTGAACGGGAACACCTCCGTCAAAATGGTCTTTTAATTCATAACTTATAATATCGCCGCCGCGGTTTGTAAAACGTACCTTGAGGGATTCCGTTTCGATAAGATATTCTTTTTCTTCAAGAACTTCTTCAAGTTCCGCACCGGCATCGGAAGCTTCCGCGATACCCGAAGAAAACGCCGCTCCCTGTACCTGCGAAACAAGCACGTCGGAAGACGCGGTGTTTTGCAAGCTCTCGGTTTTAGTCGCAGCTTCGGTTCCGGCAGCGGCCGATTCTGCCGGCTGCGGTGCAAAATACTTATTTTGAATAAAAAAAGTTGCAAACAATACAATCGAAGAAAGAACTATAGCCCATATTGTATTTTTATCCATTTTTTCTCCTTAATTGGAATATGATCTAGGGAACGGGGTCGTAACCGCCTTTGCAATAGGGATGACACCTCAGTATACGTTTAACCGTTAAAAAAAAGCCTTTAAACGGACCGTGCCGCCGCACGGCTTCGAGTGCATAATTCGAACACGAAGGATAAAACCTGCAGCTCGGAGGAAAAAGGGGAGAAAGGAATATTTGGTAAAATCGTATTAAGCCGATAAAAAGATATTCGCACAGATTATTAAAAAACATCGGTATTTTCATAAAAACAATCCGGCTTTTCCGCATAGGCAACGCAGTGTTGCACACCGCTGTTCAAAAGAGTCTTTTCCCGGATACACCAATAAAATCATATCATATCCGGTTTTTAATTCCGACTTTAAATGCCTATAGGCTTCCCTGCTTAAACGTTTCGAACGATTACGCAAAACGGCATTGCCGAATCCGCGAGGAAGCGTAAAAGCAATCCTATTTATACTACCCCCGGTAAACAAAAAAAATAATTTTGCGCTGGCGGCACTCACCCTTTTACCTTTTTTAAACAGGATTTGAATATCACCGTTTTTTTTAACCCGCTCGCTGCGGGAAAACCCTTCGGTTTTATACGGCCGGGCTTCCATTATGCGGAATTAACAGATTAATACGGCTTTTTTTCGTCGGAAACGGAAAGTTTGTAACGTCCCTTGGCTCTGCGTCTTTTGAGTACCATGCGGCCGCCGCGCGTTTTCATGCGGGCACGAAAACCGAATTTTCTGTTTCTTTTAACTTTGCTGGGTTGATATGTCCGTTTCATAGAACACGTCTCCTTATATGTCAAGAACCCTGCAAGGGCAGGGCTCCCGGATTTTATAGCGGTTTATAAAGATAGCACACTTTGCACTGCTTCGTCAAGAGGCTGAAAGAATGACACGGCTAACAGCTTTTTAGATCTTTAGCTTCAAATAGTCAATATTCATAGCTTGAGCAATTTTTTGCAGCGTCGCTTTGCGGTTCTTCTTTGCTGTTTCCATCTAACTATAGGCAGCTTGCGTTATACCCATTCTTTCGGCAATCTCCGTCTGTGTAAGGTTCAAATATTCACGCCATGCTTGAATAGGACTTGTTTTATACTTTATTTTTATCCGTTTCTTTGCCTACAATTTTTCTATATGCTTTCATCTTTTTATCCGTCCACACAACAACGTCTTTAATAACAAGTTTATGTATCGCTTGCATAAAGCGTTCCATAAAAGCGTAGTCGGGTTCATTGTTTTTTGAGGGAAGAAAAATATATAAATCGTCCGCATCCGATGCGTAAAAATTATTTGAGTAACTGAATTTGTCGGTATGAGCTGCTTTGTGAATTGCTGCAGTTGTAAATAAAGCGGCGTGTTTGTTTAGTTTTTCCGTATGAATAACGGCTACATGGTCGTCAGCTCCATAGCAATAATTACGGTATTTTGCAGAACCGAACATATCGATTGTCGTTGTATTCGCTTTGAATATTTCTACTTCATTACCGATAAAATCGGAGATGCCGGTATTTTGTTCTCCGGCTGTAACGAACGGTAAATCCCCTGCTATTCTGTCAAAACTTTTTAGACGTTTTCCGCGTGTAGATTCTCCGAATAAATGCAAAAGGCTGAATTCTGCCCAATATCGCATATCCGTTACGCCGCGTTCCGCAGTATTATTTTTCGGGGGGGGGGGGGGGGTAATATACTCAATTTTATTAAATTAGTAAATAGTCTTGACATCATCTTTTGAAAGT
>CAUURR010000044.1:0-12691 GCA_963547555.1 uncultured Treponema sp. | reverse complement strand
CACGAATAATGCAAATGCTTTACACACGGTTGATGATGCAAAATTTGAACTGATTTTTACCGGCGGTGAAATAAACACTTTCAAACATTCCATGGTAGGCTCTTTTGCTCAACATATGCTGAAAAGCATTCGGGCAAATAAGTGTTTTATCGGTGTGAGCGGTATTACGGAAGAAGGCCGGTTAAGTACTGCTGTATTGCAGGAAACCGCAATGAATACCGGTATGATGCACCAGACAAACGAGTCTGTTGTTATTTTAGCCGACAGCCGTAAAATCGGTATACAGCATAATTTTGATATAGGCGCTTTAGATAATGCCACGCACATTATAACCGATTCCGGCATATCCGCTTCTCAATTACATATATTACAAAAACACGGTATCGAAGTTATTATTGCAAAATAAGTTACATGTAATGACTCGGCTCCGGGGCATCTTTTTTTTGTATTCGTTTTAAACAATCTTAAAAAGCATTTAAATCAGTTAAATGTCTTGATTTTTATCAAAACAATCATTTTATGACTGTTTTATGATTATTTTGATAATTTTATATATTTTTTTCTTGACATATTAAAAAAGTGCTCTTATAATATTTATAAACAACGTAATGAGATGATTGTAAAATCAAAAAACAGCTCATCACGGGATAATCTGTAAGGAGTTTTTTTGTGAGTAAAATTGACGATATAACCAGAGAGTCATGGATAATGGAAACTTTTCCTGAATGGGGAACTTGGCTCAATGAAGAAATTGAAGCCGAAAAAGTTGCCGAAAAATCCGTTGCCATGTGGTGGCTCGGCTGTACCGGTATGTGGTTTAAAACGCCGGGAGGCTGTAATATTACCGTTGATTTATGGAGCGGTAACGGTAAAAGAAGTCACGGCAACAATAAGATGAAGCCGGGGCATCAAATGGCCAATATGTGCGGCTGCCGTACCTTGCAGCCCAATTTACGTGCAATTCCCTTTGTTATCGATCCTTTTGCGGTAAAACAGCTTGATGCGGTTTTGGCGACCCATTACCATCAGGATCACATGGATCCCAATCTTGCTTCGCATGTTATTAAAAGCGGTATGACTACAGTTGATGAGCACGGCAAAGAACGTCTTGTACCCTTTATCGGACCTAAAAAATCCGTAGAAACATGGATAAA
Organism: uncultured Treponema sp.; assembly: GCA_963547555.1. Classification (GTDB taxonomy): domain Bacteria; phylum Spirochaetota; class Spirochaetia; order Treponematales; family Treponemataceae; genus Treponema_C. Next base: position 11,537 of record CAUURR010000044.1, on the reverse strand, counting down.
ATGGGGGGTGCCCGCCGACCGCTGTATCACCGTAAAGCCCGGCGATACCGTCAAAATAAAGGATATTGAAATTGTCGCCCTTGATTCTTTTGACAGAACGTGTTTGGTAACGACGGACGATACAACCGAGAACCGCGAAGAACTTACCGGTATTTGTCCTGTCGATATGGATGAAAAAGCGGTCAACTATTTGATTAAAACCCCGGGCGGAAATATTTATCATTCGGGAGATTCCCACTATTCGATTTATTTTGCAAAGCACGGAAAAGATTACGATATTGATGTAGCTTTCGGTGCTTACGGAGAAAATCCGGTCGGAATGGCGGATAAGATGACTTCGGTAGATATACTGCGTATGGCCGAGGCATTGCGCTGCAAGGTTGTTATTCCTATCCATCATGATGTATGGACGAATTTTATGGCGGATACGAATGAAATCAATGTGTTGTATGATATGAAAAAATACCGCCTCGGTTATACTTTTCACCCGTTTATTTGGGAAGTCGGCGGAAAATACGTATATCCGCAGGATAAGGATAAACGGATGTACCACCACAGGCGCGGATTTGAGGATTGTTTCGAGCATGCTCAAAATATTCCTTTCCGCTCGATGTTGTAAGCTGAAAAAATCGGACGGTTGAAAATGCACGTAAATAAAAAGATTATGGATACGCTTTCAAAGTGTTATTCGATAGCACCGCTTCGTTATAATAATGAAGATTGTATTATCGTTGCGGCTGAAAAAAGCGACCCGTGTTATTTATACGGAATTAACGGAGAAAAAAAAGATACCGTATGGACGGAACCCGGCGGCACGATGAGCATTGTTCAGATTCCCGAATCGAACGGCGCATTTTTGGCAACACACCGGTTTTATTCACCTAATGACGGTGCTCAGGCAAAGATTGTGTATGTTACTCCGTCCGACAGCGGATGGATGGTACGAACGCTTGTTGAACTGCCCTTTGTGCACCGTTTCGACATTATCCGCAATAAGGGAATAAATTGGCTTTTTGCCTGTACGCTTAAATCCGGTCATGAATATAAAGATGATTGGTCTTCACCCGGAAAAGTATATGCCGCGGTTTTACCCGATGATATCGCTTCCTGTATTGAAGAACAGTCCTTACAATTGAAGCCGATAAAAGAAGGTTTGTTAAAAAATCACGGCTATACGCGAGACGAGCATAAGGGTGTACAGACGGCGATTGTAAGTGCCGATAATGGTGTTTTTCGTTTTACGCCTCCCGATAATCCGTTCGGAGAATGGCAAGCGGAACGGTTATTGGATTGTCCCGCTTCTGATGCGATTTTTGCCGATTTGGATAATGACGGAAAAAAAGAGCTGTGCATCATGTCGCCTTTTCACGGCGACGAATTTTCGATTTATGCGGAGCGTGAAGGAGAGTACCGCCGAGTATATGTGCATCCCGAACCGCTGGAGTTTTTGCATGCGGTAGCTTCCGGCCAAGTATGCGGAAAGCAGCGCGTTATCATCGGTCATCGAAAAGGCAAGCGGAATTTATACGCCTTTTCATATGATGAAAGCGCAGGTTCCTATCGGGCAGATCTTATCGACAGCGATACCGGAGCTGCAAATGTTTATCTGTTTAAGCGAAACGGTACGGATGTATTGATTGCCGCAAACAGAGAAATTGATGAAATAGCACTGTATGAATTATTTCCGTAAAACGGATTTATTTTGGAACACACATCTTAACAGGAGGACTTTATGAGTGTGATTATTTCAATTTGGGCATTTTTTCAGAATAATATTCTGACAAAGCCCGCGTTTTTTGTCGGTCTTATCGTTTTTTTAGGGTATTTACTCTTAAAAAAGCCGTTCTATGAAGCCCTTGCCGGATTTATAAAGGCAACCGTAGGATACATGATCCTTAATGTCGCGGCGGGCGGTTTGGTCAGCAATTTCCGGCCGATACTTGCAGGATTGAATCAGCGCTTTAATTTGAATGCGGCTGTTATAGATCCTTATTTCGGACAGGCTGCCGCTCAAGCGGCCGTTGAGGGTATCGGGCGTTCGTTTACGATGATGGTGCAAGTTCTTTTAATTGCATTTATTTGGAACCTTTTATTGGTACTTGCCCGCAAACTGACGAAGGTGCGCACCGTATTTATTACGGGGCATATCATGGTTCAGCAGTCTTCAACCGCCTTGTGGCTCGTATTGTTTTGCTTTCCCGCATTAAACGATCCCAAAGTCGTTATTATGCTGGGACTTTTATTGGGTACCTATTGGGCTGTCGCTTCCAATATGACCGTCGGTGCAACCCAGGAGTTGACAAACGGCGCAGGCTTTGCAGTCGGACACCAGCAGATGTTCGGTGTATGGCTTGTTGATCATATTGCCCCCAAATTAAGCGGCAAAAAAGGAAAAAAACTCGAAGATATTCAGCTTCCCGGCTTCCTTTCGATTTTCAATGAAAACATCGTTGCAACGGCCGTTTTAATGGCGCTGTTTTTCGGCGGTATTATGGCCATATTGGGTTCCGAACTGATGCATAACCTCGATAAGGGATTCCGTGCATCTCAAAACTTCGGTTTTTACATTGTCGAAAAATCCTTTACCTTTGCCGTATATTTGCAGATATTACAGCTCGGTGTACGCTTGTTTGTCGGTGAATTGACGGAATCTTTCCAAGGTATTTCCGAAAAACTGTTGCCCGGTGCAATGCCCGCAATCGACTGTGCGGCAACCTACGGCTTCGGACACCCCAATGCCGTAACTCTCGGCTTCCTTTTCGGTGCTTTGGGACAATTTATCGCCATTGTCGGTCTTATCATATTCCGCAGCCCGATATTCATTATCACCGGTTTCGTTCCCGTGTTTTTTGATAATGCCACTTTTGCCGTTTTTGCAAATAAAAAAGGCGGTGTAAAGGCCGTATTCTTATTGCCCTTTATTTCCGGTCTTTTGCAGGTATTGGGAGGCGCTTTTGCCGCTTATTATTTCGGCTTGGGAAAATTCGGCGGATGGCACGGAAACTTCGACTGGGACACTGTTTGGCCCGTATTCGGTGTTATAATGAATGTACTCAAATATGCCGGTGTTGTACTTTGTGTAGTATTTCTGCTTGCTATTCCCCAGTTGCAATATTATTTCGGTAAATATAAAAAAGAAAAGTATTTCAAAGTTGCCGAAGATTATGAGTCGGTAAAATAAAGGACGGATGCGATATACGGCGGCTTTTCAGCAAATAAGTCCGCCGTATGCGCGTATAAAGAAAACGGCGGTGTGCCGAATCATTTTAACAAGGAAGTATGTGTGAGGAAAAGAATATGCTGAAAATTGTTGTAGCCTGCGGTTCCGGAATGGGATCGAGTCAAATCATTAAAATGAAAGTTTCAAAAGTATTGAAAAAAATGAATATACAGGCGGATATTCATCATACGAATATCGGTGAAGCAAAGAGTACCGCCGAAAACTATTCCGCCGTAATTTGCCCTGAAAATTTGCGCAGTACGTTTGAATCGGCCGAAAAAAGAGGGATTAAAATAGTTGCGCTGAAAAATCTTCTTGATGAAAAAGAAATAGAAGAAAAGCTGTGTGCCGCCGATATTGCGGCATTGACATAATTATTGATTGGAGCCGCAGGTTCGGTTTAATGATCGGGAGACTCTTATGGTTCTAAAAGACTTTATAATAGAAAACAAAGCTTTCGCATTGAAAGTTTCGGCGGCCAATTGGAAACAGGCTGTCAAAATCGGCACGGATTTACTGGCGGCCGCACATGCCGCAGAGCCGCGTTATTATGATTCCATTTTGGAAATGACCGAGCAAAACGGTCCGTATTATGTCATTACGCCTGGAATTGCCATGCCCCATGCGCGTCCGGAAATGGGTGCATTGTCTACCGGTTTTTCTCTGGTAACATTAAAAGAGCCGGTCGTTTTCGGGCATAGTACGAATGATCCGGTCGATATAATTTTGTGCATTTGCGCAAAAAATGCCGACGACTTAAATGAAGAAGTTATCATTGATGCCGTTACCTTATTTGATGATGAAAAAGCGATAGCTGCTTTACGTAAAGCCGAAACAGAAGAGGAACTTATTCGTATTCTCGACAGTATTGTCGAAGAAGACTGAGTTCCGTGCAGCTATCAAGGAGAAAATATGAAAGAAGCTGTAATTACCGTTAAAAATCCGACAGGATTACATACAAGACCCGGTACCGAATTCGTTCAACTGGCAAAAAGCTTTGAATCGGATGTGTCGGTTATCAAGGGCGAAAAAGAAGTAAATGCCAAAAGTATCGTTAAGTTGCTGAAGGTGGGAATATCCTGCGGCGATAAAATAACTTTACGGGTTTTAGGCAGTGATGAAGAAAATGCGCTTTCCGTATTAACTTCATATATTGAAAATCTTGCGGAATGAGAACTGTATTTTTATGAAACGGATTAAGGGCGTTATTGCCGCTGAAGGTTTTGCCTCGGCTAAAGCCTTTGTGCTGGATACAAACCGGTTTACGGGCAACAGAAAAATCATTACCGCCGACCGTATTGATGGTGAATTGGCGGCATTCCGCAGCGCATTGCAAATGGCTGTAGATGAAGTAAAGTTTTTACAGGAAAAAGCATACAGTGAAGGCTCCCGTGAGCAGGGTGATATTTTCGATGCCTATCTTGAAATCCTCGATGATGAAGAATTGTATAATGATACTGCCGACTGCATAAAAGAAAAACTTGTTGATCTTACTACCGCACTTATGGATGTATGCAATGAGTATGCCGCCGATATGGCAGCCCTCGACGATCCGTATATGCAGGCACGGGCCGATGATTTCAGACAGATTTTCGGTATTATCCTCGATATGCATTCCGGTAAATGCAGAAACTCGATTGCATTTGCCGAAGATTTTATTTTGACGGCCGCTGAAGTCGGCGTTGCCGATATGGCAAAAATCGATAAAAAATTCTTAAAAGGAATTATTGTCGAAACAGGAAGCCGTACATCCCACGCTGCAATCGTATGCCGTTCGGCAGGTATTCCCATGCTCAGCGGTATACAATACGAACAGTGCGGTATTGCTACCGGAACCGAGCTTATTCTCGACTGTGAAAGGGGTGAACTTTTTATCGAGCCTGAAAGTTCCGTTAAGGCCGAATATGATAAAAAAATAACATCCGCTGTTGAGGAAAAAAAGCGCTTGCAAACATACCGTGATAAAAAAGGCGTAACCGCAAATAATATTTCCGTATCTTTGGTTGCCAATGCGGGTACTGTTGCCGAATTGGATGCCGTTTTGGAAAACAATGCCGACGGTATCGGCTTATTCCGTACCGAATTTTTATTTATGGAAAATCCGCGCCGTCTTCCCGGAGAAGAAGAACAGTTCAACGCCTATAAAACGGTTTTAACGCGGATGAAAGATAAACCGGTAGTATTCAGAACCCTTGATGCCGGCGGCGATAAAAATATTGCCGCTTTGGGCATTCCGAAAGAAGAAAATCCTTTTTTAGGCTGGCGTGCCGTACGGTATTGTTTAAAGACACCCGAAATTTTTCGAACACAGCTTAGAGCTTTAGTTCGTGCAAGCTGTTGCGGAAACTGTGAAATTATGATACCTATGATAAGTACCGAAAACGAACTCTTGCAGGTAAAGCGTATGCTCGAATCGGTATATGAAGAGCTGGAAGAAAAAGATGGAAAAAAAATCAATAGGGTACCTTTCGGTATTATGGTAGAAACACCCGCCGCGGCTCTTATTGCGGATACGCTCGCCCGGCATGTCGATTTTTTCAGTTTGGGTACGAATGATTTGACCCAATATACGGTGGCCGTTGATCGCGGTAATGAATACGTATCCGAGCTTTATGATGAAATGCATCCTGCCGTTTTGAAATTGATTGAATTAACGGTCGGTGCGGCAAATAAAGCCGGCATTAAAGTTCATATTTGCGGAGAGATGGCAGGAGATGTACGATGTACCGAAGCTTTGTTAAAAGCCGGATTGCGGGAGTTAAGTATGTCGGCTAACAGAATTTCTTATATAAAAGAACATCTTTTAACCTTACACATATGAGGTATATATGCTCGAACAATTAAAACGGGATGTTTATGAAGCAAATATGGATTTGCAGCGTTACGGCTTGATAACCTTTACATGGGGAAATGCCAGCGGCATCGACAGGGAACAAGGGCTTTTTGTAATTAAACCTTCAGGGGTTCCGTATGAAAAATTAACTGCCGATATGATGACGGTAATGGACTTAAAAGGAAACAAGGTTGAAGGAAACTATGCTCCTTCTTCCGATGTAAAAACACATCTTGTGCTCTATAATTCCTTTCCGAAAATAGGCGGTATCGTGCACACACACAGTCCCTGGGCTACAAGCTGGGCACAAGCCGGAACGGATATTCCCTGTTACGGTACAACTCATGCCGATTATTTTTACGGTTCGGTTCCCTGTGTGCGTAATCTTACAAAAGAAGAAATTGATGAAGATTATGAATATAATACGGGAGTTCTTATTGCCGAATATTTTCTGAATAAAAGCGGCGGAAAATCCTGTTCCGATGCGGGCGACAATACCGAAGAATTTGAAAAATATATTGCCGTCCCCGCCGTTTTGTGTAAAAATCACGGTCCTTTTACATGGGGAAGATCGGCGAATGAAGCGGTATACCATGCCGTTGTATTGGAAAAAGTTGCGGAAATGGCCGCGTATTCCAAGCGGATAAATCCCGATTTGCAAGAAGCCCCCCGCATATTGCAGGATAAGCATTATCTTCGTAAACACGGAAAAAACGCTTATTACGGACAAAAAGGAGTGTAATTATGAACCGTAAAAAATATACACTCGGTTTGTACGAAAAGGCTGTGCCGAATACTCTTTCCTATGAAGAAAAACTGACATGTGCGGCAAAATACGATTATGATTTTGTCGAAATCAGTATAGATGAAACCGATGAAAAACAGGCAAGACTTGATTATACGCCTTCTCAAATGCGGGAACTGAAAAATGCAGTGCAAAATACGGGTATTCCGTTTCGTTCAATGTGTTTAAGTGCGCACCGTAAATATCCTTTGGGAAGTCCCGATGTCCGTACCGCCGACAAAAGCCTTGAAATAATGCAAAAGGCTGTTGATTTTGCTACAGAAACGGGAATACGAATTATTCAGCTTGCAGGTTATGACGTTTACTATGAAGAGGGAAACGAGCATACCAAGGCTCTTTTTAAAGAAAATTTGGCTAAATCGGTTGAAATGGCCGCTTCCGCCGGAGTATTGCTCGGTTTTGAAACAATGGAAACCGCATTCATGGATACCGTCGGAAAGGCTATGGAATACGTTGCCGCCGCCAATTCTCCGTATTTGGGTGTGTATCCCGATTTGGGAAACATAACAAATGCCGCCCGCTTATACGGTCATTCCGTTCAGGACGACCTTGAATCGGGCAGAGGACATATGCTTGCAATGCACCTCAAAGAAACCGTTCCGGGAAAATATCGGGAAATACCCTTCGGTACCGGTCATGTTGATTTTAAAAGCGGCATACAAAAAGCATGGAGTTTGGGAGTCCGTCGTTTTGTAACCGAATTCTGGTTTACGGGTGATCCCCGCTGGGAAGAAGAAGTCGGCCGTATAAGTAAGATGATGCATACCCTTTGTGCTTCCTGTTAAACCCATTTTTGTTTACACACATTTCCCTTCCCTTGACTGCACCCGCTTTTTTATATTATAGTAGAAAATAAACAAAGAAGTATAATATGCACGTTTTTGCAGTGCGGCAAACGTGCATAAAAAGTCAATCGAAAGTTCATACTTTTTTTGATTGTTTATAGGAGTAGGAGAAGGAAGATGGTTCAAAAAAAAGCTCTTATTAAAGTTCTGTGCGTCTCGGCTTTATGCGCACTCTCTCTGTTTGTTTTTTTTGCCTGTTCAAAAGAATCGGGCGCAGAAAAAGCGAAAGATAACAAGGCGCCGCGTATGCCGCGTGTAGGCATTTTGCAGCTTGTCGAACACGACGCCCTCGATGCTTCGTATAAGGGCTTTGTCGATGCTTTAGCCGAAGCGGGCTATGTCGACGGAACGAATATCTCCATCGATTATCAAAACGCTCAAGGCGAGCAGGCAAACTGCCAAACCATCGCCCAAAAATTTGTGAATGACCGCTGCGACCTTATTTTAGCCATTGCAACTCCCGCCGCTCAAGCCGCCGCCAACTTAACCGATACGATTCCCATCCTCGTAACGGCGGTAACCGACCCCGAATCGGCAAAGCTTGTAAAGTCGAACGCAATGCCCGGAACAAACGTAAGCGGCACTTCCGATTTAACCCCCGTAGAAGCACAAATCAAGCTTTTAAAGAAAATCGTACCCGATGCAAAAAAAACCGCTCTTTTGTATAATTCAAGCGAGCAAAACTCGGCCTTTCAAATCGCTATTGCAAAAAAGACTTGTAATGAAATCGGCCTTGCCTATATTGAAGCGGCCGTTTCCAATTCAAACGAAATTCAGCAGACGGTACAAAACCTTATCGGCAAGGTTGATGCGATTTACGTTCCCACCGATAACATGATTGCCGCCGGCATTACGACTGTGGGTATGATTGCGCGCGAAGCGAAGATTCCGGTTATCTGCGGCGAAGAAGGACCGGTTATGAAAGGCGGTCTTGCAACCTACGGCATCAATTACTACGAATTGGGTAAATTGACCGGTAAACAAGCGGTGTTGATTTTGCGCGACGGCAAAAAGCCCGCCGAGATGCCGATTGAATATGTGCAGTCTTTTAATTTAACCGTAAACAAAGATATGGCCGAAGCCATCGGAGTTACGATTCCCTCGGATTTATAAATGGGATTTTTACTTGCAGTACAGGGAGCCGCCTCACAGGGAATTCTGTGGGGCATTATGGCTTTAGGCGTTTTTATAACATTTAAAGTTCTCGATTTTCCAGACTTGACAGTTGACGGAAGCTTTGCCCTCGGCGGTGCGGTCGGCTCCGTTTTGGTGTGCATGAACATCGACCCGCTTATTGCGCTTTTGGCAGCCTTTATTGCAGGTTCTCTTGCCGGCGCCGTAACCGCTTTGTTGCACACAAAACTCAAAATTCCGGGAATCTTAGCCGGCATTTTAACGATGATTGCTCTGTACTCGGTAAATATCCGCATTATGGGTAAGGCGAATATACCGCTTCTCGGCGTTACCACGCTGATGAGCCGTGTTGCCGAACTTACGGGATCGGGCAAAACCGTCAGTTCTCTTATAAGCGGTATTGCCTTTTCCGCCGCCATCATTGCGCTGTTGTATTGGTTTTTCGGCACCGAACTCGGTTCCGCAATCCGTGCAACGGGTACAAACGAGTACATGATACGCGCTCAGGGCGTAAATACCGAAAACATGAAACTTATCGGTCTTGCCCTGTCGAACGGTTTAACCGCCCTGTCGGGTGCCCTTGTCGCCCAAAGTCAAGGCTATGCGGATGTCGGTATGGGGGTAGGGGCGATCGTTATCGGTCTTGCTTCCATTATTATCGGGGATGTGATATTCGGGCACCATATCGCCTTTTGGTACACCCTTGCAGGCGTTGTACTCGGTTCGATTACCTATCGTATCATCATTGCCCTTGTGCTTCAGCTGGGTATGAAGTCTACCGACTTAAAGCTTTTGACCGCCTGCCTTGTCGCGCTTTCTCTTGCGATTCCGGTTATCAAAGCAAACTATATGCAAAAAAAGCGGTTTAAAATGCGGCAAAAAGGCGGTCGATAATGCTGAGCATACAAAACGTATCGAAAACTTTTAATCTCGGAACCATAACCGAAAAAAAAGCTCTGCACGATATCTGCCTCGATTTGGCACCCGGCGACTTTGTAAGCGTTATCGGCGGAAACGGGGCGGGGAAATCCACCCTTTTAAATTTGATTGCGGGCGTCTATACCGCCGACTCGGGCCGTATCGTTTTGGACGGCCTTGATATAAGCGCCTTAAAAGAGCACGAACGCGCCGCTTTTTTCGGCCGCGTGTTCCAAGACCCCATGCGCGGAACGGCCGCCACCATGCAAATAGAAGAAAATCTTGCCCTTGCATACCGCAGGGGAAAAAGGCGCGGTCTCCGCTGGGGTATCACGAATGCCGAGCGCAGCCTCTACCGCGAAAAGCTTGCTCTTTTGGATTTAGGTCTTGAAAAACGCATGAGCGCAAAGGTGGGTCTTTTATCCGGCGGTCAGCGTCAAGCCCTCACTCTTTTGATGGCGACGTTGCAAAAGCCCAAACTCTTGCTTTTGGATGAGCATACCGCCGCCCTCGACCCCAAAACCGCCCAAAAGGTTTTGGACCTTACCGAAGACATTATCAACCGCGACGGTCTTACCGCCTTTATGGTAACCCACAATATGAAAAACGCCATCCGATACGGCAACCGCCTTATTATGATGCACGAAGGCCGCATTATCTACGACGTAAGCGGAGAAGAAAAAAAGAATATCCAAGTTGCCGACCTTCTTAAAAAGTTTGAAGGCACCGACGGCACGCTGAATGACCGCATGCTCTTAGGATGAGGAGGTACTATGAAAAAATCGGTAGTGTGTGTTTTATTGTTAGCGATTTTTTGGCAATTCGCGTTTGCCCTGCCCAACTACAATAACGGAAACGGAACCATTGTATCGGAAAAAACCGAAAAGGGAATAAAAACAGTAGTACGAAAATGTGAACGTGAAGTCGTTATCGGCAATTTATTGGACGAAAAAAACAGAGATGTGTATACCGCCTGCGAAAAGAAAAAGAGCATAGGAAAACTGCACGATAACGATAAAGTCAAAGTTTTACATATTTGCAGAAAAGACTATTTGAATGAGCCGAAAAATGAAGACGGAAATGCGAAAGGCGAACTATGGTATAATATAAAATCAGATACTCTCGAAGGCTGGATATGTATTTATTCGGGGTATATCGTCTTTCGCGATCCTTATTTCGATAACCGCTATGAAATCCTTGAGGTTATAGAAAGTTCCGGTAAAAAATGGACGGTACGATCGCTGAATGGGGTAGTATCGATATATGTAAATTTACGTATACGCGACAAGCCGGGAACAAGCGGAACGAATGTCGTGTATACGATACGGCCCGGCGCAAACGATCCTCATCAAACCAATGTGGAAGTCATTGCTATAACCGAAGAACGGGACACAATCGACGGCAAAAACGATTATTGGATAAAAATAAACTATAAGGATTTTACCGGCTGGATTTTCGGCGGCTATGCTTCAGCTGAACGCGGTGGCCCCAAATACTATATTCCGGAGCACAGGGTTGATTTTACTCTTGGGTGGTATTGATTTTAATCGTACAGGTGAAAATCTTCTGTAATATTACTTTCAGTAAGGTTTTAAATGTATTATTTAGATACAAATACATGTATTTACTTTTTGAACGGCAAATATGAATCCGAATAATTTTGAATACATACTCAAACACGAACTTTTGGACGATTTCGAACGTAAGTCGCAAAAGGATGAATGGCTGCTTTCCCGTTTTATTGAAAAATATATTGATACTATGTCGGCTTCATCGGCATTC
>CAUURR010000043.1:0-12734 GCA_963547555.1 uncultured Treponema sp. | reverse complement strand
TCCATTTTCAAACTTAAAGACAATTCTCCATTGATCATTTATTCTGATTGAATAAAATCCGTCTAAATTCCCAGCAAGTTTTTCTAAACGATTACCTGGAGGGATCCTTAAATCTTCTGCAACTTTTGCAGCTTCAATCATTCGAAGTTTTCTTCTTGCAACATTTTGAATCGTCATCGGCAACTTTTTACTTTTATTACCTTTGCATATTGATGCTGTTTCTATATCATCAAAACTTCTTATCATATTTCCATACTAACGCTAAACAGAAGCATTTGTCAAGAAGAAACTAACATTAAAATATAAAAATTAAAGTTTAATTTTTTAGCTTAACTTTATACAGTCACCAAAAGAGTCAGAATGACCTACAGTTTGTTGATTTTCTTAGCTGTTTTAAGAGTCCCTGAATAGAGGTTTTATCTTTCCGTGTACGAGCAGCCATTATATAAAATATACGTTCATTCAAAAAAACTAAGTTACTAATTTTAGTTTTAAGCTTTAATTTATAAAAATATATCCTATTTTTTTAAGTTACCGTTTATCGTGCCGTAAGGCATCCGTCTAACTATGTAGCTAAACCGCAAACGGGCTTGTCCCGTTTGTCGGCTTTGAGCTACTTGTTATGTGATTTTTACTCATTTGCAACCAATTTTACCACAGCTTCCACAAGCTTCTGATAATTTTCTTCGGAAAGTTTTGACACTTTCTTTTCAAGGCAAAATTTATTTACCGCACCAATAAGATGAATTACTGCGACCGAATCTTTCGAAAGCCCAGTTTCTTCTTTTTCAATAAGAATATTAGGCTCAAAATCTGCTCGGTCTAGATTCGAAGTAAAAGGAATTACCACAATTGTATTCAGATCTTTTATTCCGAGCAAATCATTTTGCATTACGACGGCAGGACGTATTTTTGACGGCAAGCTGCCTACCGGTTGCCCAAAATCAATTGTCCATATCTCACCATGTGTCATTTTTTAATTCCTCCCACATAGTGTTCATTGAACTTCGGGCAATATCATTTTCCATTTCGGTATAATTTTCTTCATTCCGTTTTTTTTTCAAAGACTCGAGCATTTTTTCCATTAAAATAATTGTCTGTTCATAGGAAAGAGAAAGCACTTGTTCCGTAAAATCTGCGTAAGCGGTATCTGACATATTGCACCTCCAACTTTCATTATACCATATTTCAAACAATTTTTCACAAAATTATGCTTTTTTTATCGGATGCCTGATGACCGTTTTCCATTTTTCCGGAGAACTTTTTCTGGGGTCTGAAAGATAAATTTCATGGTGCAAACGTTTTTCCGTCATATCGTTTTCATATCCATTTGATCGAATGAAATCATCCATAATTTTTACGCTTGTCGGTTCATCGTCATAAGAACCGTTATGCATTATCTGAACGCACAAGCCTTCTTCAATCGATAGAAATTCCGCAGAGGAGCAATCGATTTTTTTCTTTTCAGCAGCAGTCTTTACAGCCCAATCAAAATCTTTTTTTGTAACAAAATCTGGAATACGAATTACCGAAATCCAATTGAAGCTTGATTTGTCTGAATAGTCTACGCCGTCAATCCCGGCCTGCCACCAAAAACCTTCCAACGGAGGAACAACATATTCAAAAAATTCGTTAATTTTATAATCAGTCTTGTAACTCATTTTTAGAGTATACGCTACCGCATATAATACTCCAACTGCCCGCTGATAAGCGCCGCCTGCTTCATTTGGATTCCCTTTTCCCCTAACTGCAATATAATTCATTTTTGGGACTGTTACAATTTCCGGTTTATTTTTGGGAAGATAAAATTCCCGGTATTCTTTCTTGAAATCAAATGCCATACTTTTCTCCATAATAGCTGCCCAGTGGGCAGTCCACATAACAACTGGTTGTACCGCAGCGGGCTTGACCCGCTGTCGGCTACGAACCTTTGTTATGCTTATATATCCATTAGTTGATATTATTTACTTTTCAAAATATATTTTTATTTTTGAAACACAATTATTTTCAATTGTAAAAGACAATTCATATCCATAACCTTGTGTATATTCAAAAGTGTTATACTCTATAGTATTTGCAGAGCTTTTTACAGGCTGCCCCAACAACTCAATTACCGATTGTTTATTCATTCCTATTTTTAGTTTTGAAGAAGAAATCAAATCATTGTTTACAAGTTCAACTACTGTGCTATATGTACAATTATTATTGTAATAATACATAGTATAATATCCTTTTTTTTCACCAGTATGATCATGATTAAATTCAATTTTCGTAGAAAGCTTGTATAATGGTTCAGCAAATTCAAGAACTGTTTTAGACTGATTAACAAGTTTTTGTTTTTCGTTTTTTATTTTCTCAAGAGGTATTAAATATTCTTTTTTAACAGCGACTTTAAAAAATAAGTGTTCGTATTCTTTTGTTGCAGGATTATCAATTTCTTTTATGTAACCACCGAATACCCAGTAATACCATTCTCCTCCATCACTATCTGTAAAGCTGATTCTGTACCATGGAGCTGTAATTCCATCGATGGTTTGCTTTTCTACTGTAACCGCTGAATATTTTTTTATCATTCCTGCAAGTAATACAGGCGAAATACGATTATTGGCAGGAAGGTTATTATTTATAGCATAATCTTTATTGAACTTTTCCGTTCCTCTGTAATCATTTTCGGTTAAACGAAAAATCTCGAATTCATAATCAATGCTTCCTGTTTCAGCTTTTACATAAGGCTCTTTTCTGACAATTAGATTTTCAATAGGAACAAGATATCCTGTTTTTTTTATAACTTCTACATTCCCAATTGTACAGATTGTTCCATCAGGAGTTGATTCTGACTTTTGAGGAAATAGACCAACATTTCCGTTTTTAAAACCACCTCGTAAATAGAATGTGTAGAAGTCTTTGTCGTAAGTAAAATCAACATGTTGATTTTTATTGCTTGCAGAAAACAACTTATTTAACTCTTCTATATTAAAAGGATTTTCTTCTTTCAATACAGAAAAAGAAATCGTATCACCATTTACTATATAATCAGAAGAACTCCATAAATATCCGCCATAAGGACTGAAAAATGTATATTTGTTTTCATCCTTAAATTCAATAAATAATGCAGAATCTCTTGTTTCACCAATAACCGAAATAAAGAATCTATTTTGTTTTCCAATTATGTTTTTTTTATTAATTTCCGCGGACAGCATTGCTGATGTGAATAAAACAAACAATATTAATAATATATTTTTTTTCATAAAACCATCCATTCTTTTACCCACGCCAGTGGCGTGTGAGCATAACACCCTTTCGCCCTTTCCTCATTATACCATATAAGTTGCTAATTCGCAATCTAAACTGCTGCAAAACAAAAAATAATATCTTTCTACCATAATATTCGCCTGAACACATCAGTAACAGGCAGATTAGGCCTATCCTCACTAAACGGAGCAAAGAAAAATCACATCCTGTCTATAGGACTTTGTACACCTGGATCGCCGCGGTTTAGGACGTGGGTGTAAACCATAGTAGTCTTAACATCGCTGTGACCGAGGGCTCTTTGATGATGCGGCTATCGTAGCCGGCTTTCGGGCGGTGCGTTGAAATTGAGCGACGGAATACGGCAGCTGTTCGCCCCGTATGTATTCACGTAAAAATCGCCCTTGCAAAACAAAATCACGAGGGGTATACTGCTAAGGTGCCGATTTGCCTGGCGGAATCGGTGCTTTGGGATGCTATGAATATTGTATTGTTTAACGAACGCGATAATTATTTTTTCCCTTTAAATGATGAGCGTACCCGCCATATATGCCGCATACTCAAAAAAAAAGAAGGGGATACCTTTGAAGCGGGTATTGAAGGAGGAATGGCGGGGCAGGCCCGCATTGTATCTTTAGATGATAAAGGCTTGCGTTTTGACTTTACGCCCTTGACGGACGGCAAACCTCTTTTCCCGCTGGAAATGATTGTCGGCTTTCCGCGTCCCATTCAGCTCAAACGCTTGTTCCGCGATATGGCGGGTTTGGGCGTTTCGCGCATTTTGCTTTGCGGAACCGAAACGGGAGAAAAATCCTATATGGAATCGAAAATCGTCGAAAGGGGAGCTGCATACGAAGCTTTAAAAGACGGCAGCATTCAAGCGAAAAGCACCCATATCCCTAAGCTCGATATATTTGCATCCGTAAAAGATTGCCTTGCATCTCTTAACGCGGAAAAAAGCGGTGGTCGCCGAATTTCCGTGTGTCTTGATAACGTAAAAGCCGAAATGTCTTTGGGCGAATATATAAAAAATGCACTCGGCACAAAAGACGGCTCGGTCCACGGCTGTCTTCCAAACGGGAAGGATTGCCCGTCAATCTTTGTACGGGCCGCAATCGGAAGTGAAAGGGGCTGGACGGATACGGAACGCGAAGCTTTTCAGGCGGCCGGCTTTACGCTTTGTTCCATGGGCGATCGGGTGCTGCGTACCGAAACGGCTGCAACGGTGTCGGCATCGATTATTTTGGAAGCATTGGGGGTATTATGAATTGCGAACAGATAAAAAACATTCTTTTATCTATAGAAAACACCGATTTGGATTTTGAAATGATTTTCAGCGGAAAAGAAAGCAAAAAGGTAAACGGCTTATATAAGCCCGAAACGCGGGAAATTATTTTGCACAATAAAAATTTTAAAACCGACAATCAGCTTGTATATACGGCAATCCACGAGTATACACATCATTTGATGAATGAAATTCACTTGCGGGAAAATGCCGGTTTAAAGCCGCCTCAATATGCGCGCTCTCATACAAATGCGTTTTGGGCAAAGTTTCATTCGCTTTTGGAAATTGCCGAAGAAAAGGGCTTGTATGTTATAGGGCTTGAAAACTCACCCGAGCTTGCGGAATTGACTGAAAATATCCGCAAAAACTATCTTGAAAAAAACGGCATTCTCATGCAGGAATTCGGAAAGCTTTTAGCCCGCGCCCATGAGTTGTGTATAGAAGCGAATATCCGTTACGAAGATTATATAGACCGCTGTTTAAAGCTTCCGCGTCAAGCGGCGCGCAGTATCGTCAGCGTTTCGGCATCCGATATAAATCCCGCGGTCGGCTTTGAAAACATGAAGATGCTTGCTTCCGTTCGCACCCCCGAAAAACGAAAAGAAGCGCAAGGTTTGCTTGAAGGAGGGCAAAGCCCTGATTCGGTGCGCGCCCTTATGAAAAAAAAGGCCGACGATGTTGACGTTAAAACGCGTTTGGAAAAAGAAAAAGCGCGCCTTGAAAAAACAATCGGCGTATTGACAAGCCGCCTTGAAATGGTGGAGGAAAGCCTTGCAAGCTTGTAAAAAAGGGTGCAGGCACGCAGCCTTTATGCATCTCGCTCTTGCCCTTGGTTTAAGCGCAGTTTGTGCGCTTTCTCTTGCGGCGCAAAACGCTTCCGCGGCGGCACAAAGCACATTTATGCCCGTAACTGTACCGCAGGCTCCTGTTCCGCCTTCGGTAACGCCTCCCGTAATTGAAGGAACCTCCGTACCGCAGCTGACCCCTTCGGCGGATATGCATAAGGTTCCCGCACGCCCCGAAACGCCCCGAGCACCGCAGCCTTCTGCAGCTTCTCAAAAGATGAGCTTTCCGCAAAATCCCGTTTCGCCGCAGACGCCTCAAAAGCCTTCGGGGACGGCTGCGGCCGGAACATCGCAAACGAGTACGCCGAATGCTGCCCTAAGCGCGGCAAAAACTACAGCCGGAAACTTTGCGGGAAAAGGTGCGGGAAGTTCTCTCCGAAACGCTTCGTTAAGTGCCGCGGATATAAGTACGCTTTCATCCTTACTCGGAAGCGGAAATCTTTTTTCCGCACAGGGACTCGGCGGACTGCTTTCGGTTCCCGGTACAATAAGCGGCACATCGGGTAATCCGAGTGGCGGGGCTCTTGCCGGTATTCTGAGCGGACAGCCGACTGCGGCGGATTTGTACACACAAAATCAAACGGCGGTTTTACTGCAAGCGGTAATCGAAAAACTGGATGCCTTGCAAAAAACGGTTGACTTACAAAACTCTGCAAAGGGCAGTGTTGCCGAAACCGACACAGTGCAGGCAGGAAAACAGGACAAACAAGGCGGTCGTATTTTGCGCTTTGTTGCCGGAAATTACAATATTCTTCCTTCGTGTACGGCCGTTTTTATATCACAGCCCGAAACGGACGGAAGCTTTTTACTTACCGGCGACCGCAAATACCGTTCGGAAAACAGTGCCGCCGGCAAAATATACGGCGAAACTTTTTACTTTCTTTTTAAGGCTGCGGGAGGAGGAACTTTTAACGCAGCGTTCAGTCTTTCACAGCAGCCCGAAAATCCCGATTCTCCCCTATACGCTTTAACACGGGCTTCTTTTTTGCAAGCGGTCAGGACGGGCAACCTTGTAACCATGCGTGTTCTTGCCGAAAATGTGCAAACCGATTTACTTCTCGACATTGATTTTAACTCGCGGGAGAAGGGCAGATGACAAAAACAATCGCCGGCACCTCGGACGGAAAAGCCGAGTTTTTATACAAGGGTTTGATTGAACTCGGCATAAACGAAGATGAAGCCGCTTTATCCGCCGAAAAACTGCACCGTTATGTCAAGGAACTTGAATTATTCAATTCGGTATACGATTTGACTGCGGCAAAAACTGCAGAAGAAATCGAAGTGCGCCATATTTTGGACAGCCTTGCCGCCCGCACGGAATTGTTAAAACTCAAAGAAGAAGTGTTAAAACAAAGGCGGATGAATGAAACCTTAAAAGCCGCCGCTTGTGAAAATACGGCTGCGACATCCGGCACGGACGCAGACTTTGTTATAGCGGACATCGGAACGGGAGGTGGCTTGCCCGGTATTCCGCTTGCCCTTACTATGGGGGATACCGATTTTGTCCTTGTCGAGCGTATGAGTAAGCGCTGCCTTTTTTTGGAAAACTGCGCGGCGGTTCTCGGATTAAAAAACGTCCGCATAGAAAATATCGAAGCCGAAAGAATCGAGCAAAAGAGTTTCGATATAGCCGTGTTCAGAGCTTTCCGCCCGCTGGATAAAAAAATGCTCCGCATACTGCTGAGGACTTTAAAACCCTGCGGCTTTTTGGCAGCTTATAAGGCAAAAAGAGAAAAAATAGATGAAGAGATGGGCGCGGTAAAACAATTTGTTTCTTCCTTTGAAGTTATTCCTCTAAAGGTACCTTTTTTGGAAGAACACGAACGCAATCTGGTGATTATTCCGAAACCGAGCTGAAAAATACAAATAAACCGCAATGAGCGCCGAGAACGCAAAGAACCGTTTTCGTGATGCCGTCATGCAAAGAGTTCCGCTGTTTACAGTCCTTGTGCGATGAGGGCGCGTATTTCCTTTTCGGAGGGCATAACGCGGAGCGCACCTTTTTTTTCGGTTACGAGGGAAGCTGCTGCATTTGCAAAAAGGAGCATGGAGTGCAGGCGTTCTTTCGTAAAATCGGTAAAACCGTGTACCAGAACGTCGTGCAAAATGCAGGCGCCGAATGTGTCGCCTGCTCCCGTGGTGTCTATGGTTTTTACCTTTTTGAAGGTCGGCAGGCTTTCGTGTATACCCAAACCGTCCGTAGTTTTTTTGTTCGCGTAGAACAGGGACGCGCCTTTTTTACCGCAGGTTACGCCGATAAGCGGGATATTGTACGACGAGCGCAAAGCGCGCACCCCTTCGTTTATGTCCGTACAGCCGGTTACAAATTCAAGCTCTTCTTCGGCGATTTTCAAAATGTCGCACTGCGATAAGCCGTATTGAATGCGCTCTTTTGCGTGTGCAAGATTATCCCACAGGGGAATGCGTAAATTAGGGTCGAATGAACACAGGATGCCCCGTTTTTTAGCGCAGGAAAGCGCATATTCGGTTGCCGAAGCTGCGGGTTCGGCCGTCATCGAAAGGGAGCCGTAGTGAAAAATACGGGTACGCAATAAGAGTTCTGTGTTGACTTCTCCGCTTGAAAGCTGAACGTCGGCACCGTTTTTA
This sequence comes from uncultured Treponema sp., assembly GCA_963547555.1. Classification (GTDB taxonomy): domain Bacteria; phylum Spirochaetota; class Spirochaetia; order Treponematales; family Treponemataceae; genus Treponema_C. The sequence continues at coordinate 4,748 of CAUURR010000043.1, read as the reverse complement.
CGGTAAAACGAAAAGTCGCGGTCTCCGCCGTCTTTTATGTGTACAAAGGCGAGGGTTGTGTTGTCGGTTTTACTCAGGATAAGGTTTTCGGTCCCGATTCCTACATCGTCGAGAACGTCTTTTAAAAGCCGCCCGAACATATCGTCTCCGACTTTTCCTATAAACGAAGTTGAATGTCCGAGTTTGGTCAACATGGAAAGAAGGTTTGCAGGTGCGCCGCCCGGATTGACTTCCATAAGACGATTACCCTGTTCGCTCAATCCGCTCGGTGTAAAATCGATGAGCAGTTCGCCCAGTGCGGTAACGTCGATATTTTTTGCCTGCATTTTTTTCCTCCTTCCGTCAGTCCGGTTCAGTCAGATTCGGTTTTGACCGCCCGTTTTCGGACATTGCCACTTTGGTGTTCCAAAGCGCTTTGCTATACCGCTTTAGCGGCGCAAATTGTCGGCTTTTTTCAGCCAATTATAAAAGTCGAAACCGCTTACGCTTCCTTCAGGATCAAAACGTCTTCCGTCTATGAGGGGAATAATATCTTCTTCTACAACGCCTAAAATCGAGTCGAAATATGTGCGGTCGAGGGGAACGTCTTCCAAGGGACTTTTGCCGCGCTGTATGTATTTTGTGCTGTAACGGTTCAAAAGGGCAAAATCGCTTCCGGCAATTATGTGCCATAAAAACAAGGCGGCGTCTTTACGTTTTGCGTTTCCCGTGTTTAAATCGGCGTCGGGGGCATACCAGCCTTCGATTTTTAATTGTTCGGCAAGAAGTTTTACGGCGCGCCTTTCCGTGCCGGTGATAAAATCGAGGGCATGGCTGTTGTCCTGCGTTAAGGCCGTCATGTCGGAAAGACGGATTGTATCCTGCTCGACAATGCGGGCGCTGTCTTTATGTACAGAGCCTCCCAGTTCGTGGAATTTCGCCGCCTGCTCGCGTTGTTCGCCATAGAGTTCCGTGTACTCTTGCGGTAAAAAGTCCAGAGAGGTATCGAAGGCGGCAAGGGCTGCAGTATAATTTTCTTCCGAAAAATATACCGATGCGAGCTCGGCTTTTAGGCGGTATAAATCGGGATTGTGTTTTATTGCGTTTTCAAGAAAATCCCGTTTTTCATTGCTTTTTTCCATCAGCCGCGAGCTTACAAGCATAACGTATTCATCTTCGGCATTGCGGCTTTGTGCGGTTTTAAGCATCTTACGTGCCGCCGCCTTATCACGGTCTAAAAGGTACCGGTCGGCATACAGGGCGTAAAGCCGCGCTAAATAACTTGAGTCGGAAGACGGCACGGACAACAGCTCATCAAGTTCTTTTTTTACGGATGCGTTTTCCGCCGCATCGTTCATTTTGCTTTGCAAAATGGTTTTGCTCTGCAAAATCGTTTTCTCCTGTAAAACCGTTTTGCGTTGCAAAACAAGGGAGCGTTCTATGTTTTCAATTCGTGCGCCGTTATCTTCTTTTACCGATGAAGAATAGACATCGCTTCTCGGTACGGTCGAGCATGAGGCAAAGGCAATCAGCATAAAAGCCGAAAAAAGACCGGCATATAGGCGCTCGTGTTTCATTGTGTAATTCCTCTATACGCATGAATTTTATTATCAATACTGCAGGTTACCAGTTCGGCAAAGCCGTCCCCGTCAACGTCAATCATCTGCGGAATACCCGTTCCCGCAACGGGAAAGCCTTCAAGCGGCATAAGCCGAGCATTATACGCATACAGCGCATTGCCGCCTCCGGATACAAAAACCTCGTCGGTACCGTCGCCGTCAAAATCGAGCAAGCTTATAATGCGGTTATGTGCCGTTTTAGGCTTTAATGCCGTTTTATCGACAATGCGGCATTCGGTATCGATTTTATACAGGGTTCCGTTTTCATCCGCGGCAAAAAACATATTCAGCGACGGAGAATAAACCGGCTGAACCTTTGATGCAGCATTCAAAGACAGCGAAAAGGTTTGACGCTCCCGGCCGTTTTTATCGGAGATTTCCGTACGCTTTCCCCCTTGCGGCAGGGAAACCGGTAAAAGTGTAAATACGCCGTCTTCGGTTAACACGGCCATGTACAGTCCCGCCCGAGGATCCCTGTATAAGACGGGCCGGACGGCGGAAATGGCTTCCGATTCGATAGGATAATCGGGCAGGATGTTTCCCTTTGTATCAAACAGGTATACAAGACTGTCGAAAGAACGCGGATGTGCGGCAATGATATTTTCAAATACAAGGGGCGGCTGCTTTAATTTTGCGTTCATTTCTTTGGAAAAATAAGTATGCGCATTTGAATCGATAAAAAGCAGGGCGTTTTTATCGGCAAGAGGGACGGCTATTGAGCCGTGTATCGCTGCAGGCGATGCGCTCACCCGTTCTCCGGTTAAAAGCGGGAATCCTTCAAGCGGATTTAAATCATAATCGGTTTTATATACGGTTCCCCGCGCGGAAACGGCCCACACCGCTTTTATAATGCCTTTTTCGGACGCTTCTCCGGTTTGTACGCTTATATACGCCGTATCGTCGAGCGTTATACTGCGCACACTGCGCTGCGCCAAATTAAACGCATACACCGACTGCCCGGAAGTCCAATACGCATAGGGAACATTTTTTGCGGTTTTTCCGCTGTAAATATGCGACTGCACTTTTACGCCGCAATCGTAGGGGAAAGAGGCCAATTCTTCACGGGATGCCGAAGCGGTTTTTTGTGTATATAACTCAAAGCGGAGTTTTTGTGCCCCATCCAGTTTAACCGATACAACCCCCTTGCCGTAATCTTTCAGTACGGCTTTTAATGCGGCATTGTGTTTTAAAAAAGCCGGCACTCGGCTGTCCAGTGTATAATAGGCAAACACGGATGTTTCCGGAGAAACCGCACGCGCTATCGTTTTCCAGTTTTCGGTTTTTACCAAAAGTTTGCCGCTTTTTGCCTCTTCCGTAAACGACGCAAGGGCTTCGGCACTCTGTGAAAGATAAAGATAACCGTCCCGGATAATGTAAAAAGGGGTGGACAGTTCAACTTTAAATGAGCGGACGAGTGCCTTTATTACCTCCGGAAATTCAATCCGCGGAATACGCATTCCGTTTACAACGGCGGATACATCCTGCTGTACAAACAGTGTGGAAAAAATATGCGAAAATACATCGCGGCACTGTTTTTCGTCTTTGAGCGATATAAAAAATACCGGCTCTTCCGAAGAGGCGGTTCCGATAATACCGATTTCATCGCCCATCCAGGAAAATAAAAGTTCTTCAATACTTTTTTGGAACAAAAAGCGGATGCCGTTTGCCGCATTTTCGTAGGCATTTATAATATTTCTTCCCAAAAGTTCGGTTCCGTTTTCAAACAAAAAGGCCGGCGTTCCCATTTTTAAAAGCGTTATATAGTCGGTAGATTCGGGCAGGCGCGCTAAAATTCCCGGAACCGCCGATTTGTTTTGTAAAATGATTTTGAGTCCCTTTGAATCGCTGTCCCATACACAGTTTCCGGAAACCGACATTTCTTTTTTGTTCAAATTGAAGTTGACCGCCGTGTATTCCGGAAAGGTCAGGCGTGAAATAATTTTTCCGTAAAAGGTATCGTTTTTAATATGCGAAGTAAAATAATTCACATCGGTTAAGACGCTGAGGGCATCGCGGCCGGATTTTTTGGTAAATTGTTTGATTGTCGTAATATGCTCGTTGTTTTGTCCGGATTTATGCAGCGCTTGCATAAATAAATCTTTCGATGCCGAAGCAATCATCAAATCTTTGTAAAAGCCGATGTATACCTTTTGCGAATCCCCCATTTTGTAAATCCAAAACAGGGTGCCGTTTTCGGTTTCGGCTGAAAGTTCTTTTACGGATGAAAATATATCAGGCCGGTACCGTAAAATGTACGGCAAAAGACGAGAGGCTGCGGATCTGAATCCGAGCTTGGCGCACCCGAGGAATGCGCCGTCCGCATATACGGCGGCATCCAGCCTGAAATTCGATACTTTATCAAACCATTTGGCGGATAAAACGGGAGAAGCTCGCACGGAACGCAGAGTTCCCTGCAATTTTTCGGTATTTGCACCGGTTAAAAGCGCATCAAGCGTTTGTACCGATACGGTTTTTTGTAAAAAATCGCCCGCCGAAGGCAGATTTATATAGGCATAAAAGCCCTGAGGAATATGTTCTGCAGGGTTTGCTCCGTCGAGGCTTGAGTATATAAGAAATCCTGCTGCGGGAAGGAGTATGATCAGTATAATAACAAAAAGCGTAATAATCAGTGTGCCGAAAAAACCGTGTTTTTTCTTTTTTGTGCCGTTTTTTGCCTGCGCCCGTGCAGGCGGCTGCTCTGCGGTATTGCTCATAAAATCCCCTTTTATTCAGTGTAAGGTGTTGTGCCGCCGATGTCAAGGTTTGAGAAAGGGGTGCGGAAACGGAACAAGCGGACGCGGTTATCCAAAAAATCGGACAAAACAATCAACGTGCCGTCGCTTGATACGTCAAGACCGGTCGGCTGATTGCCCGCTTCAATGCTTTCGATCCGTGTAAGACTGTGCGTATCGATTATGTCGAGTCTGCCGGTTACCAAGCCCTTGTGCTCGTAACCCTTTTCGGGATGGTTCGGGCCGCGGCACGATACATACAAACGTCTGCCGTCGGGAGAAAGCGCAATCGTATTGGGATTATTAAAAACCCCTATCGAGGCAATAAGGCTGTCGTCTTTTAACGAATACACTTCAATACACGAGTTGAACATATCCGAAACGTAGAGCCGTTCGCTGCGGTAATCGGGTACGATAT
>CAUURR010000042.1:0-12743 GCA_963547555.1 uncultured Treponema sp. | reverse complement strand
AGGAATAATTAAACAGCAAATTCAAAGCATCTTTTGAAAACCCGATAAAGTTTTTTTTCGTTTCCATACTGAATTTTTGCCTGAAAAAATCGGCAAGCGGTTCTATATCACCGCGCCGGACACGCAAAGGCGGCACCGTTATCGGCAGTACATTCAACCTGAAATACAAATCCGAACGGAATGTTCCCGCCTTTATCATCGCTTCCAAATCGCGGTTTGTCGCCGCTATAATACGTACATCAACCGAAATCGTTTTACTGGAACCTACTTTTTCAAAACTGCGGCTTTGTATTACCCGCAAAAGTTTTGCCTGCAAATTGACGGGCAGTTCTCCTATTTCATCCAAAAAAAGAGTACCGCCGTTTGCCGTTTCAAAGCGTCCGGTCGAATCCGCTACTGCATCGGTAAAAGCACCGCGCACATGACCGAACAATTCGCTTTCAAGCAACTGCTCCGACAACGCCGCACAGTTTACGCGCACAAAGGGTTTGGAAGCGCGCGGACTTTTTAAGTGAATACGCTCGGCAAACAATTCCTTGCCTACCCCGCTTTCACCTAAAATAAGCACCGACGAATTCGTTGCAGCAATCTGCTCAACCATTTTAAGCAAATCCAAAACCGCAGGATCTTCGGCAATTAATTTATGAAAACCGGCAGCGTCCGAAATAGCGGTTTCCAATTTGCGTATTTTAACGTGCGCCTGCCGATAAGCCGAAGCGTTTTGATACGCAATCCCCGCCTGAACGCTCAAAAGCTCCAAAATAGCAAGGTCGTCACGTGTAAAGGGAATGCCCGCATCTTTATTTAAAAGCTCGATAACGCCGATACAGCCGTCTTTAAAACGCAACGGAACGGCCGCCATTGTTTTGGTAATATAGCCGGTTTTTTCCTGAACCGTATCGAAAAAGCGCGGATCACCGAGAACATCGTTTATAATTAAAGATTCATTATGCTCGATTACCCAGCCGGCTATACTTTCTTTCATCGAAACGGGTATTTCCTGCGCTTGAATACCGGCAGGTCCCAAAGCAACGCGGAATTTAAGAGTCTCGCTGTCTTCCATCAGTAAGAGGGAGGAGGCTTCACATTTAACAAGACGCATTGCCGATTCAAGAATATGTACCAGCAATGCGTCCAAATCGAAATAATCTTCATTTATACGGGCGTTGATTTCAACAAGGGTATTGAGTTTTTCCGCGTCAACACTATTCGGTATCATATCAACAACCCGCAAAAATCAGTTTTGTTTGTTTTTCAGTAAATCACCCAAGGTAAAAGCGCCGCCGTCATCGTCATCGGATGCCGACATATACTGAGAAATCTCCTCGCGCTGCATTTTTTTCTTAACTTCTTTAACCGAAAATGCGGCTTTTTGTTTTTCGGGATTGATTTCAACAACATAGACCGTTATTTTATCGCCTACGTTGTACTTTTTCAGTGCGTCTTCGTAGCTTTCCTCTTTACTTTCGGTAAGGTTTGCTTTATTGACCAAGCCTTCGATACCGCCTTCCACACGGACAAACAAACCGAAGTCGGTAATGGAAACGATTTCGCCTTCAATAACCGAACCGGCAGGATATGCCTGTGCAAAGGGTTTCCAAGGGTCTTCGGTTAAGTGCTTAACGCTCAAGCGGATTCTTCTGTTTTCCGGATCGTTTTCGGTAACGATAACTTCAATTTCCTGATCGACCGACAATTCGCTTCCCGGATGCTTAACTTTCTTTTTCCACGAAAGGTCTTCCGAAGGCAAAAAGCCGTCAATACCTTCTTCAAGCTGAACAAAGGCGCCGGCATTGGTCAGTTTTACAACCTTGCGCGTTAAGCGTGTACCTACCGGATAATTTTCGCCGATATTGTCCCAAGGGTTCGCGGTAACCTGCTTTAAGCCCAGCGATACGCGGCCGGCTTGAATATCGTAACCGAGCACCATACATTCGACTTCATCGCCGACTTTAACCACATCGGAGGGTTTATTGATTTTGCGTACCCACGAAAATTCGCTGATATGCACAAGTCCTTCAATGCCTTCTTCGAGTTCGATAAAAGCACCGAAATCGGCCAATTTTGTTACATGACCTTTTACAATATCGTTGACATGATATTTATCTTCAAAATGCAGCCAGGGATCTTCGGAAAAATGCTTAAGCGACAAATTGATGCGTTTTTCGGCAGGATCCAGACGGATAACCTTGAGGGTAATTTCCTGTCCCTTTTTGACAAAATCCTTGGGCCGGGTTACATGACCCCAGCTCATATCGTTTATATGCAGCAATCCGTCAAAACCGCCCAAATCGATAAAGGCACCGAAACTGGTAAAGCTTTTAACTTCACCCTTTACGGTATCTCCGATGGAAATGCTGTTAAAAAACTCATCGCGTTTTTTTTCTACGGTTTCTTCAAGATATTTGCGTCTGTTTACAACCACATTCGCTTTGTTATCGGAATACAGGCGTTCCACATAGAATTTGCTCTTTACTCCGATAAGTTTTTCGGGACGCTCAACCTTTTGGCAATCCGACTGACTTATCGGCAAAAACGCACGTATATCGCTTCCGAGATTGACTTCAAAACCGCCTTTTACAGCCTTATCGATTACACCGTCAACCGGCATTTTATCCTGAAAGGCTTGGCGCAGGTTTTTCCACAACTGCTTTACATCGGCCTTTTGTTTTGAAACAATCACTTCCCCGTGTTTGTTCTCTTTTGCAATAAGAACAACACTTACCGTATCACCGACTTTCGGCAATTCCGAAAACTCCGATGTCGGGATTTTTCCTTCCGATTTGTATCCGACGTCTACAAACACCTGATCGGGGGTAACCTGTATAACGGTACCCTCTACAAGCTGACCTTCTTCAAGTGTTTCGAGACTTTTAAGATACTCTTCCTGTAATTGTGTCTGAATGTTTTCGGTGGAGTTCCGATCTTCATCCATTGTCACTTCCGTCTGTTCCATTTTAAACCCTTATAAGTTAATTTTGCTACTTATTATCTCACAAACCTGCTCAATGGTCAAGTGCGTTGTATCAATATAATGGGCGTCCTCGGCTCTTTTTAAAGCCCCTTCGCTTTTTGATTTGTCTATCTCATCGCGTTTGATAATGGCTTTTTTGATTTCTTCGAGGCTCAAATTGCTGACTCCCTGTTTAAAGCGGCGTTCGGCCTGTGCGTCGACAGAAGCGTCAAGGTAAAACTTGTATTGGGCATCGGGGAATACGACCGTAGTCATATCCCTGCCCTCGCATACAAAACTCAAGGATTTTGTTATGCCACGCAGTTTTTCGTTTACAATATGACGCAGGGGAACAATGCAGGACACTTGGGCTGCATGGGCGTCGACGGCATCACAATGGAGTTCATCGTCCACATCTTCGCCGTTTACGATGAGGCGTTCGTCTACATAATCCAGCTTTAGGGCGCGGGCACAGTCGAGTACCGCTTTTTCGTCGCTTAAATCGACCCCGCCCCGTAAAAGGGCAAGCGTTATGCCGCGGTAAAAGCTTCCCGAATTTAAAAAAGCTATGCCGAACCGTTTTGCAATCAGTTTTGCTATCGTACTTTTTCCCGTTCCGGCAGGCCCGTCAATCGCTATAACCATAATTACTCCTATGAAGCTGGCGGCGCTATTTTAGCCGTTCGCTTTAACATACTCCCATATCAATATGCGTTTAAAAGGCGACATTCTTCTTCGCTCAATTCCCGAAAAGCGCCTTCGGCCAAATTTTCCATACAAATCGAGCCGATACGGATGCGCGTAAGAGAGCGTATCGGTATTTCAAAATGCTCGAACACCCGCCTTATTTCGCGGTTTTTACCTTCGACAAGCACGATATGCACCGTCCGGGTCGAGCGTATGTCGGCCGAGCGGCACTTATAAAAAACGCCTTCGATACGGATGCCTTTTTCAAAACGCTCTGCCAATTCGGCGGGAACGGGAACCGTTGTTTTAACAATGTATTCTTTTTCGATACCGGATGAAGGGTGCGAAAGCCTTTTTGCAAATTCGCCGTCATTTGTAAAGATAATCAAGCCGGAAGAAAACATATCGAGCCTTCCGACATTGTACAGCCGCTCGGAAAAATGCGGCTCCAAAAGAGAAGCTGCCGTTTTGCGCCCCTTTTCGTCCGCCATCGAACACACGTAGCCTGCGGGCTTATGTAAAAGAACGTATACACGCCGCGATTCGGGACGCATTAAAACCCCATCGAGACGCACTTCGTCGGTTTCGCATACCTTTGTGCCGGCGGCCGTAACGATTGTGCCGTTTACGCTTACCCTGCCGTCCGCGATAAAGGTTTCGCAGGCTCTGCGGCTTGCAGCCCCGCAGCGTGCAAGGTAAAGCTGGAGCCGTATCGGAGAAGCGCCCTGCACGGAATTTGAGCGCGAAGATTCGGCACAAGACGAACAGGAGCGAAAGGAGCCTGCAGTATGACGATTTTTACCGTGCAAGTTCAAAACGCTCGCTTTCCGTTTCGTCGAGTTTGGGTAAATCGGCAATGCTGTTCAATCTGAAAAACTTTAAAAATTCCTTTGTAGTGCCGTATTGGGCTGGTTTACCGGGAATGTCTTTTTTTCCGACTTCTTTAATTAAACTGCGCTCGGCTAAGAGACGAATCATATTGTCCGCCGAAACGCCGCGTATGGCCTCTATTTCGCCGCGGGTAATCGGCTGGGAATAAGCGATGATGGAAAGGGTTTCCATTGCCGCCCGCGAAAGCTTGCCTTCGTTTTTTTTGCCGTAACGTTCGCGCAAAAAAGACCACAATTCTTTTTTGGGGGTAATTACCCAACCGCCCGATATTTGTTCAAGTTCAATCCCCGAATCCTTTGCCGCATAACGCTCTTTTAAGCGCGTCAAAACTTCGACAACCACTTCTTTCGATAAATCGGTAATGCGCGTAATGGCTTCCGTATTTAACGGCTCTCCTTCAAGATAAAACACCGCTTCCACAAGAGCCGTTTCTTTGTCAAAATCCACTTATTCACTCCGCTTTACAAACGCGCCTTATGCCGCTTGTACAGGTCTTATTTTTATATCTCCGAACATACGGTTCTGATAGATACATGCCGTTTTAAATTTAACGGCTTCCAATATTGCCATAAAAGCGCATACAATGTCCATAATGTTTCCCTTGCGCACAACCAAATCGGTAAAAAAACATTCGCCCCTGTTTTCAAAAAACTCGTTCATAAGCGCGATTTTTTCGCTGACCGAGATTTCTTCGTACATACTCATAATCTGCTCGTGCGAATAAGCACCGACAAGGCGCGAAAAGCTTTTCATAAGTGCCCATGTATCGATTTTTTCCCAAAGCTCATCTTCTTCAAAGGGAAGAACACGCTGAATTTTTTTACGCTCAAGAGTCCATTCGGATTCCTGCTCTTTTTCTTCCATAAGTTCGGACAATTTTTTGAATTTTTGATATTCAATCAATTTATCGACCAATTCTTTGCGCGGATCTTCCATATCGTCATCGGAAAAATCGGTTTCGACAGGCAAAAGCATACGCGACTTAATATACAAAAGGTCGGCGGCGGTTGCATAAAAATCGGTAACCTTTTCAAGGTCGGTTGTAACCGCATAATCGAGGTATTCCAAAAACTGCTCGGTTATTTCGCCGATGGGAATGTCGTAAATATTGATTTCGTTTTTTTTGATTAAAAAAAGCAATAAATCCAGCGGGCCTTCAAACTGTTCCAGCTTAAAAACCGTTGCCTGTCCGTTTTCCGCCTGCATTACATCTTCACTCATATGAACCTCCTCAGGTCTCCTTATAAAGAGTAAAGGGGCTGCAAAAGAATGTTACGCCGCTTTTGCCGATATTCCGTAACCGGCGCTCGTAAAAGCCCCCGTTTTTAATGTCGGCACAAAAAGGTAAAATCTCCAGTAAGGGAACAAGAATAAAGGCGCGTTCACAGAGTTTCGGGTGCGGAATTTCCAATCGCTCGCTTGTGATGCAAAAATCCGAGAATAATTCAATATCGATGTCGAGACTGCGCTCGCCGAACCGCCGCTCGTTTTTGCGGCATCGTCCGTAGTCGGCTTCTATACGCTGAATTTTATCCAAAAGTTCAAGCGGTTCTCCGTGAAAAAAGCCCGATACCGCCATGTTATAAAAAGGCGGCTGGTCTTTTACATACATGGGTTCGGTTTGATAGACGGAAGAAAGCCGTATATCCGATAGAAGCGAGGACAGCGCCCGGCACGCCCGTTCCAAAATTACAGGAGGCGCAAGAACCTCTTCTCCGCACATAAAGGAACGGTTTGAGCCCAAGCCGAGCACAACCTCGTGTTTCATAATCTAAAACAAATCTCCGGCTTCCGGATTTGAAGCGTAATCGGAAGGCTTTGCAGTTTGGGCCGCAGATGCTTTCGGCTCCGCAGGTTTGGAAGCGCCTTGTGCCGCAGAACTCGGTGCAGGCGCAGCTTGAACTGCGGACGCACTTTGGGCGGCAGGTTTGGCGGCAGCCTTTGCTCCCGCCTCTTTTTTTACAAGCACTTGACCGGGAAAAAGCTTTTCGCGGATTTTCTTTTCGATGTCTGCTGCAAAATCGGGATTTTGGGTTAAAAAGGCTATGGCGTTTTCCCTTCCCTGACCGAGTTTTTCATCCGCAGTGGTGTACCATGCGCCCTTTTTATCGATAAAGCCGTGTTTTACAGCCGAATCAAGCAAACTTGCAACCGAGGAAATCCCCTTACCGAACATAATATCGAGCTCAACCTTTCTGAAAGGCGGTGCAACCTTGTTTTTTACGACTTTTACGCGCACGCGGTTACCGACCGCATCTTCTTCGCCTTTAGCGTCAATCGACTCGATACGGCGCACTTCCAAGCGCACGGATGAATAAAACTTCAGCGCGTTACCGCCGGTGGTTGTTTCGGGATTTCCGAACATAACGCCGATTTTCATGCGGATTTGATTGATAAAGATAAGCAGGGTTTTCGACTTGCCGATAATAGCCGTAAGTTTGCGCAAAGCCTGGCTCATAAGGCGCGCCTGCAATCCCATGTGGGAATCTCCCATATCGCCTTCAATTTCGGCTTGCGGAGTAAGGGCGGCAACCGAGTCCACAACGATAACGTCAACGGCACCGGAGCGCACGAGGCTTTCGGCGATTTCCAAAGCCTGCTCTCCCGTATCGGGCTGGGACACCCACAGCTCATCGATATTAACGCCCAAGCCCTTTGCATACACCGGGTCAAGGGCATGTTCGGCATCGATAAAGGCCGCAATGCCTCCCATCTTTTGCGCTTCGGCAATCGCGTGAAGAGTAAGCGTGGTTTTACCCGAAGATTCGGGACCGTATACTTCGATGACGCGTCCCTTAGGGTAACCGCCGATACCCAATGCTTCGTCCAATAAAATCGAACCGGAGGGAATAACTTCAATCCCTGCTGTATTTGCCGCAGTCCCCAGCTTCATTAAAGAGCCCTGACCGAACTGTTTTTCGATTTGAAACCGGGCGGCTTCCAATGCCTGCAATTTTCCCTGCGTATCGCCTGCTGCGGGCAATTCATTCATTATCTTTGCCATGATTAATCTCCTCATATATATTATAGGTGTTGCCGCGCAAAAAACGGCGCCGTTTTAAAAAAATTATCGAAAACTGCTAAAAACCGACCGGGCTTTTAGTGGTGTTTACTTTTCGGGAATCGGCTGATATACCGACTTGCCCCGCAGTATAAGCCGTCCGTTTTCGCTTTGCACCCGCGCCAAAACCTTTACGGGTAAAGCCGTATCTATGTGAACCGGCTGAGCTAAAATCAGGGGTACAATGCCCTCCATACGTTCCATCGTATCGTAGCCGACCAATAAGTCGCAGCGGTATTCGGTTTCGTTTTGTTCGATATTCGTTACCCTGCCCGTCCAGACAATCCAACAATCCATATACAGCCAGCTTTGAGCCGATACTTGAGTATAGCTGTATGTATCGCTTACGGTGTCAAAACCGGGTTCACTCAAATAATCCATCAAAAGGCGGGCTTTTTGCCGCACCGAAACGGAGGCATTTGAATTCAAAATACGGTTGATTTCCACTTGAGCGGCGTTGTCGCGGTATTTTTGAAAATACGTCTGCGCATCTTCGTAAGCTTTTTCAAGCTCTTTTTTTGTCAATACAAGACGGAACACCGATGAAGCCGTATCCTGCACAAGCGAATTTTGTTTTTCTTCCGTACTGAGGGTAAACGCGGAAAGGTCTGCACGGGGAACTTCGGCTTGAAACGGCTTAATATAAAGGGCGGCAATAAAAACCAAAACCGCACACAGGGCCGCAAAAACGGATCCGCCGATAAACACGGGATGCGCTCCCAAAGGAGGATAAAAGCGTTTTATTTTTGTGCTGTGGATATAATCGGTTAAGCGCTCAGTGCCGCTGTTTTTTTTTATTAAATCAAGGGCGCGTTTTGCAGTCAGGTTTGCAGGATCGTAATCCTGAGTTTCAAGATAATATTCAACGGCACGCTGTATTTCTCCGCGGCGCAAAAAAAGTACGGCTTGAGCGTTTATCAGTTCCGGATCGGTCATTTTTAAATCCCGCGCTTTTTTGTAATAAAGCTCGGCTCCCCCTATATCTCCGACATAGAGGCAGGCCGTCCCGAGAAGATAATAGAAACGAAAAGATTCCCGATATTCGGTAATTCTCGGTTCCAAAAGCGAGATAACTTCGGAAAAACGCCTGAAAGCGAGCAAATACCGCGCTTTTTTTAAAACATCGGAGTGCATGATTTTCAGCGTCCCGCCGCCTTTAAAAGAACGGCATCTATTTCGGCTTGCAGCCGTGCAATTTCTTCACGGCTTACCGCAGCGGGATTTTCTTCCAGCTCGCGCACACGGCTGATTAAAAAGCGTATATATGCATCCGTATCGTCACGAATATTATCTATAGGCGGAGGCAAGGATTTAAAGGCGGACAAAGCATCCCCGTTTTTATCCGAAACGTTACCTGTACCGGTAACTCCCGCCCGAAGCGTTTTATAATCCGCAGGGAGCAATCGTCCCGCCCCGGTAGTTATATAAAAACATACGTTTAATTCTTCGCCCGGCATAAGATACTTCGGTTCCCATGATGCGCAAAGGGCTGAATTATTATAAGACTGCAAAGAATCGAATTTACGGTCGGGAACAAAAACGGGAGCCCAAACGGGAACGGAAAGCACATCCTTGTTTGCAAGCGCGAGGGTTTGTATAGGAGTAATATTATCACCTGCAAAAAGAAAACGTACGGAAACATTATCGTTTGCAGATTGAATCCACTGCTCCCGGCTCATATCGTTAAAATAACATTCCGAAGAAATAGAACCGTGCAAAGCGGTTGAAAAATGTGTTCCGGAATTTTCCCCGAGCAGCGTATCGAAAAAAACTTTTAAACCGATAAGATTCGATTCATGCGAAAGGTTTTTAACGGCGGTATCGATTCGGATACTGTCGCTTTCTTTACCGTCCGATGCCAAAAAGGTAAAGTCTATCGTACAGATAAATTTTTCTTCGGATGAAAAAGTTAAGCGCGCCCCCGAAGCGGTTTCTTCGGAAAAGATGGACAAATTGCCGCTTCTCATCAGTTTTTGAACACTTTTACCGTATAAAATATAAAATCCCGAGTTTAAACTGTAACGTTTTGAATCGAGAAGAGAAATATAATTGCCCTGCGGATTTTTACGATACAAATAAAAATTACCGTCATAGTCTTCAATAACAAGCCGCAGTTTTCCGTCGCGGATATCAACCTTTGCATACAAAAAGGTACATACCGATATGCACAACGCACAAAAAAGAATAAAACGCTTCATATTATATTCCTCCCCGCGGTCGAAGCAGTTTTTCAAGTTCGGCAGCTTTTCGCTTTAATTCAGCCAATTCCTCCGCCGAAAGCGGAACTTGTGTTTTTTGGCGGAGAAGCTCCGCCTTTTTTTTGGCGGCAAGCTCGGCGGCAGCTTTTTGTGAATCGGATATTTCAGCGCTCAGCTGTTCATTTGCCGAACTCAACTCAAGTATTTTTGCATTCAGCTCTTCTTTTTGTACCTTTTCGGCTTCATAGGTTGTTTGTAAAGCGGTCAACTGTTCTTCCAATGCGCGCACACGGCGTTTTAAGCTTATAGTTTCTTCGCTTTCCGCTTTTTTTATCTGCCGTTCATATTCTTCACGAGCGGCGGCGGCCTCTTCACCTGTTACACGCAATAAATACAAAAGTTTTTCTTCGCGCTCGCGCTGCTTTAAAAGCTCGATACGGTACAAGCTTTCGGCGTATTTATCGCTTCCTTCATACTCGGTAACCACACGGGTATAGAGCGGCATTGCGCTTGCATATTCGTATTGACGGTATAAAGATTCGCCTGCCCAAAACAAGGCTGAAGACATAAGAACATGGGAAGGATAGTTCTCGCAAAAAGCCGAAAATCCTTTTGCCGCCTCATCGTACATTTCAAGACCGAAGCGGGCTAAAGAGCGTTGATATTCAATATTCGGTATATAGGCACTTGACGGAAAACGGCGCATAAAAATATCGGCATCGCGCAGTACCGCATCGTAATCGTTTACATTCATTTCGGTTAAAATCATCAGAAGCCAGATTTCTTCCGAAGAAGTTTCGCTCAACCCGGAAGCCTTACGCAAAAAAAACAGGGCATTCGACCAGTCTTTGTTTTTATAGGCTTCAAGACCGTACACCAAATCATCCGCATATCCGTAGTTAAGTGCGGAAGCGGTATATTCGTCTTGAGCGTCCCGTGCCGAAAGAAACACCGGCGCACATAAAAAGAAGGCGGCGCATGCCGTCAATGCTCGCAGTTTCATTGTCTATATTTCTCCCAATGCAAACTTCCGTCAAAAAAGGCGGAGCCGGAAACGATAACGTCAACTCCCGTTTTTATAACGCGGCTTACATTATCTCCGTTTACTCCTCCGTCAACGGAGATAAGATAAGAAAAGCCGTTTTGTTCACGCAGCTTTACCAATTCGGGAATTTTATTCAAACAGGGGTCTATCAGTTTTTGCCCGCCGAATCCCGGATTTACCGACATAACCAATACCAAGTCTACATAGGGCAGCACCGCTTCAAGAGCGCTTACGGGGGTTGAAGGCACAATGCTTATCCCGGCTTTTTTTCCCAAGTTGTGAATGTGCTGAATCAAGCGGTGACAGTGAATAACGTTTTCCCAATGAAAGGTTATCCAATCGGCACCCGCCTTTGCAAAGGTTTCCACGTGTTGTTCGGGATTGTTTATCATAAGATGAACATCAAAGGGCAGCTTGGTGACAGGCCGCAAAGCCTTTACTATCGGCTGTCCGAACGAGATATTCGGTACAAAGGAACCGTCCATTACATCGATATGAATCCAATCCGCTGCGGCATCTTCTATCTTTTTAACGGATGACGCAAGGGCGGTAAAATCGGCGGATAAAATTGAAGGCGCAAGCAAAAGCTTTTTCATACATATATAGTAACAAACAAGCGTAATTATGTAAATGGGTAATTTTTCATACGTGAAAAATTATCGTTTCTTTCAACGATAACCGTTTTCGTATTTCCGTCATCAAAAAACGTAGACATCACGCTATAAATCATCGGGTGCATCTTTGATAAAGCTTTATCAAAGGCGAAGTTTTTACGCTTCCACAGCGGAACCTTATCAATGTGCGAAAAAGCGGAGGCGATATTCATCGGCAGGTTATTATCATTTAAGTACAAAATCGAGCATATATACGGGTACAAATTCTATGCCGCTTTCCGTTTTTCCTTCCTTGGATGAAAGTAAAATTGCTTTATGTAAAACTTTGGAATATTTTTTAGCGAATTCCTTTAAAGATTCGTGTTTTCCGATACCCGACGATTTTACCTCCAGCGCCTGCACTTTGGGCCCCTTTGCTGTCAAAAAATCGATTTCATAATAATGCGTACTGCCTTTTTTATTCCACGTGTGATAATACAATTCATGCCCCGAAGCGGCTATCATTTGAGCGGCCGCATTTTCATACAGGTAGCCCAAATTGGCGGGTAATTTATCGGACAAAAGTTTTGTATAAATTTCATTTACGGCATCGGGCCTTTCCATAAACATAAGCGTTATAAATAAACCCGTATCCGCCGCATAAAGCTTATAGCTTTCAAATGACTTGGTTAAACCGAGGCTGCTTGCAGGATCCGTTGTATTATAACAGATAAGGACAGTCTTGGAATCTATTAAATCATATAACAGCTCGCGGCTCTTTGTTCCGGTACGCTTACCCGTCGCCCTTGAAAGAATAAACCGTTTACCTCCGCTTGAAAGCTGAGCCGGTATGGAATGGTACAAAGCGGCTATCCTTCCCGATGAATCGATTTTTTTAAAATCATCCTCATACAGTCTGATTATCTCCCGCTTTACCTTATCGATTTCCGCAAAACTTTTTCCCGCCGTGTATGCTTCTACTGCCTGAGGCATTCCGCCGACAGCCATATAGAGCCTGAAATCCCGCATCCATTTTCGATGAATCCTGTCCCCGGCGTTTTTACCCGTCGTATACAGCGCTTTACTCAGTTCGTAGGTGTTACCCCCGATTGCCCATTGAAACTCTTCAAAATCCATGGGATAAACGGGAATCTTTAATTCTTCGGAAGGAATCAAAATATCTTTTACGTTCTTTTTTATCGAAATTAAAGAACCGGTTTCGATATAGTGGTACCTGCCGTCTTTTACCAAATATTTAATCGCCTGCCGCGCTTTCGGAAAAAGCTGAATTTCATCAAAGATAATAACGCTTTCA
>CAUURR010000041.1:0-12953 GCA_963547555.1 uncultured Treponema sp. | reverse complement strand
AGAATTTTCGTATGCAATTTGTACAAGATTTAAAATTATTCATATCGAATAATTCTATTTACACTACAATTTACATGATTATGCGAAAAACGCATCAAGGAGGATTTTCTATGAAAAAAATTGTAAGCATTTTGCCTGTTTTGGCTTTGGTAAGCGCAGGTTTGTTTGCCTTTGACATGAGTGCCGGCGGTGTATTCGATTTTACCGGTACAGCTAATTCGAGAAAAATAAGCGAAGACAGTGGTTACATGAAAGAGGCTGTAAATATAAATGTTATCGGTTTTAAAGGCTATTTTGATGCTCAGTATGCGGTAGCCGAAATCGGTATGAATGTTCTTGTCGGAAAACAAAAAGAAACGTATAAGAACACACGGTTTAACATGGATTCTACTGATAGATATGATGTAAAAGCAACTTTCCTTAACATGGGTATCTTCGGTAAATATCCCTTTGCCGTTACCGAAAAAATCAAAGTTTTCCCCATGCTCGGGCTCGATTTTGATATTCCCCTTTCGGTAAAACGCAAAGTCGGAGACAAATACGAAAAAGTGGAAAGTGATGACAAAAAAGAGTATAACCGCGTATGGCTCGATATGGGAGCCGGTGCCGACTTTTTTGTAACCGATAACTTCTATGTACGTCCCCGGGCAATGTTCGGTATCAAATTGAACGAAACGAAAGAAGACAAAGATACGAAAGAACTCGCTAAAGATTATGATGCGAAGTTTTCAAAATTCGGTTATAAGTTCAATATCGGCGTAGGCGTAGGATACAAGTTCTAATAAGCCTATTCGGTAAATGGAAGCGGCAGGACCTTTTCTTTTACGGGTCGGCCGCTTTTTTCTTTAAAACAAAAAATTCCGTTTTAAAAAGATATATAAGCCGGTGCCGTCGAGGTTTCGGAAACGGGCACAGGCTTGGAATTTTCGGTTTCGGAAGAATCGGATGTTTTCTTTTCCGTCCCGTTTTCGGTATCCGCGTTTTCGGCCGGTTCGGTTTGTGCCGGACTTTCTGTGCTGAGGGAGTCCTCGATGCGGGAACGGTAGCCCAAACGTACGATTTCCGTTGCCGACTTATGCCTGAATTTTAAAAACAGTGTTTTCGATTCGGCATTATATATGTAACCCGAAGAGTTATAGGTTTCAAAACGCGGGTCGGTGCGGTACTGTAACCCGTAAATTTCAATCGATGTAAAGGGTTCTATTCCGCCTAAAATCATGTAGTGGCTTTCTTCCTGCATAAAGCTTGTTTTGAGTACAACCGTACCGTTTTCTTTTGAATAGGTTATATTCTGTGCCGCCGTCCATGCCCATACGGGAGAACCGTTTTCAAAACCTATAACCTTGATGTGCGGATAAAAAGCGTTATCTGCGGCAATATAGGGGTATAAATCGGCAAGAGTTTTAATGTCCGCCGTTCCGCCGCTTTGCTGCAACTGTTCCTGAATAAGACTTGCGGTTAAAAGTCGTCCTGCCGCTTGTATGGTACTGTCTTTTACGATTTCTCCGTACCGCTGCAAGGCACGTGCAGTCTTTGCCGTTAAAACTGGATTTGCGGGCACGTCCTTATCTTTAATATATAAGTCTCCGGATTCCGTCAATGCGCAGGAAGTTTCCAAAATCGAAACACAGGCTTCCAATACCGGCTCAAGAAGAGCGGCATTTGCAGGCTGTGTGCGGTATAAAATCGTATACAAATCCAAGATTCCCGCTGCTTGAGCAGTGTTCGGTGCAAATTGTTCAACCGAGGCCGGAAGCGATAAAATCGGAGCCGCTTCGGCGGTTCGCAGCCGCAACAATACCGGGGGAAGCCGGTCTAGCTCAAAAACATCGAGATTCTTTTTTTCCAGCGAATATTTTATGCGGTATAAAATATTTTCCCGCTCCATCACGAGTGTTTGATTCATTTTAACCAATGTGTTAAAATAAGGGGCTGACAGGTATGTCCGCTTTGCGCCTTCTTTAAAAGATGCCGGAACCGAGTTTACTGCGGTATGATATGTTCCCTGAACAGCACTTTCGGCAATAAAGGCGGAAACGAGGCTTTCGTTTAGACTTTCGGGTGAGACGGCTGCAAAATCGTTAAAGATTGCAAGACGGGCTTTTTCGGTAAGCTTTCTAAGCCGTTCCGCCGAGGCTTTATCCGAGCCTGCGATTGAGGCGAATGAAAAAGCCCGGGTTTCTTCGTACGGGGCAAAAAGTACGGCGGAACCGGAAGCCGAAAGTTTGATGTGATCGGCGGTTAAAGAGGTTGCCTGCAGGATACGGGCTTCCCGCTTTGACTTAATAATTGCGCGGAATTGATTTATATCCGTAACGCTGTAACTTTCGGTTGTTTTATAAGGTATGGAAAGGGAAACGGCTTTGGCGGGAAGCTCGGCTTTGAGAATCGTATTTTCTCCGGAACCGTTAAAAAACAGCGAAACATTATCGGAAAACAAAAGGGTAAAAGAATCGCTTCCCGTTTCTTCCCAGTTTTGCAAAACCGGAACAATCGGCTCTTTGCCGGTTATTTGCAGGGTCATCGGAGATGATTCGTTTGAGAAAACGGTTATGCCTTTGCCGGATATGTAAAATCCGTTTTTTAAAGTACGGTTTCGGGCATCCGTATTTTCGGAGTTTGTATAAGAAAGGCGCAGCTGTAAAAAACCGAAAAGCTTGGAAAAAGAGGATACATTCCTAAATTGAAGCATAAAAATGCCGAAAATAGTAATACCGTAGATGAGGGTAAGCATTATAAATTTACGAACGGGATTATGTGCCATTTACACCAGTGTACCCAATGATGGCCTTAAAATCAACTCCCCGTAAAATAATAAGGGAAAATCGATGATTAAAAACTTTCAAAAAACAAAACCGTTTGCGCTTTTTGTGTGCCTTGCAGTGATTTTTATAGCCTCTTGTAAGACAACCGAACCTGCATCCGATATAAAGACGGAACAAACCGCTCCTGCGGAAAGTCCGGTAACCGATCCCGTAAAAGCGGATGAGGCGTCCGATAAATCGGAAAATACGCAAAAAAAACCGGAACAAAAAAAGTCCTCATCCGAGGCTTCAATTCCAAAAACGGAAAAATCCGGTTTTACGCTTGAAGCTTTTACTGCCGATTTGCAAAAGCTGCTCCAAAAGGGCGACATGAAGCAGGCGCTCAATTCGTTTGAAAAACTTCCCGAAGCTCATAAAGACAATCAGGACTTGAATTATCTGCATGCCTCTTTACTGCTTTCGGCAGGAGATGTGCAAAAAGCGGCGGAAAAAGCGGCCGTTTTAGCTAAACAAAATCCGGAAAACGAAAGTATTCAGCTTTTAAATGCAATGGCTGCAAAGGCCGGCGGCGACAACAGAAAAAGTGTTGAAATTATTCGTGCGCTTTTGAAAAAAAATCCTAAAAATCCCGATGCAAATGCCGCCCTTGCGAACAATTTTATGCTTGTGCGCAACTTTAAACAGGCGAATTTGTATTTTAAAAAGGGATTGGAAGGAGATGCTGCACATTCGGCGTGCTTGTTCGGCTACGGACAAACATCATGGTATTTGGATGAAGTCGATAAAGCAAAAGAAGCCTTTATAAAACTTTCCGTTTTGGAACCGAAAAACGATATGGCATGGGCTTATCTTGCAAAACTTTCGGGTGAAGCTCGCGATTATGCCAAGGCGACGGAATACATTCAAAAGGCGATTGTCGTAAATCCCGATGATTATCACCATTATCTTGATGCCGGTTCCTATTATTTGGGTTTGGAAAAGCCGAACGAGGCTGAAAAAGCATGGACAAAGGCGATAAAAATCGAGCCCGATTACTTTTTAGCCTATACCTACCGCGGCGGTTTGCGTGATGAACAGGGAAAATACGAAGAAGCTTTGGACGACTACCGTAATGTAATCCGTTGCAACCCGAAATATTATTACGCTTATGAATCCGTTGCAATGCTTGCATGGCGCGTAGAAAACTGGAACGAAGCTTTGCAGGGATTTTTAAAAGCATCCGAAATGAATCCCGAAAACACATCTTATAAATTGATGATTTCGGCATGCTATCGCAAAATGAATAATCAGGCGGCAAACAAAGAGTATCTTTCCAAAGCTATGCGCAATATGGACAGACAAAGCCTTGACTACCTTATGCTCAGACTTTATTATGACGGTTTAGGTGACGGAAATGTTTTAAACAAAGTGATGAACGAGAACAGCCGCACCACTAAGGGAAAGATGCTTTTTTATATGGCACTTTTTTACGAATTGACGGATAAAAAAAGTCTGGCTCATAAAATCTATCTTGAAGTTGCCGATATGGAAGCCCCTCTCTTTTTTGAATACCGGCTTACGCAGTGGGCGGTTGAAAAAATGTCCGCCGCGGATAAACAAACGGCATCCGAAGAAAGAGCTGCGGAAAAAGTCCGATAACGGATGTCCGAAAACTGAAATTTTCGGAAAACAAGAATATAGGAAAGAATATGCAAACCGTAAAAAAACTTGTATTACAAAACCGCGAAATCATATTGCTCGGAACCGCTCATATTTCCAAAGAAAGCATGGACGAAGCCGACCGCAGCATACGCGAAATGAAGCCGGACTGTGTCGCGGTAGAACTTGATGAGCAGCGTTATAAATCGATGCAGGATCCCGAATCGTGGAAAAATCTCGATATCGTTAAGGTTTTAAAAGAAAAACGCGGCTTTATTATGCTGGCAAATCTTGTGCTCGGTTCTTTTCAGCGCAGAATGGGCTCGGATGTGGGGGTAAAACCCGGTGATGAAATGAGGGCTGCCGTTGCCGCCGCAAAGGAAGAAGATATTCCGGTTGCGCTTGTAGACCGTCCCCTTCAAACAACCCTGCGCCGTGCATGGGCACGAAATTCGTTTTGGGGAAAAATAAAGCTTTTATCGGCGCTGTTTGCCGCCGCTTTTGAAAAAGATGAAATCTCGGCCGAAGATATAGAAAATCTCAAACGCTCCAGCGAAATGGATTCGATGATGGGCGAATTGGCCGATTATTTACCGGCCGTAAAAACGGTTTTGATTGACGAGCGCGACCGCTATCTTGCTTCGCGCATTTGGGAGGCAAAAGGAAATAAAGTGCTTGCCGTTTTGGGGGCAGGCCATCTTCCCGGCGTTGAAGCTCATCTTAATAAAATTGCCGCAGGAGAAGCAAACTGCGATACAAGCGATATAGAAAACGTGCCGACTCCGGGCATCGGGTCAAAAATTGCCGGCTGGATTTTTCCCCTTGTTTTGGCGGGATTGATTATTGCGGGTTTTTTTATAAACGGCGCTCAAGCTTCGCTGGATATGCTTATCCGCTGGGTTTTATGGAACGGCTCCCTTGCCGCCTTGGGTACCCTTTTGGCTTTAGGTCATCCGCTTGCGATTATCACCGGCTTTATCGGCGCTCCCTTGGGCACAATAAATCCCTTTCTTGCAGTCGGCCTGTTTACGGGTCTTGTGCAGGCGTGGATCCGTAAGCCCAAAGTTGAAGACATGGAAAGTCTTGCCGACGATGCGGTTTCTTTAAAAGGTTTGTATAAAAATCGCATAGGGCGCGTACTGTTGGTATTCTTTTTGTCGAGTTTGGGAGGTGCAATAGGCAACTTTATTGCGGTGCCGGCCCTCGTAGGTTCCCTGTTGCGCTAAATATTTTTATTGCAGGATTAAATGAAAAAAATTACGGTTTGCTTGCTGCCCGTTTTCCTTTTCGTCTTTTTGACAGGACAAAATCTCTTTGCTTCGGCACCGGAAACGGAAAATCACGTACAAAATATTTCGCATATGCTGGGAAACAGGGGCTTAAAAAAGAATTTTAACGATATTTATACCGAAGCCGGATTTCTGTCTTTTGGGGAAAAACAACAGCTGTATTCATCCTTCGAAGATAAGCCCCTTGCTCCTTTTTTATTAAACTGGTTAATCGGGTTCGGCATAGGTTCCTTTGTCCAAAAAGACTATCTTTCAGGCGGGCTCTGTTTAGCTGCCGATATAACATCCGTCGGCATAGGCTTGACAGGGGTAATACTCTGGCAAAAAGAATTATTTGATGCCTCCCGTAACGCGGATCAAGACGTCGGCAGTCTTTTCCTTATGCTTTTCAACGCTTTCAGCATGGGAACGGCCCTGCCTTTTATTATTGCAGGAGGCGTTCTTTCCATAGCTTCGCGCGTATACGGAATGATTGCACCTTGGGTTTACGGCGCTTCATACAATAAACGATTGGAACAGGCTTTGCGCATAGGAGAGGCCAGCTTAAGCGTTGCACCTCTTGTAATGCCCGATGCGTCCTGCGGTCTGTCCTGCGGTCTTGCCCTGCGCCTTGAATTGTGATAGGGCCGGCAAAAATTTTAGGCAGCCCCGGTTTTCAGCGGAACAGGTTTTTTATCAAAGATTGAATGTCGGCAACGGCGATAATATCCTCGTCTTTTTCGGGGCCTAAAACCTGCGTAAAGCCCAGCGTATGTGCCGCTTTTGCCCTCTGTTTTAAGCGGTTTACGGGGCGTATTTCTCCTGCAAGGCTCAATTCTCCGGTTATCGCCGTTTTTTCAGGCGGTGCAATGTCCGTGCGCGCCGAATAAAGGGCGGCTGCCAAAGCCGCATCTATGGCACTTTCGGTTAAGCGCACTCCACCTGCAACATTTATGTAAATGTCCTGATCGCTGAACCTGAGCCCCGCCCGCTTTTCCAAAACGGCGGCGACACGGCTTACACGCGCATTGTCTATTTTATCGGAATAGACGCGGGTTATTGCCGACTTTGCGGGAACCGTCAGCGCCTGCAATTCAACCATAAAGACGCGGCTTCCTTCAAACACGGGAACGACCGCCGTTCCCGCCGGAATGGCACCGTTTCTTCGCACGATAAACATTGCCGACGGGTCGTCCACCGGCACAAGACCTTTTTCCGTCATCGAAAAAATGCCCAGTTCGTCCACCGAGCCGAAGCGGTTTTTTAACGCGCGCAAAAAACGCACGCGGTCGTCGTTTTGCTCAAATGAAATAACGGTGTCTACCAAATGCTCAAGTGCTTTGGGGCCTGCAATGCTGCCGTCTTTCGTAACGTGGGCGCTCATAAAAAGCACGGCGTCGCGCTCTTTTACCCATGCGGTTAATTCGGCGGCACAGTATTTTAATTGATTGACTGTACCCGGAACCGGCCCCGCATCC
This sequence comes from uncultured Treponema sp., assembly GCA_963547555.1. Lineage (GTDB taxonomy): Bacteria > Spirochaetota > Spirochaetia > Treponematales > Treponemataceae > Treponema_C. Next base: position 5,804 of record CAUURR010000041.1, on the reverse strand, counting down.
GCCGATGAAACGGTTTGAATGGAATCGATAATGACGCAGACCGGATTTAAAGCGTTCAGCGCGCTTTCTATATCGTCGAGGCGGTTCGAGCAAAGAATTTCGATACCGTCTTTTTCAAGTTCAAGGCGGTCGGCGCGCGAACGTATTTGAGAGGCGGCTTCTTCGCCCGAAACGTAAAGTACGCGCGATTTTGTGCCGGATGACCCGCCCTGTTCGGCTGCAAGACGGGAACGTACTGCAGAGGCTGTTTGGATAAGCAGGGTGGATTTCCCGATACCGGGTTCTCCTCCTATAAGCACCGCCGAGCGTTTTACCGCACCCCCGCCGAGTACCCTGTCCAGTTCGCTTATACCCGTTACAATGCGGGTACCGAGGGATGGATCCACCGCCGAAAGAGGCAGGGGCCGCGCCCGTTCGCGCACACCGTCCGTACTGCGCGTACCGAAGGGCACGGAAGCGGAGTCGTCCGCAATACATTCGACAAGGGTGTTCCATTCGCCGCAGTCGGGACAACGCCCCATCCAGCGCGGCTGACTATATCCGCACGAAGAACATTTAAAAAAAGTTGAAGAGCCTTTTCGCTTTGCCATAAATTAAGTATAGGGGCGGACTTTACCGTTGTCAAGGTTGAGGATTGACAGATTGCGACATGCCTTACGTTAAATCCGACCGGACAATATGTTATTCGCGTTAATGTTTTTTTAGGGTTTGTCCGAAAAATTCGGTTTTTGGACAGTTTCCTTGATTTGATTGCAATTTTTATCTTCAGTATTGATTTTTTTTATTGTCTAACATTGAATCTTGGGGTATATTTATATTACCGAACGGTAAGGGAGATTCTATAAATATGAAAAAAATCGGTAAAAAACGTTTTTCAATCCGGAACAAATTGATTCTCTTTTTCAGCTTACTTATAATTGTTGCGGGTGCGGGACTTACGGCAATTGCGCTGATTATTGCAAAAAATGCGGTAACGGAACAAGTTCAAACACATCTTATAGATAAGGTAACGGATACTGCCGAAGTAGTGGACGGCAGAGCTGTGTCGATTTTTCAATTTATTGAAGGCATTGCCCGTATGCCGACCCTGCGTGACAACGATCTTTCTTATATCCAAAAAGCTCGAAATTTGGAATCGGAAGCGAAGCTCAACAATGCAATTGATTATTTCGGTGTCTGCGATATGGATGGAAACCGTTATTCCGCCGACGGAAAAAAGGTTTTTATCGGAGATAGAGATTGGTTTATAGCGGCAAAATCGGGGAGACGTTTTATTGCCGAACCGAGAATTTCAAGAAGCACCGGAGATATGCAGATAATTTTTGCCGTTCCCGTTTATGATGACAGTCAAAATATTATTGGCGTTTTAAGTGCTGGAACCGATTTTTTGCTGCTTTCAAAAGAAATAAGCGACATTGTTATCGGGAAAACGGGTTATTGCTATATAATGGGATTGACGGGAACTATTATTGCACATAGAAACAGTGATTTGGTACTTAACAGTGAAAACATTATAGAAAAAGCGAAGAGCAATATAATGTTCGACACGCTTGCAAAATTTTTGCAGGAGGCGCTTGATGCGCGTAAAAGTTCCATCGGGTTTTATGAATACAGCGGTATAGATGTTATTGCCGCTTATGCCACAATGAAAACAACCGGCTGGAAAATTATTATAACGGCCCCGGTCAATGAGTTTATGGGTAAAATCAAAAGAATGCGGTATTTACTGGATTTTGTGGGGCTTATGTTTTTACTGGGCAGTATTATTGCCGTATACTTGATTGCGCTTAAATTGATACGCCCGATTCAAAAGGTAGTGCTAGCACTGAAAGATATTGCACAGGGAGAAGGTGATTTAACCGTCCGCCTGCCGCTTTCGGGAAATGATGAAATAACCGATTTATCCGAATATTTTAATCAAACGATTGAAAAGATCGGAACGGCCATTAAATCGGTCGGACAAAGCGGAGAATCGATGCGTCAAATAGGTAATGAACTTGCAAGCAATATGACGGAAACCGCAAGTGCGGTACATGAAATCAGTGCAAACATAGACGGTGTAAAACAACAGGCAATAGCGCAGGCTTCAAGTGTCCGTGAAACCGCTTCAACGATTGAAAAAATTATTCAAACGATAAAGCATCTTTACGACAGTATTGAAAATCAAGCGGCGAGCGTTGCCGAATCTTCTTCGGCTATTGAAGAAATGGTTGCGAATATAGAGTCGATTTCCCATACACTTGAAAAAACGGACGATGTCGTTAAAAATCTTGCGACGGCAACTTCCGACGGAAAAGAAACGCTGCTTAGTTCAAGCGGTATTACGCAGACAATAGCCGAAGAATCGGGCGGTTTGATTGAAGCTTCCAGTGTTATTCAGCATATTGCAAGCCAAACGAACCTTTTGGCTATGAATGCCGCTATCGAAGCCGCTCATGCCGGAGAAGCCGGTAAAGGGTTTGCCGTTGTCGCCGATGAAATCAGAAAACTCGCCGAAGAATCGAGTGCGCAAGGTAAAACGATAACTTCCACATTAAAGAATTTAAGCGGAGAAATCGAAACACTTGCTTCTTCGTCTAAAACGGTTGAAGATAAGTTCAATATTATTTTCAGTCTTTCCGAACAGGTAAAACAAATGAGTAACCGCTTAACCGAAGCTATGCAGGAACAGGCAAAGGGCAGTAAAGAAGTTTTAAACGCCATAAAAGACATAAACCGTGTAACGGTTGAAGTGAAAGACGGTTCCGATGAAATGCTCCGCGGCGGAGAAAATGTAGCGGGGGAAATGCAGAAGCTGGACGGTCTTACACAAATTATAACCGACAGTATGAACGAAATGGCCGCCGGTGCGCTTCAAATAAATAAAGCGGTACAGGAAGTAAATGAAATTACCCGGAAAAACAGAGAAAATATTACCGACATGGTAGAAGAGGTCGGTAAATTTAAAGTATAGATGAAAAAATCGGCATCTCTTTTTTTTAACAGAGAATTATCGTGGATTGAATTTAACGCGCGCGTTTTGGCGGAAGCAAGCCGCAAAGAAAATCCTCTTTTGGAGCGGCTAAAATTCCTTTCCATCGTGTCATCAAATTTTGACGAATTTTTTATGGTCCGTGTTGCGGGCTTAAAGCACCAAGCTCAGGTCAATCCGAACGAAACCGACAGTTTCGGTTTAACGGCAAAAGAACAGCTGAGCCTTATATCCGAACAGGTACATAAAATTTTTTTTGAACAACATGCGATGGTAAAAGAGCAGTTTTTTCCCCTTTTGGAAAAAAAAGGTATCATCTATGTACCGCCTGAAAATTTCAGCGATGCCGAACGCAATTTTGCCGGAAACTTTTTTCAGGAACAGCTTTTTTCTCTTTTAACGCCGATTAAGGCTCTTACTCCTGCCGAAAGTACGGAAGACAATGAGCTTCCGTATATTGCAAACCTGCGTCTCTATGCGGCTTTTTTGTTGACTCCGATTGTTGACAAAAAAGATATACATCCGGCCTTTTGTCCCGCCGCCGGCGAAAAGCCGCTTGCCCTTGTGCAGGTTCCCGCCTCTCTTGACAGAATCGTACGGCTGCCTTCCGAAAAAAAAGAGCTGCGGTTTACCCTTTTGGATGATATTATTCTTGCTTTCGGAACGCGATTGTTTGAAGGCTATTCGGTAGAGCAAAGTCTTGTTTTTAAAGCGGTGTGTGATGCCGCTTTTGCGGTCGACGAAGACAGGCACGAGGATTTTATGGAAGCTATGGAAGAAATCCTTGCCGCGCGGCGCGCTTCGGTTCCCATCCGCCTTACCTGTACAAACGGCAGCCCCGATATAACAAAGATATTGATAGAAAAAACGGGATTATCCGAAGAAGATATTTATACTGCCGGAAAAATAATCGACTTGGCCTTTTTAAGCAGATTGGCCGACAAACTTTCGGATATGCACGGCTTTTCAAAATTGCGTTATCCCGTATGGAAACATTTTTATCCGAAAGAGCTTGTGCGCGGCGAAGCTGTGTGGGATGTTTTAAAACAGCGCGACGTACTTTTACACGTTCCTTATGAATCTTACGATCCGGTTTTGCGCTTTATAAGCGATGCCGCCGATGATCCCGGTGTTTTGGCAATCAAGATGACCCTGTACCGCACCAGCGGCGAATCCCCCGTAGTCAAAATGCTTGAACGGGCGGCACGTAACGGAAAGCAGGTAACGGTCTTGGTTGAGTTAAAGGCGCGCTTTGATGAAAAACGCAATATTTCCTGGGCGCAGCAGTTAATGCATTACGGCGTTATTGTCGTGCACGGAATTGTAAACTTAAAGGTTCATGCGAAGATGCTGCTTGTCGTACGGCGCGAAAACGAGGGTATTATTCGCTACGTGCACATGGCTACCGGCAACTATAACGAAAAAACCGCCCGCCTGTATTCGGATATGTCTTTGTTTACGTCAAACCGGGAAATTGCAAACGATGCCTCCGCCTTTTTTAATATGCTTTCCGGATACTCGGCGATTCAAACCATGCGCCGTCTCTATATGGCACCGATTAATTTAAAGTCCCGCCTCTTACATATGATTGAACGCGAAAAACTGCACTCGACGCCCGAAACTCCCGGCCTCATTATGGCAAAGATGAACAGTCTGGCGGACTCGGATATTATCAAAGCTTTGTATGAAGCAAACAGGGCGGGTGTGCGCATTTTGCTGAATGTACGCGGTATTTGTACCCTTGTTCCGGGTATACGGCGGCAAAGTGAAAATATCAAGGTTATAAGCATTGTCGACCGCTTTTTGGAGCATACGCGTCTTTTTTATTTTCAAAACGGGGGGGCCGAAGAAGTCTATCTTTCCAGTGCCGATTGGATGAGCCGCAATTTGGACCGCCGCGTTGAACTTATGTTTCCCGTAACGCAGGACGATTTGTTTCAGGAGCTGAAGGATATTTTACTCTTATATTTTTCCGATAACACTCACGCACATGAATTGAACACCGACGGAACATGGACACTGAAAAAGCCCCGCCCGGGCGAAGATGCCGTGCGCGCGCAGGAAGCTTTATACAATAGGTATAAACAAAGAGCGGACGCGGCACATAAAGAGATTCCGCGCCTGTTCACCGTGCGCCGAAAAGAACCGCGGGTATAACGGGGAATTTATAAAATAACCTTTAAGGAAGCTTTTGCTAAAATGTCCTTATATTCCTGTAAATCTTCAGTGTGTAATGATGTATAGTTTTCAAATTTGTAGGGAAGACCCAACTGACGGTATTTATTTTGCCCGAATTGATGAAAAGGCAAAAGCTGTATTTCTTTTACACCGATTTTATTAAAAAGATGTGCAAAGCCATCCGCATCGTTCAAGGAATTATTGAAATCGGGAATAACGGGAATACGAACCAATACGTTTTTCTCAGCTTTAATAAGCATGTGTAAATTCTCGATGATAATATCATTGGAAACGCCTGTTCCTTGTATATGTTTGTGCGAATCATAATGCTTAATATCGAATAAAAATAAATCCGTCAAACTAATAATACGCTTCAAATTTTCGGATGGAGCAAAACCGCTTGTTTCAATTGCAGTATGTAAACCGTTTTTTTTACATTCGGCAAGCAGCATCTGTACGAAGTCGATTTGCATAAGCACCTCTCCGCCCGATAATGTTACACCTCCGCCGGATTCTTCATAAAAGTCTTTATCTTGTAAAATTTCCGTCATTACCGAATCAATATCCCGATATGTTCCGCAAACTTGCTCTTTGCCGTCTTTAGTCAGCGGTTTTAACATCTGTATCTTTCCCGATTGCGATTCGGGGTTTGAAC
>CAUURR010000040.1:0-13042 GCA_963547555.1 uncultured Treponema sp. | reverse complement strand
TGCCGGGCATTTGGGTAAAATACTCGATACGGCAATCAGTGTTCCTTTGAATTACGAGAGGCGGACTGCGGAGCAATACGAGCTGTACAAAAAATCCTTGGAGTATCAGCTTAAAAACCGCATTATTCCGGGTGCGATTGTCGCCGTTTTTATAGGTATTTTTCTCTATATTTTATCCTATCTCGGGTATACTTTTGTCTATTCTCCCTTAAAAGCCGAGTCGCTGTATAAAACCGGTTATAATCTTATTCAGCAGGATTTATATGCTCAATCGGAAGCAAAGTTCAATGAGGCTTTGACTTATAAAGTAAAAAAGAACTGGTTTTTTAAATATGCGCGTGCATACCGCGAAAAGCGTCAATACGTGCGCGCCGCCGTTATGTATGAGCAGCTGGTTAAACGTTTTAAATTCGATAAAAAAGCCGGCTTGGAATACGCTTCAATGGAATTTGAAGATTTGGCAAATTATAAGCGTGCTGCGGAAATTGTACGCAGGCTTATTTTGGATCATCATATAAACGACAAAGATGCAATGCTTCTTTTAGGCGATATTTATCTTGAATGGGCAGCAGCAGTTCCCGATGAAATCGAAAAAGCCGAAAAAATCGAAGAAGCGCGTTTACAGTATTCGACTCTTATCAGTTTGTACGGGGGGAACGATATTTATTTGGGACGTATGCTGCGCTATTTTATCCGTACCGATAATTTGCGCGAAGTACTGCCGCTCAAAGGATATTTTACTTCAAGTAAAAAGGTAACGCTTCCGGCTTCCGATTTAATAGAGTTGGGCGGCTATCTTTTGGAAAAACAATACGGCTACCTTCCTCCGTCGGATGAGTATTTGCGCGTTTACATCGACAATGTAAAGCGCATTCTTGAACAAGGCGTAAAAGCCGATCCGTCTATTCCCGAAGGCCATTACAATTTAAGCCGCTATTTTGTGCGCACCGGAAATTCGGATGAAGCGAAAACGGCTTTAACCAATGCTTTGACGATGTTTGCCGCTGCAAAAAAACAAACCCACCCGCGGACTTTAAAGCACATCGATACTTACCGGTTATTGGGTGAACAATATACCGCAAAAACCGAATATCTGCTTGCCGAACGGCAATTTTCCGAAGGCATTACCTTATTTGAACAAAAAAAAGAAAGCATCGGTTTAAAAAGCGATAAAAACGTCGGAATTCTATACAGCGATATGGCGGATATCGATTACTTTATTTCCGGCGATATTCACAATGCATTCCGCAACTATAAGCTGGCGATTGCCAACGGATATGATACGCCGTCAATACGCTACCGTATCGGGTTTGTGCAATACACCGACGGAAATTATGCCGAGGCATTGGGCTCATTTATAAAGACGGCTTCCGAAGAGCCTTCAAACCGGAATTTATTGCTTGCGTTGGGCAACGTGCTTTCAAACCGCGGAGATGAATCGGCTGCGCGCAGTTATTATGAGCGCCTGATGAACATTTTGGATGCGGATAAAAAACGCTTCGGCGTTGTATTTCCGCAAGTGCGCGAAGATCATTACGAGCTTGTCGACTTATATTTGAAAACATTGAATAATTTGGGAGTAACTCTTTCACGCCTTGCCGTACAAACGGGGAACAGCACATTACAGGCTGAAGCTATTATGTATTTTTCGGAATCGGCTCGCGCATGGGATGCTCTTACGCGCAATCAAAAAACAATGGTACGTCTTGAAGGCGGTAATTTGGCGGCACAAAACGTTAAATATATAACCTATCCGCGGCGTATGTTTGAACCTGCCATTTATGCGGCGATCCCTTCGGTTTTATACGGAGAAAGCACCTTAAAACAGTATGCATTGGAGTAGGTATGCACGAACCGAGAGACGCAAAGCCGAATATTATTGCGGGAAAATATATAAACGATATACGTAAAGAAATATTCCGAAAATCCATACATTTGTGCTCGGCTCTTGTTCCCTCTTTGCTTATGTGGTCGAAAAATACCGTTTTGTGGGCATTGTGTGCGGTTTTGATTTTATACTGTATAGCCGAATTCTTGCGTATAAAAGGCCGTTCGGTTTTTATGATTTCCAAAATAACCGAAATCGCCGCCCGCGCCCGCGACGGAAACCGTTTTGTGCGGGGACCGGTAACCTTATCGCTCGGTATATTGATTACCGGCTTTTTTTTTGATCATCATGCCGCTGCTATAGGAATTTATGCTCTTGCTTTCGGCGACGGTTTTGCAAGTCTTTCGGGTAAGCTGTTCGGTGTGATTATTCTTCCCTGTTCATCGGGGAAAACCGTTATGGGAAGTCTTACCTGTTTTACCGCCATATTCGTATCGTCCTGGGCGGTAAGCGGGAACAGTTTTGCCTCCCTCATGATTGCCATAGCGGGCACGGCAATCGAATTGATTCCCTTAAAAGACCTTGACAATTTACTGATTCCCTGTATATTGGCGGCTATCGCTTCCAGCTGTTTCGGTATCTGATTTTACTTCCACATATAATAGCAGTGCATGTTTTTTAAAAAACGCAGCGTTCCTGTCGAAAGGAGTATGCCGCCGATTACCAAAAAGGCGAAGTTGAGGCATTCCAAGATCAGTATATAACCGATACAGATAAAAAGAAAATTAAAAGATGCATTTTTATAATTTGACGATTCGCGGCTTTGAGCGGAAAAAAAGAGCGCTGCAAATGCCGTGATACCGAATATAATGCGGATTGCTGCAAGTAAGGGTTTTAGACCGAACTCAATATGCATATAATCTTTTATGTGGCTTGTATTCAGGGGAATGATTGTTGAAAAAATCAGAGCGGTAACGATAATCAAATCCAAGTATTTATCCGCCTCCCTGTTTTCCGAACCTGAGGCTACAATCGCCAATATGATGATTGCAAGTAACACTTCCATTTCGCCGAAAAAAGACGCCTGCCCTATAAAACGCAAAAAAGTTGAGTATCCTGCCGTTAAGCCGAACAGGGGGATACAGAGTTTAAAAGTTTCTCCCAAAAATCCAAGTAAAAATGCCGAAAAAAACAATACTTCCAAACTTTGGGTTTTTTCAAAATTAAAGTATATTGCAAAGCCTACAACCGGAACAAAGAGGGATAAAAACAGGCGGCTGAAAAAAACGGCCGGATAATTTGATATTATCGGTATATACCAAAAAGAACGTACAGCGGGAATATCGGATAAAAAGTCGGCTTTTTCCGGGTTTTGTATTAAAATCCGTATAAGAGCAGTGATAAAAATCAGGGTACACAGAGAACTGAAAACCGAGAAAAATAAAAGCAGTTTGTTGCGCGTATTTAAAGTCATAGGTACAGCATAGCCTGTTAATAAATTTATGTAAAGCCGCTTACACAAAAAACCGATAATATAGTACGGTAGTCGAATTGAAAATTCGTATGGTTTTCGGTTTTACTGCCGAATTCTGTATCGAGGGGATTATATGGCAAAACGGATTATTACGGCAATCGTATGTATATGTATATGCACATTTCTTACTGCAGGCGATGCGGCAGCTTTTGTGGATTTAGGATTTTCAAAGGATAATCGGGTTTATATGTTTGCACAGCACGGCAGTGCGGATAAAACATGGCGCGGTTTTGCCGAAATTTACAGTGTAGATATTGCACAAAACGATTATATAGATTCAGGCTGTTTTAAAATACCCGCTTCGGCGCAAACCGAAGGAGTAAACGGTGTCGTTCTTTACGAACGTTTGTTTGAAAAAAACGCCGCTTACATAAAAAAACAGGCTCCCGTTCCCGCCGATTTAGTCCATACGCTGTACATAAAAAATAAAGATAAGGCTGCGGTCGAAGAAATCGTATTTACGGATTTTGAAGGTTCTACAAAAGATAATCCCGTATCGTTTTATATAAAGCTTGTTCCGTGGTTTTCAGGGAAGACGGCATCATCAAAATCGTCGTTTTTTATCAGTGTGGAACGCCGCGATAAAACGGGTAAGGTTTTGTCGAAACAGGCGGCGGGTACCCCCGATATAAAGCGTACCGGCGTTATCGAATACACGATTGAAAAAATCATGCGCTCTTCAGACGGAAAAAGTCTTGTGTTTATTGTGGAAAAGAAAACGCAAACCGACGCGGGAATGTCCGTGCGTTATATGGTTGAAACCCTGATTGTAAAATAAACGGGGTGCAATCAACAATCCCGACGCAGAGCGTCGGGGCACAGTGTTCAACGTTTCGCACTGTGTTTAATCGGTTTTTTCCGCCGTGATTTTTCTGAATAATTGAAACACTTCCGCCCGTCCTTCTTTTAAGGTTCTGATATAAACCGTATCATCACAAAAATCGATTTCTTTCCATAATGCTTCCGTGTGCAAATGTTCGGCAGCCTGCCGGTATATATGAATCCGCTTTTTTTGTCCTGTCTTGTCTGCAGGATTTTCCTTGTCATCGCCGTCCGGAAGTTCGGTTACCGGCATAAAGCCCTGCAAAAAAAGATAACGGCCTGCAGGGATTCCCGTCCTGCTTCGGATTGTGTGTGCATGGGATTTCGATATTTCTCCTTTCGGCTCTCCTTCTGCCGAATCTTTTTCCTGTTCCGTGAGGGCATAGCCTTCAAAACGGGGCTTGACTAAAAACTGCGAAAGGCGCGGTTCAAGTTCCCGATGGGGGACAGCACAAGTGTAACGGTATAAAAAATTGCTTTTATCGATTGAAGTATCGGCAGTGTAGCATAAATCCTTGTACAAGGTTAAAACTTTTACCGTGTAGTTTGTCATGGAGACAGTATAGTGCCCCTATGATTTTTTGTACAGCGGTAAAAGAAACCGCTAAGCCCGCGAAGAGCGCTAAACCGTAAATTTTCAGTATGCCGGATTATCCCAAGTGCGGCCTGCAAATTTGGGTTTACGCCTTTGCGCTTTTGTCATGTCGATGCCGACCGTGCCGCCGGGGTTCATAATGTTGTCCGGGTCGAAGTGCTTTTTTAAGGCGCGGAAAATATTCAAGTTATCGGTTCCGATCGACTGTTCAACCCATGCGGCCGTCATTTTTCCGACGCCGTGGTGGTGGCTCATCGAAGCGCCGGCTTGCATAATATTGTCGAAGATGCCGAATTGATAATCAAGATATTCTTCCTTATCGCGGAATTTTCCTATAAAGATAAAGTAGAGGTTTGCGCCCTGTTCGTATGCGTGCGAAAGGTGGGTCATACAGACGGTGTTCGGCCGCGATTTTGCAAATTTCCGTACCTCTTCGTGAACCCTTCCCATCATATCCCAGGTAACCGAACATTCCATCGTATCGATGATGATTCCGTAATCCTGTAAGGACTCCCGCATATAGGGGTCGTTAAAGCGGCCTTCTTCCCATTTATGGGCAGGGTAGCCGGTTAAAAAGAGGCCGCCGTATGAGCGGCTGATTTTTTTTATCCTGCGGTACAGGTTGCGTGCAAAGCCCTTTTCGCCCTCTGTCCAGCCTAAAAACATACAGCGGCTGTGAGCCTTATAGCCTGCCATGTTCATCATCGTTTCAAGCGGGGTGCCTTCGACGCCGTAAAGCTTCATCATAACATCGGTTTCTTCCGGGTCTGACAAGCGGAAAACAGAAGGATGCCCCGCTTCGTTTTGCATAATTTCGCGGGCGGCATCCCGTGCGCTTTGCCAGTCTTTAAATATAAAGCTGAAATAGCGGCGGTTTTGTTTAGTCAGGCGGAACACTTTTAACGTAACATGGGTTAAAATACCGAAAGCCCCCTCGCTTCCCATCATCAATTCGTCAATGTCGGGGCCGACGGCGTGGGCGGGAAGGCCGTAGCTTTTAATAATGCCTGCAGGCGTTACATAGGTTTGTCCGATAACTATGTCGTGAATATTTCCGTAATAGGTTGAATTTTGCCCCGCACCGCGTGTTACCGCCCAGCCGCCTACCGACGAATATTCAAAGGATTGGGGAAAGTGCCCGCAGGTGTAAGCGCGTTTTGCGCCGAAGTTTTTTTCGGCTTCGTTTAAAACCTTTTCCAGAGCGGGGCCGCTCATGCCCGCTTCGACGGTAATGGTTTGGTCGGTTTCGTTAAAAGCAATCACCTTGTTGAAATTTTTCCGCATATCGAGACTGATGCCGCCTTTTACGGCTTCTACTCCGCGCGTAACCGATGAGCCGCCGCCGTACACATAGACGGGGATTTTATGCGTTTTACAGTAATCGGTTATTTTTACGATTTCATCGTGGCTTGAAGGGTAGAGAACCGCGCGGGGGGCGTTTTCGGTTATGTTTTCGCGCAAGCGGTATAGATCGTACATGGTTTTTCCGTAGGCAACCGACATACGGTCGTAGCCTCGTATGCTGACGTTTTCTTTACCGCATACGCTTTCAAAAAACTCGACGTGTTTTTTAGGAAGTGCGGGCGAACCGAGCGTATCCGGCACCGCTTCTTCACCGAGATTGTGTTTTGTTTTAAAGTCGTCATCGCTTAAGCCGAGTTTGTCTTTCATCAACTTGAACAAACATTCATTCGGCTCTTTAAATTCATTCGGGTCTCCCCACTTTAGAATCGAGCGGAATGAGTCCCGCTTCGGGGGAACCTGTTCCCATTCGGGTTTAAAGCCCTTGTATATTTTGCGCTTTGCCATATAAACCTCCTGACTTGATAAATACTGAAACCGCAGTTTTAAAAATGCGGCTGTTATATTTTCTTATGACGGATACCCGGTTATTTCGCGGATTTCCTTATATGCATCTTTCAGTGCCGGATAGATTTTTGTATATACGCGGTACAATCCGTCATACAGTGTGCGGTATTCATTATTCGGAAAAAAAGTACGTTCATAGCGAACCATTCCTTTTATGCTTTCAAGGACGGAATCGTAGATACCTGTTCCTTTTGCGATTAATATAGCAGCTCCCAACGCCGAAGCTTCGGTAACGGAACCGCGCACAAGAGGACGGTTTAGAATATTTGCCGTTATTTGACATATACGGTTGCTTTTCGAGGCTCCGCCTGAAACCGCAATCCGCTTTACGCGGAAACGTCCGCGTTTTTCAAGCTGTTCCAAACCTTCCCGCAGTGAATAGGCAAGTCCTTCGATAATGGCGCGGTATATTGCATGACGGCCGTGTACATCGCCGAATCCTATTATCGCACCCTTTGCGTAATGGTCTTTTAAGCTTGCACCCCAATAGGGCTGGAGCATCAGTCCGTAACAGCCGGGCGGAGAGGCATCCAAAAGGCGGTCCATGATTTTTTCGGGAATGATGCCCGTTGCCGTTGCTTTTGTTCTTTCTTCATAGCCGAGTTCGTTTTTAAACCAGCTTATCATCCAGTAACCGCGGAATATTTCTATTTCGGGAACCCAGCATCCGGGACAGGCTGCACTGTAGGCCGGTAAAAAGGATAACGGCTCCAGATAACGGTCGGTGCAGACTTCCACCGTTGCAGTGGTGCCGAAGCTCAGCGATGCCGTGTCGGTATTTATGCAGCCCATACCCAGCGTTTCGCAGGACTTATCGCTTCCGCAGGCGATGACGGGAAGACCTTCGGGAAGTCCGGTTTCTACAGATGCCTGCCGTGTTAGGTGTCCGATAAATTCACCGCTTTCGATAACCGTACATTTTTTCTCGTCTTCCATCGGGAAGATTTTATAGGTTATATCGCTTTTATCCGCCCAATTTCGTTTTTTATGACTGAACGGAAGGTGTGCGACGATTGAAGCCGGAGAGTCGGCGGGAATTCCGGTGAGCCGGTAATTAAAATAGCCGGACACCATTAAAACTTTCCATGTTTTTTGCCATATTTCCGGTTCGTTTTCCTGTATCCAGTTACATTGACCGCCGCTTTGCGAATGCAGTATTTTTTCATACATACCGATGAGTTTATATACCGCTTTCATAAAAAAACCGGGATGATAACTTCCTTTTGCCCTGCGAGTGTCGAGCCAGGTTATTGCGGGGCGCAGTACATTACCCTCGCTGTCTATCAATATAACCGTATCGCGTTGAGCGGTAACCCCTATTCCGCGCGCAGTTTTTAAAAGTTCGGGACTGTTTTGTTTGATTCTGCCGACGGCGGTACAAAAGGCCGTCCACCATACTTCGGTGTTTTGTTCAGCCCAGCCCGGCTTGGGACTTTCATACGGTTTATAAGTAACCTGCTCTTTTGCAAGTATGTTTCCGTCTTTTGAAAAAACGATAACACGAAGGCTTTGGGTTCCGCAGTCTACTGCGATAACATTTCCTTCCGAGATGTTCATGCGAAGTCCTCCGTTGATGTACAGGCGGCAAGGGGAATATCGCTGCCGTCTTCACCTTTTAAAACGGCAATTATGTCGCCGCATCGAACAGGTTTACTGACAATTATACTGCGTATTTTTTTTATTGTCACGTCCATATCTTTAAGCGGAATTTCGCTGACTGTTTTAATCGGTAAGCGCATATACCGCCGTTCGCCGGAATTTTTAGTAGCGCCTGTTGAATAGGCAACCGTTGTCGTAAGCGTCCGCATAGGGCGGATGATTTCCTGCTTGCCGTAAATAATTCCCTTAGGGCAGTTGTTGCCCGATACTTCAATATTTTGTGCTGCAGGAGGATTTTCGGCGCTATCTTCAATGTGTACGCTAAGACGGCAGCCCCGCGGACAGGCAATACAGATGAGTTGTTTTATCATCGGGCTTCCTCCACGCTGAAAAAAAGCGTCTTTGTTCCCTGCGGAATCAGGGAAGATTTTAATTCAAAGCGTTCCATTTCGGGCGGTTTTAAAAATGCGTATTTTTTTTCAAAAATGATGCCGGCATCCGCCCGTATCACCAATTTTGCGTTTTCTCGGTTTTTTGATGAGCGGAAATAACAAATTGCATTTTCGCCTGCTTGAATGCGTGACGGTACCTGATAAAGAAGGCTTTTATCGGCGATGACAGGAATTTCCGCAGTATTTTTACCGTCCGCCGTTTGTACAGGAGCTGCGGCTTTTTCACCTGCAATCCGGCCCGATTCGGAAACGTAATCGACAAGGTCGTTTACATGAAGAGCATTGCCGCATGAAAAAAGTCCTTGAATACTTGTTTCCATAAACTGATTTACTTTCGGGCCCTTTGTCCGTTCGTCCATGTCGGGGTACAGCTCATCCAAAATATCGTTTTCGGGAATCAGCCCCACGCTTAAAATCAACGTATCGCAGGGAATAAAACGCTCGGTTCCGTCTACAGGCTGCATATTTTTATCGACTTGAACAACCGTTACGCCTTCCAAACGTTCGGCCCCGTGCAGGTGCGTAACCGTTGTCGAAAGGTGAAGCGGTATCCCGTAGTCTTCAAGGCATTGTACGATATTGCGCGTAAGACCTGAAGGTTCGCTTTTGACTTCGTACACGCCTTCAACGCTTCCGCCGATTGCGGCACTTTCAAGGGTGAGGCGTCGCGCCATAATAAGTCCTATGTCGCCGCTTCCCAAAATGACATAGCGCTTGCCGGGTAAATATCCTTTCAGGTTGATAAAGGCTTGGGCTTGTCCCGCCGTAAAAACACCTGCGGGTCTGTCGCCGTGAATAAAGATTTGGCGGTCGGTGCGTTCCCTGCAGCCCGTTGCCGAAATAAGAGCTCTGCACTGCAATTTAAAGACACCTTTTACGGGATTGGTAAATTCCAGTTCAAAACCGCCCTGTTTTTGTTTTTGAATATGCGTTACAAAGGTGGATATGAATATATCGATGTTTGTGCGTTCGCCGATCATATCGCGGTAACGCTGTGCATATTCGGGGCCGGTTAAACGCTCTTTAAAACGTATTAAGCCGAAGCCGTCATGGATGCACTGCTTTAAAATGCCGCCGATACATTCTTCGCGCTCTATTAAAGCGATACGGCTGTCGGGTGCTTTTTCGGAAGCGGCAAGAGCGGCGGCCATTCCGGCGGGCCCCGCCCCGATAACGATGATGTCATAAAATTCAGCATTCATTTTTCACCGCCTGTTATAGCCCCGCTCAAAATGAACGAAGAACCGCCTTTTTTTGTAATTCTTTCCATAGGAATACCGGTTTCTCCGCTGATAATTTCCATAACGCGGGGCGTACAAAAACCTCCGTGGCAGCGTCCCGTTCCCGCACGGCAGCGGCGTTTTACCGCATCCGTCCCGACCGTTTCCAAACCGAGCATTTTGCAGCGGCGTATCGCATCGCGGATTTCGCCTTCGGAAATCCGTTCGCAGCGGCATACGATTTTACCGTAGGCACTGTCCTGCGCTATCAAAGCGTTTTTTTCCGCCGCGCTTAATTTTGTGCATTCCGTTTCGGCATCGCGTTCGGCTTTAAAAGAGGTTTTTTGCAAAACGGATTTACCTGTTTGCTCGGCCAAGCGCTTGAGTGTAATTGCCGTAATATCTTCGGCTATTGCGGGTGCCGAAGCAAAGCCGGGGGATTGGATTGCTGCCGCATGTACGAGGTTTGCAACTTTTTCGGAACCTTCAACGATAAAATCTTCTTCCCAGTTTGCCGCCCGCGTTCCGCTGTAATAGGCGATAACGTCGGCTTTTGAAAGTTCCGCATTCATTGCAATTTGTGCGCTCAACTGAGCAACATCTTCGGCATCGGTTGAGTAATCTTCGCGGTCGTACACTTCGCGTGCGGTAGGCCCTATAAGGATATTTTCTTCGATACAGGGAACCAAACCTCCGCCTTTCGAATTTTTTTTCGCCGAGGCAAAAAGGTTCGGCATTCCGATAATTGTATGTTGAAACGTTCCCTTCTTTTTATCCAAAATCATATCCATACCTTTACGCGGATGGATTGAAAAAAAAAGGTCGTCCGCAAAGTACGCAATTTTATCAGACCACAGACCGGCGGCATTTATAACGATTTTTGCTTTGACGGTACCGCGGTTTGTGAATACGGCATTTATTTTATCTTCCTGCATATCAAAGCCCGTTACCGCCGTTTCGAAAAAAAAGCGCACTCCGTTTTGAACGGCATTTTCGGCAAAGGCAATCGTTACTTTAAAAGGGGAAGCAATTCCCGCAGATGGCATCCAAAATCCGCCGTAATGTTTTGCCCGTATATGAGGATCACAGTCTTGTACCGTTTTTTTACTGCGGTAACCGACGTTGCCGTCGACACCGTTCTTTTTTGCGCGGTAGTGCATAAGGGGCAGTAAAAGACATAAAAGAGGCGAATTAAAAAGCATAAAACTTCCCGGCCATTTTGTTTCAAAACCGAGTTCTTTATCCAGTTTATGATACAAGCGGTTGCCGCGCGTATTTAAATGCCCTTTTATTGTTTTGGGATTGTCGGCAAAACCGGGGTGAATCATTCCGTCGTTTCTCGAAGATGCGTGCATTGCGCAATCGCTTTCTTTTTCCAGTACGGCAATCGATACATCGTAACGTGACAATTCCCGCGCGATTGCACAGCCTATAACGCCCGCTCCGATAATCACAATGTCGGCTGAAAAACCTTCAAGTTTTTTATCCCGTACGGCAGGTATTTTCATCGGTGCTTCACTTTTACCGTTTACGAGAATGTCGTTTACAAGCCCCTTATATGAGGAAGGTTTTATGCCCCGTGCCGTTTTTTTACAGTGTTTTGCAAAAAAAGAACCGATTTCATACCGCTCTTCCACCGTCGGGAGATTACCGGTTAAAATGACGGAACGTCCGTCCCAAGCGGCTTTTACGGAAGCGGGGAACGTACCGTCTTTTTTGCCGAACTTTTTTGCATAACTGCGCTCCAGTTTTTTGAGGTATCTTTCCATATTGAACATTTTATAAATTCCCCGCTTTGCAGTTTTCTTTATAAGTACCGTATGAGGTTATACGGCTGATAAGTCTAAGAGCTTTTTTTTCTTCACCTGTTCGGATTGCATTGATGAGAGACTGTTTCATTTTATTTGCATATATACAACTTTCTTTATGTGAAGAAAAAAAATATTCCAATTTTTTATGATATAAATCCTTTGCCGAATTAAATAAAAGCAAAAAAACAACATTGCCGCCTGCTTCAATAATAGTGCGGTAAAATAAAAAATCCCTCTCGGTAATCATCTTAATGTCCGCTGCGGATTCCGCCTTGCCGTTTTGTACATTTTGTTGGAGTATGCAGCTTAATTTATCGGCGAGATCATATGAAGCACTATCGGCGGCCGGGCGTTTAAAATATTTTTTAAGTGATTTGGTTAAAATAATACGCCGTACTTCTTCCAAGTCCGCATCGATTTGAGATGCTGCCGATGAAGATGAAAAACGGTATAAACTGTTTAGAATCGACAGCGAACCGTCTTTTACAAAATCGTTTACAACCCAGCCGTGCCTTGGCCGGATACTGATAAGACCCCGAGCTGCCAATTCCGATAAGGCATCATGAATAACCGGACGGGAAACCCCCGTCTGCTTTGCCAAATCGCGTTCGGCAGGCAGCCGTTCGCTGGGAAGCAGTATATTTGTTAAAAGCATTTTTTCCATATGCTCGATAAAAAGCTGTTTGGAACTTTTTTTGTGTATTGCTTCCGTTCTCATAGCGTCCTTTCCCCGATTTTCCTTTTGCTGCCGATGATAAAACTTTGTTTTTTTTGTGGTATTACCACCGTGAATTTATTGTAACACGGGAATTTAGGGATGTCAAATAAAATTTATTGAGAAATAAAAATATTTTTCGATATTTTATTCGCGATGGTTTATGTTTGCAATATTTTGTATCGCTATGCTGAATTTTGGCGTATTATATCGGAATATTCAAAAACAGTTATAAGTTTCATTAATGTACACGGAATGTGAAATGCGGTTTTTACGACGGGTCACTTAAAATCTTTTAGTATTTTAAAATTTCTCATCGAGGGCATGAAACCAATCTCCGTATTCCGTATCTGCGAAATGGTTTTGAATTAAATTATGTATGTGTTTAAAAGGTTCAGTATTTTTGTCTAAACAATAATCTATAAGGCTTGAACAGCTTTTTTCAAACCCGCTGCCGTTTAATAAAAATTGTTCCGTCATTATTATTGCTTGTCCCAATACATCCGTACGTTTTGTTTAAAACTGCCGATACCGTCCGTTTTGCGGACTTTTGCAATTTGTCCCATCCCCTTGGGAAATTGGTATCTTCCGTCGTGT
>CAUURR010000039.1:0-13049 GCA_963547555.1 uncultured Treponema sp. | reverse complement strand
AAAATTCCGTGCTGAACTGCGGATAGATGATAATATCCGTTTTTCTATACAGTTTCTCCGGTTCAATACTGCCGGTAACCCACTGTGCCGCTCCCGTGTTAAAGGCAAAGGTGTTTTCGTTCGTGTCTTCACTGTTTATGATTTTGATTGACGGCAGGGCGACCGTATCGGCATCATAATAGTGTATGTTTTTTTTGAGCAGAAGTTCTTTTGATTTTCTCCGTTCAACGATAAAAGGCCCCGAATATACATTCGAGTCGGTGTGTGTAATCGCAAATGCATGATGACAAAGAATCTTCGGAAAATGTTCCGTAGGAGTATTCAGCTGAACCGAAACGGTGTGCGCATTTTTTACCTTGATTTCAACCGCATCCGCTTCTTTTTTTCCGTTGCGGTAATCGGCCGCCCCTTTTACGCAGTCAAGCAAAGAAGCAAAGGGAGCCTGTGTTTTTGGATTCAACAAAGTAAGCCATGAGCGCAGCACATCTTGTGCTTCTATTGCATCGCCGTTACTGAATTTCAAATCACTGCGCAGGGTAAATGTCCATGTTTTGCGATCGGGTGAAACGCGGAATTTTTTTACCGCTGCAGGAAGAGCTTCCGCCGTTACAGGGTCGTATGAAAAAAGTCCCTCATACAATGCATTTAAAATCTGCGCTTCGGAGCTGTAATTTGCGGTATGAGGATTTAAATCGTAGTTGTGTGCCGAGTCTATTATAACCGCTTCCCGCTGTACGGCAGGGTTGAACGTTCTTACATTTTCCGAGTTTCCCGTTTGAGGCGCGGCAAATAAAAAAACGCCGGCAAACAGAAAAAAAATGCGGCAAAAAAATAAAACGGGATTAAAAACATTTTTTGTATTATGCATCCTGAATACCCAATTTTTTCATTTGCTCTTGTTCCGCAATGTATGCGGCATACTCGGCTTTACGCTGGTTTATTTTTATAATGGTGTTTTTAAGCGCCGTCAGTTCAATTTGGATTCCCTTTATTTTATTCCGGTTTACAGCATTTGCAGCTGTTTTAAAAAAATCATCCAAGCCTTCGAGTTGAAGCTGTAAATTGTAACATTCGGAAAGCTGGCGCTGCAGATAGTCGAAAATATAATTTTCGCTCATTTCCGCAAGTTTTTGCAGGTTTCCCGATTGACTTGCCCCGAATGAAGTGTACAAGCGGGTTCGCTTCATAAGGTTATCCATAAAAACCGAATAGTCTATCGTTTGCATTTTTACCGACTGCGTCATCGGATCGGTTGTTTTAATTTTATATTCGGTCGGTTTTTCGGCTATATTAAAAGCTTTGCGCAGCGTTGCCTTTAATTTATCCCAAAAGCCTGTATGTTCGCTTTGCAGGATATAATGATTTTCTTCAAGTTTTGGTGCAGCCTGCGTATACTGCGGTGCGAGCGCTCCGAAAAGTTGAACGGCACTTAACAAAATTTGTTTGGTGTTTACCGTGGGACGTTTTTTTTCTTTTTCCTGTTCCTGAGTACCGAATTTTTTTAAGAGAGCCGCCTGTTTTGCCTGTTTATCGGCCGAAGTTTCTTCATCAACAATTTCCTGAATAAGTTCCGTATAAAACGGCTGCTTGCCCATAGCCGAAGCAAAGTTTTCCTTTATCAAATGTACACCGTTTCCCGCATTAAAAGAGCTTTTTTTTGCGGCAAAGGCATCGGAGTCAAGTATTTTTTTTCGTACATCAATTTTGTACATTTCTTTTTGAAAGTCGGTAATCTCTTTCAGCATGGTATTTATGCGCGCAAGACTCTTTGAGATAAAACTTGTCGAATCATTTAATACACTCGTAGATAAAGGATCTCCGGTTGATTTTATTGAACCGAACATTTCTCCTAAAAGCCGACTGTCGTTTTTTGCCGAAGCGCTCATCAAAGAATTCCAGCTTATATAATTGTTTATCTGTATGAGCTTTTTTATTGTTTCCATCGTCAGTGTTTCGAGGGAGAATTTAAAATAATTACATAAAAACTCGAGAGAACTTTCATATTCCGAAAGCCGAATACCGAAGGAACCGCGATCGTTGTTGTGAGAATCGCCTTTTTCGGGAACGGTGATTTTTGTTGTCTTCTTATCCGTTTTATACGGGTCGGCTTCGATAAATCCTTTTTTTAACAAAAGCGATAAAACCGTATTAAAAACGGAACGGTAATTCCTGTACTCATCTACGAGTTTAGGTAAGCCTACCGACTCAAACCATGTGCTTTTACTTTCCGCTGCGGCATATAACTCATTCTCAAATTCACTGAAAACACTCATGTTCTCATTATCGGCATATTTTATCCCGATAAAGAGTAAAACCTTAGCTGTTACCGCTGTTACCGCTGTTACCGCTTTGACCATTCTCCTGTTTTGTGATATAATAAGCGGGTATGAGTAAAGTCAAAACCCCTTTTAAAGTCAATCAAAAGATCGTGTATCCCAGTCAGGGTGTGGGTAAAATTATTGAAATTAAAGAAAAAAAATTCAATGATGAAACCCTCCTGTACTATGTTATGTATTTGGAAGTTTCCGATATGACCATTATGGTGCCTGTAGATCGCTGTACCGAATTGGGTATTCGTGCGATTGTATCGGCCGAAGAAGCTTTGGAGGCTTTGAAAACAATCGGTGAAGATTTTGAACCTATTACCTCCGATTGGAAGCTCCGGTATCAAATGAATCTCGATTTGCTTAAAAAGGGAACCATCAGCGACATCGCAATGATTGTCCGTTCTTTATATCACCGCAGTAAGGTAAAAGAATTGCCGATTTTGGAACGCAAACTCTACGATTCGGCAAAAAAACTGCTTGAAGATGAAATATCCTTTGCCTTGGATAAGTCGTTGGAAGAAGTTGAAGCTTTGATCCATGAAAAGCTGGAACCGGCAGGTGGACATGCCGAAATCCGCCGGGGTGTATCGGCTCTTTCCCGTTTAAACGATGATGACGAGTTCTTAAATGATGATGAAGACGATGACATAATTCCTCCGGGTGATGATGACGATGACGATGATGACGAATAGGATTTTCCGATGGGAGCAAAAAGTTTTGCCCTTATTTTAACCGCTGCCGGAAGTTCCGTACGTTTTTCTTCAAGCGGCTCCGGCTCAGTATCGGCGGCCGTTAAAAAAGAATACGAGCCCTTGCAGTCCTCTCTTTTTCCGACGCAAAAAGGCGGTACGGTTTTGTCCTGTGCCGCCGAAGCTTTTTTAGCCGATGCCGCTACCGATGAAGCGGATGCGGATACTGCCGATAATACCGGCAACGATACCGCGGATAAGCCGGAAAGCAGGCGATATTCGGATGATTTTATTTTATCACGTTTGATTATAACCGTCCCCCCCGAAGCGGATCATAAAGTAAAAGCCCTTAAAGCCCTCTATGCCTCTTCGTTTGTGCGGGACAGGCTCACAGAGGCGGGACTGAAGCCCGAATTTGTCGTCGGCGGTTCGGACAGAAGTGAATCCGTTTTTCGCGCTCTTGAATATCTTGCGGGCAAAAACGAACCCGATGTTGTGCTGGTACACGATGCCGCTCGTCCCTTTGTAAATCCCGCTCTTATACGCCGCGTTCTGCATCTTTGTGCCGAAAAAGGTGCAGCCGCGCCCGCCATACCGCCTGTTGATACCTGTAAAGAAACGGATGAAACCGGCGGTCGTATTACCCGGCACTTGCAGCGTTCCCGTTTGGCGGCGGTTCAAACTCCGCAGGGCTTCCGGTTTAAGCCTTTTTTTGAAGCTCATAAAAAAGCCCGCACGGACGGAAAAACGTACACGGACGATGCCGAAATTTGGGGAGTTTATGCCGGCGATGTGTTTTTATGCGAAGGAGAGCGTTCAAATATGAAAATCACCTATAAAGAAGATTTACCTGCCGCTTCCTCTTTGCCGGCACCGACCGCTTCCGATACTTCAGCACCGTCCTGTCCTGTGCAGACCGCTTGCGTGTCTATTTTCAGAACCGGTTTGGGTACGGATACGCATCGGCTGGTTGAAAACCGCCCGCTTTTAATCGGCGGCGTCCATATTCCCTTTGAAAAAGGCGAGCTTGCACATTCCGACGGCGATGTTCTTCTTCATGCGATTACCGATGCGGTTTTGGGCGCGGCCGCCCTCGGCGATATAGGAGAGCTTTTTCCGCCTTCCGATGATACATGGAAGGGTGCCGATTCGGCTTTTTTGCTAAAAGCCGCTTGGGAGCGCGTGCAACAGGCGGGCTGGCTTCTGGAAAATCTTGACTGTGTTATTACGATAGAAAAACCTAAAATGCTTCCGTGGCGCGAAGCCGTCCAAAAATGTATTGCCGAAATTTTAGGCTGTGAAACCGGACGTGTTTTTGTAAAAGCCAAAACCGCCGAAGGTTTGGGCGATATAGGCGAGGGAAATGCCGTCGGCGCACAGTGTGTTTGTCTTTTACGCATGCACGCCGACTGACTGTTTAAGCAACGTATGCTTCCAGTTTACTCATGCGCCGGGGATGCTGTAAACGGCGGATTGCTTTCTTTTCTATTTGGCGGATGCGCTCTTTTGTTAAATTGAATACATCGCCGACTTCTTTTAAAGACATCGAAGAATTGCCGTTTAAGCCGAAACGGAAGCGCAATACCTCGGCTTCTTTTTCGGACAGGGTATCAAGTACGCTGTCTATATCTTCTTTCATGGTGATACGGACGGCGGCGTCTTCCGGTGTTTCATATTGCTCATCGGGTAAAAAGTCGCCGAGAGTGGAACTGTCCTGCTCTGATGAGCGTGCTGCCGAATCCAAAGACACCATATCGCGGGAAATATTGATTATCTCGCGCACGTGATTTCCGTCCATGTTGAGCAATTCGGCAACTTCGGCTATTTCTTCTTCATCGTTTTTATTCCCGCTGATGAGTTTTCGCGCTTTTTCGATTTGAACCAATTCGTTTGCGCGGTTAAGCGGCAGACGGATTGCACGTGATTTTTCGCAAATAGCCTTTAAGATGGCTTGGCGGATCCACCATACGGCATACGAAATAAAATGGTAACCCTTTGACGCATCAAAGCGTTCAATTGCGGTTAAAAGGCCGATGTTGCCCTCGCTGATAAGGTCGGTTAAGTCCAAGCCGCGGTTTTGATATTTTTTTGCCACATTTACGACAAAACGCAGGTTTGCATTCACGATTTTGTGTTTTGCATTCCGGTCGCCCGCTGCAGCTTTGAGTGCCAATTCATTTTCTTCTTCCCTTGTCAAAAGGGGGATTTTATTTATATCTTTAAGATAGAGTGCCAATACGTTATCATTATTTGCCATAGTATTCTCCTGTTACGTATATACCAGCAGGAATTATGCCAACTTTGTGTTAAAATGATGTCTTTTAATTTATTGTATTACAATGAATTAAAAATCGCGTAAAGAAATAAAACAAGCTGATATTAAAATAGGGTCAAAATAACACAGGTTGTTTTTTTTACGCTCCAAATGCGTCTTTTTGATGCATTTTCGCCGAAAATGTGCTATAGTGTAGTCAAGGAGAATAGATAAAAGCCGTACAAATGCCACAGCTTTTATCTACCCAAGTTTGCGTTTGGCAAACTTGTATATTATATGCACGTTCTCACTTTGTTGCGAGCGTGCGTAAAAAGTCAATCGAAAGTTGAAACTTTCTTCTTGACTTTTTATGGGAGAATGTATGGCTGACGATTTTTCTTTTGAAATTACAAAATCCCTGGGCGAATTGTCGAAAAGCAAGGGAGGCTGGGCACTTGAATTGAATATGGTGTCTTGGGGCGGCCGCGACGCAAAATACGATTTACGCAGCTGGGCTCCCGATCATCAGAAAATGGGTAAGGGCGTTACTTTGACCAAAGAAGAATTGGTTTCTCTAAAAAATCTTTTAAATGCGTTGAATTTAGCCGAGTAGAAGTTCTTGTGTGCGGATGTTTTTTAGAATCCGCCTTTTTCAGCGGTTGTGCAGTTCCGTCTGCCGCCCCTTGTGAACAACCAGAGAATACAGCATGAGTTGAAGTTCCGTGTCTTCGGTGCTTTTTCCGGTTTTGCGTATATTCATATCGGTGCGGGAAAGCAGGGCAAGACAGGCGCTTGTTTCAAAAAGATTCCATATACGGGCTGCGCTCCGATATTGGGACTGCATTTTTTTGCCTGCAAAGCCGTTTATTTTTAAGTCAAAGTCGCCGGTTTTCCCTTCTTTTTGAAGGTTGTGCCACACTTTTAATTTTCTAAAGCAGTAGGTAAGTCCCGCTATAAGCTGTACGGAAGATGATTCCTTTGAATGCCGTATATACTGCAAAATCGCCAAAGCCGCGCTTAAACGTTCGGGAGCGGCTTCCTGTCCGCACAGAGCGGCAAACAGCGTAAAGGCCGACTCCTGCCGGCTGCGCGTTAAAACCGCTTCAACATCTTCGGTTGTGATGCGGTGATTTTTTTCAAAACACAGGGAAAACCGCGAACATTCGGTGCGCAGGGCTTCGGTATTGTTTTCTACCAAGTCCAAAATCGTGTCGACGGCATCCGGATCGGCGGAAAAGCCTTGTTTTTTTAAAAGATTTTCCACCCATCTGTTTTTTTGGTCTTCAAACATTTCCCAAAAAATAGTGCGGTTTTCTTTGGGAACAATATTTTCCAATTTTTTATCGACCGAAATTTCATCGGATTCCAAAATAAGCCAGGCACCGTCGTCTGTTTGTTTTTGTTTTGCCGTTTCCGCCGCCCATGAGGCGATAAGTTCAATATCCGCCTTTAATTTTATCTGTTCCGCCGAACGCAGGACAACAAAGCGCGCCGCGGCAAAGAGAGAAGCGTTTTGCAACAGGGATATAACATCGGTAATATGGGTTTCACCGGCGTAAAAGGTGTATTCATCGGTTTGACCGAACGTTTTACGCGCTTTTTCGCGGTATTGCTCTACAGTGTCTTTTCTCTGTCCGAGCTCGGGGCCCGTAAAAAGCCAAATAGGGGCGGACGGCATCAGTAATTCCTTATAATATTTGACAAAACGCCTAAAATTCTGACATTTTGGCAATATATGGGGCCGTAGGCTTCGTTTTCGGCTTGCAGCCGTATACGGGCCGGTTCTTTAAAAAAACGCTTTAAAGTAACCTTTTCATCTTCTTCAATGAATGCAACCACAATACTGCCGTTTGAAGCATTTTCCTGCCGGCGGATAAGGGCCAAGTCGCCGTCCAAAATGCCCGCATTTATCATACTGTCGCCGCTGACGTATAAGGCAAAATAGTCTCCGTCTTTGCGGATGAGGGAGGCGGGAACATACACCGAACCGTCATAGTTTTCATCGCAAAAAATCGGCAAGCCGGCCGCCACGGTTCCCAAAACGGGTACCCGATACGGTTTTTTGAATTCCGGATCGTCTATAAGCACTTTTAAAGAACGCGAGCGCCCTTCGGAAGGAGCTATATAACCTTTTTTGCGCAAAGCCGTAAAATGATCCTGTACGGCTTTTACCGAAATCGAAAAATGTTCGGCGGTTTCACGCACCGTCGGCGGACACGAATTCAATTCCGTAAAAGAGGTTATAAAATGCAACACTTCCTGCTGACGCGGCGTCGGTTCTTTCATGGAATCCTATTCTTCTTCAAATTTATTTTCAAATAAGGTTTCCAACGCCTTTACCGCTTCTTCGGCGTCGGCACCTTCGGCTTTTACGGTAACAGCCGTATTATATCCTGCCGCTATCGTAATAACGCCCATAATCGATTTTGCATTTACAACGGTTCCGTCCTTTTCCATAAGGACTTCGGACGCAAATTTGTTTGCGGTTTGGGCGATTAAAGCCGCAGGACGTGCGTGGATGCCTGCCCTGTTTCTGACGGTTAATACTTTTTCAGCCAAAATAAACTCCTCGCGGCGCCGGTACATGCCGACCCGCCTTGTCAATATGAATCATAGCCGCCGTGTAAGGCGGATTGCGCTTCGCCGCTTTCTATCCATCGCAGCACGTTTTGATTAAAATCGCGTGCCGAGTGATATCCCATTGTTTTTAAACGTTCGTTCATAGCCGCCGTTTCCAAAATAATCGGAATATTGCGTCCGGGTTTTACCGGAATTTCCAGGGCGGGGATTTTTACGCCCAGCAATTCTTCGGTTTTTTGATTTGTTCCGAGCCTGTCATAGACTTTTTGAGCATCCCATTCTTCAAGTTTGACAACCATTTGCACTTCTTTTTGTTCGCGAATGGCTCCGACTCCGTATAACTGCTGAATATTGATGATACCCAAGCCGCGTACTTCCATGTGGTGGCTTATCATTTTGTTTGCACCCTGTCCGAGTAAAACGTTTCCGTTCACACAGCGTATGTTTACAATATCGTCGGCAACCAGACGGTGCCCCCGGTGTATCAATTCGAGGGCTGTTTCGCTTTTTCCGACCCCCGAATCGCCGAGTATAATGATACCGATTCCGAATACTTCAACAAGAACGCCGTGAATGCTTTTTCGCGGTGCAAAAATATCCGAAAAAAGACGCAATAGTCGCCCCGAAAAATCGGTGGATTCCAAATCGGTTTGCAAAACGGGGCAGCCGGATTCATCGGCAAGGTCGGTAAATACCTTAGGCGGCACAAGATTATGGGTAAATACGCAGCAGGGAATGTGATATGAAAATAATTGATGTACGGTATCGAGCATACCGTCTGCGATGATTTTTTCCAGATAAGCGGTTTCTCCGCGGCCGAATACCTGTACACGCTGATGTCCGAAAGATTCGAAAAATCCGGAGAGGGCAAGACCGGGGCGGTTTAAATCGGGCAGGGTGATTTTCCTGCCCAATCCGCTTCGTCCGCACAAACAGCGTAAATTAAGTGAATTGTGGCCTTTTAAGTCGAAATCGAGAAGATCCAAAACGGTAAAACTTTTTTCAGCCATACCGCACTATACACTTTACGGCAAAATTTTTCAACCGTTTTGGAGCCGGTTCTAAAAACTTCGGTATTTTAAGAACTGAGGCCATGTTCACTTTTGCTGAATTTTAACATGTTCTTTTTTTATTTTTTGATCAAGCATATCTACAAGCTTATTTAAGCCCGATGCAAATTCATAATCTTCCGTTGAAACATGGGCCGTCATTCCCCAGCGGAAATTAAGCGTTGTATCGAAAATATACTTTTTATTGTCCTTTACCCGAAAAAGCACATCGACAAGTAAATCTTCGGCGTACTTGATACGTTCAAGTTTTTTATTGATTAAATCGGATTGATCTTTATCAAGTTCAAATCCTACCGCATTGATTGTTATGTCCATGTTTTCCTCCTGTTTACAGTATACATCGACTTTTACAAACGGTCAAATGAAGATTCTATATTAAGTTCGCTGCGGTATTTTGCCACCGTCCGTCGTGCGATTGTTATTCCTTCTTTGGTGAGTAATTCAGCCAATTTGGAGTCGGAGAGCTTTTTCCCGCCTTCTTTTTTGTTTTGTTCGATAAGTTCGCGCAGGCGGTATTTTACCGCTTCCTGCGAAATGCGGGACGAATCGGAAGTTTTTTCCGTTTTTGAGTGTTTCGTTTCGGTTTGCGGCAATGCATCATTTTCGGTCGATGCTTCGGTATCGGGAGTTTCCTGTTTTTCAAGGGCGGTCGTAAAAAAATGCTTTATTTCGAATACGCCCCATTCGCATTGCAGGTATTTTCCGTTTGCAATGCGGGAAACGGTGGTTTCGTGTACGCCGATTTCTTCGGCTATATCTTTCATGCGCAGGGGGCGTAAATTACCCGGTCCCTTATCAAAAAATTCGTATTGATACCGCACGATTGCTTTAACCGCCGCATACAGAGCCTGACTTCTCAGACGGATGTTTTCGATAAAACTTTGAGCTTCGCGCATCGCATTGTGTGCAAATTGTCGAGAACGTGTATCGGTGTTTTGCTCGGTAAGTTCTTTGTACACGGGAGAAATGACGATTTCGGGCAGTCCGCGCCGTGTAAATTCGATAATAAATACCGATTTTGTGCCGCCGCTTTCCCGTTCGTTTGCACGGCGGACGGCAATTTCAGGGACTGCGAATTGGATGGAAGTTCCCGCTTCCGAAAAACGGCGTGCGGGAAAGGGATCAAGTGTTCGTATAAATGCCAAAGCGCCGTCGAATTCTTCCTGTGAACAGGGGACATTCCGCTCGTTCAATGCCCTGCACATAAGAGTGTTGCGTTTTTTTGATAATATGTCGAAATGGGATTTAAGAATTAACAATGCAAGCCGGCGCTCTTTCCGCTCTTGTTCGGAAAGAGAAGCGAAGTTTTGCTTCTCCGCATCGATTTTCAATTCAGCCTGTACGAAAAGACTTTCACGTAAATCGGTGCAGGCAGTTCCCTGCGGTTCCAGACAGCGTACAATATGCAGCATTTCGTTTAAAAGGCTTAGGGGATCGTCTACCGTGAGCAGGGACTCCGGAGGTGCGTTGTGGTATCCGCGCGCATTCAGGTTTTGAATGATACGTTCTCCGATACGCTGTTGGTCTTCGGTTAAGTGCAAAAGCGATAACTGTGCCAACAGATGCTCTTGCAGGGATTCCGTTGCAGCTGGGGTGTTTTCCAAAAAGGCTTGCCATGCATCGCTGTCGGCGGAACTTCCTATATGCGGAGAGCTTGAATCGGCGGAGGGGGAACGGACGCTGTCTTGCAGTATTTCGATAGCGGGATTTTTTTCGGCTTCTTCATAGATATGCTCACGTAAATCTTCAATCGGCATGGCAATCAAATTGATTGATTGAAGCATGCGCGGCGACAAACGCATTGTTTGCTGAAGCTGCTGATTGTAATTGAGGCGCATTTCGGACACCCGTTCCTCCTTAATCGTAAAGTATAGCATACTTATTTCTTTTACGGTATACTCGGTTTATGGATATTCTTAAAAAATACGGGCTTTGTATGCCCGACATTTTGCTTCCTGCCGCGGAAATGCAAGCAGTCAAAACCGGTGATAATAAAAAAGCTGCGGCAATGAGCAAAGAGCCGAGCGCTTGGGCGGTTGTCGCCTGCGACCAATACACGCAGGACAGGGCCTACTGGGAAAAAGCCGCGCGTATTGCCGAGGGAAAACCTTCTGCAATGCATATTATTTTGCCCGAAATTTATCTGAATGAGCTTTCGCAGGCCGAAAAAGAAAAGGCTGCGGTTTCCATACAAAACAAAATGAAAGACTATCTTACAGGCGGCGTTTTTGCCCCTCCGATTAGCGGCTTTATCTATGTTGAGCGTACTACGGCTTACGGACGCCTGCGCAAAGGCCTTGTCGCCGCTATCGATTTGGAAGAGTATGAATGGAAAAAGGGTACAAAAGCAAAAATACGTGCAACCGAAGCGACGATTGTGTCGCGTATTCCGCCGCGTATTGCAATCAGAAAAAACGCCCCGCTTGAAATACCGCATATTATGCTTTTGGTCAACGATAAAGAGCACTCGTTTATAGAAAAAATCGGCGAAATTGTAAAAGGTGAAAGCCGGCCTCTCTATGATGTCGAACTTATGATGGGTGCGGGGCATATAATCGGCCGTAAGGTATCTTCCGGCGATGCCCTTTCCCGTATGGAAAAAGCGCTTGCTTCAATCGCTGCCGAAAATACCGACAGTGACGGCAATGTGTTTATGTTTGCCGTCGGCGACGGAAACCACTCGCTTGCAACGGCAAAAGCCGTCTGGGACGAGCTCAAAAAAAGCTGCGGCGGTATCGAGCAAAACGGAAGCATATCGATTCCGCAGAATTTGGAAAATCATCCTGCCCGTTATGCGCTGGTTGAAATTGTAAATCTGTACGATGAAGGGCTTACCTTTGAGCCGATTCACCGCATCGTTTTTGAAGAAAATGCACGCCCGCTTGTTTCCTTTGTGCAGTCAAAGCTCGGCGGAACTCTTGAAATCTGCGGTTCTGAAAGCGAATTGATAAAAAGGGTTGTATCTTCGGCAGGGAAAACGGCGGTTTTCGGCTTTGCTTCCGCGCAAGACGGATTTTTAAGTTTGAGCGTTGAGCTCGATTGTCTTGCGGTAAGCGCCTTTCAGCCGGTTTTGGATATGCTTATCGAGCAAAAGTGCGAAAACGGCTGTGTAAATACGGGAAACAAAGAGTTAATCGATTATATACACGGTGCCGAGGACGTTTTGCGCCTTGCACGGGATAAGGATAAAACGGCTGTTCTTCTTCCGCCCATAGAAAAAGACAGTTTTTTTGCAACGATAGAAAAATACGGTTCTTTACCGCGCAAAAGTTTTTCGATGGGGGAGGCAAGCGAAAAACGCTTTTACTTTGAATGCAGGTGTTTGGAAAAAAAATAGCACATCTCTAAAAAATCGGGCGGGATTATCCCGACAGTCGTGATAGGAGACAATCCCGATAGGGGACTTTACTTTTTTTTTGAAGTATGGTAATCTCTTTTATCCGGTTGTTCCGGTATGCCGGCGTGGTGGAATGGTAGACACGATAGACTCAAAATCTATTGCTCGCGAGGGTGTAAGAGTTCAAGTCTCTTCGCCGGTATTGAAACCTTTTTGTTGTGGTTTTTCGTTTTTTTCCTCCGATTACTTTCAATTTAAAATATAATTAAATCGATATTTTACTCTTTTATAAAAAAGACTTTCGTGTTATAATAGTCAATCAAGGAGGATGACTTGACACAATCGGCACAAAGCTTTATATTTACCCCCCCCCCCCCCGAAAAAAATAAGACGGCATCCGATGCTCTGTCGACCCTGCAGAATTATGAGTGCTTAATTTCCGGCTGTACCAGCTTATGCAGAAATTACACCGCTCTGCTTTACCGCTATGCAAATCTACTTACACAACTTGAATCAGTCATAATACATAACCATACCGTACTTACACACTGTCTGACCTCTTATACACCGCCGTTATCCGATACCGAAAGAACAGGCGTATTCACTCGTTATCTGCGCGAACACGGCTTTGTACCGGTATGAAAACCGCTCAAAAATGCACGTCCCTGTACATTTTTGAGCGTCGAGTTTCGCGAGAAGCGCGAAACATCGCTTTTACCGCACATCCGTGTGCGGAACATAAAGATACTATTGAATATACAGCTTTTACTGTACATCGTGTACGGGATTATA
>CAUURR010000038.1:0-13067 GCA_963547555.1 uncultured Treponema sp. | reverse complement strand
GGGATATCCGCATAATATTCAATTTACAGTTCCCGAACGGCTTTATAAAAATTGCGGACTTACAAATCGACCTTGGTAAAAGCATCCGACTCACATCCGTTATGCCGGGCCGAGATTACCTCTTTCAGATAAGTATTGATTTTTTTTACTTCGGCCGCTCCGTTTGTATATTTTGCCAGAACCCGCAGCATATTTTCGCTCAATTCGTCAACAGTTGAAATCCGTACATTTTTATTTTTTGTCAATAAAAGATCCGTAAACAGTATTAAATCTTGTGCGGATGGGCTTCCCATACCGAAGCCTCCCCACAAATCTACGGTACCGTCTGCGCACTGTACGAGAAACTGCGGTTCCGCCGAACCGCCTTTATAGTTCGTCAATTTTAAGCAAAAATCTATCTGCCGTACATCAGCCCACTCACACTTTTCAGTTCTAAACGTAAAAAATCTTTTATGATAAATTCCACCATCCGTTACACGTACATGGTAAAAAATACTGAAACAAAAAACAACGGCGGCGGCAAAAATCGTCGCGTAACAAAAACACATATCGGCTTTTAAAGAACCGAATGAATAGGGCTTGTACATATGTTTATAGTTCTGTATATATTTTTTTCGATAATACTTGAACGTATCTTCCATATCGAACATTGCTGAGAAAAGATGCCGTAAAAGAAAAAAAGATAGCGGAATCCACATAAAAAAGGCTGAAAGACCGAAGATGATATTTCCCGTCAAATTAAACAGCATATCAGCCGCACTCATACGAAAAAGAATTTTGATAAAAACCGGATATTTTTCTATAAAGAGAAGTACGGCAAATGGCATTTGCAGAACGAATATTGTATAAAAGACCGCAAAATGTATCTTTTTAATTTCAGCCGGATAAGACTCCGCCATATAAAACGCAGCCCTATTTTACCAAACGGATCATATACAGGACAACATACATGTGCAAAGGGTCTTTATCCTTTATTTTTTGCAATGCCGAAGTTCTGATCAAAATTCCTGCAAGCTCATGAATACGTTCTACGGTAAAATTTGAAGACTTTACGTTTTTTATTGTCTTACGCATATAATCACGTATCAAAGAATTGACATCTTCGGTAAGATCGATACGCAGTTTTTTATCCAATAAATGATTCCACTGATTCATATATGAGGTCAATTCGCGGTCCAGGTCGGAACCGGGCGGAACAAGACGTTTTTCCGCGACTTCGGCTGCCGAACGAAACTCTTTTCGCCTGTCATTTTTGCCTGTCAAGGCATTATCACTTTCATCCTGAAGCTGTACATGCGCCGTCTCGACTTCCGGTTCCGCACCTTTCTTTTTTCTTTTACGCGGCCGCAAAATAAAACCTGCAATCCATGAGATAGGAGGCGTCGTATACCAAAACGGTAAAAGAATTTTTGCATCGGTGATAATTTCCGACCTCGACAACATTAACAATTCACTATACGGAAGCAGTTTGCCGTCCCCGAATAAATTCAGCGTATTTTTTGCGGAGTCTTTAGATATAACAACTTCATAATACAGCAAGGATAAAAAATTCGAATGCAACAGTGCATATAAAATAGGAGCACGAGTCAGCAATTCCTGTTCCAGTCTTCGCTCATAGGCTTTTTTATCGTTCATTGCCGGAATGATATCAAAACGTTTATATATGGCAAACCATTCTTTCGTTAAATTGCTTTTTATCGTATCGCGGGCATCGGCGCATAAACGTATAATAAGGGGAATAACCTTGTCTTTATTGATATAGTAGTATTCTCCGGTGTGCAGTTTAAAAGTCAATAAATCAGGTAAATTGTCATCGGCGAATGCGGTTGTTTTGGCATGCAAAAAATCGGCTAAATCTTTTTCGCTGTACTGTCCTAAAAGTCTGTTTCCCTTTAAATCCGTAAAGCCCTGAATCGTTTCTTTACTGAAATAATACGGAGGATTATCCAAAAGCTGTTCCAATACGCGCAGAGCCGCCGTTTTTTGATTTTCTTTCTGCGATTTATTTTTATAGTAACTCAAAGCTATTTCGGTTAAATAAATACTTTGCAAAAGCGCAATATCTTCCTGCGTGTAGTCTTTTACTTTTTCGTAATCCTGACGGATAAAAAAGCACAGCTGTCCCCAAAAATAAAAGATTTCTCCCGAACTGCGTATGGATTCAATCGCCTCGGTAGGCCGCTGTATAAACTGGGTAAAAAACGACTTTATCGAAATATCTTTTCCTGGATTTGTAACTCGCAGTTTTTTAAGAAAATAATCGTGATACTCTTCTTTACGCAACATTTGTCTGATTTTAGCCATTGCTATATCAAGCAAAATATTAACGGAAGTAATGGACGGAAAAAGAATAATCGGTAAATCTTTAGGCAAAACAAGGCCGTAAAGTTTTAGCGGATTTTTTTCCTTGGATAAAGCGGAAGCGGTATCTTCCTCCTGTGTTTCATCAAATAATTGGCTTAACAAAACGGATGCCTGTTGGCGGTCGACAACTTCCAAAGGAGTTTGTGCCGGTAAATCCGTTATAAGAGGATAGGGAATAGCCGGATTATTCAATATTTCCCGATAGCGGTTTGCATATTTTTCAACATAAAAAGATATGACTATAATTCCTTTTTTGACACTGTCGGCATTGACAATCATAATCGAACCTTCGGTCTCAAGGGTGTCCAAATATTTTTGTATCTGAGTTTCGGGGTTTTTTAAAAAAACTACAAGCTCCGGATTCTCATGCAAGTGCCGTTGTGCATAATACTGCATATATGCACAAAATTCCGCAAACAAAATATGAGCATGATTTTGCCGGTTTGCAAAGAGTTTTAATAAAGTGAGCATATTTAACGTATTAGTCATTATTATATTATACAATAATAATCAATTTTTTTCCAATAAAAATACGTATTTTCCCGTTTTTTTCCCTTGACCGTTTTAAATACATTTCATACTATAAAAACAACAGAGGTGGTTATATGTTTTCGCAAAGAATCGCGCATCTGCATCCGTACATTCCGGGAGAACAACCTTGCGACAGGGAATATATAAAGCTCAATGCAAACGAAAATCCCTATCCGCCTTCCGAAAAAGTTTTGCAAAGCATTAAAAATTTTATAGAAAAATCTTCAATGAAGATGAGCCTTTACCCCGACCCCGAATCGCTTGAATTAAAACGTGCCATAGCCCGAATGCTTAACGAATCGGGCGGTGTATTGAACGCCTGCGAAAAACTTCCCTTTAAAATTACCGAAGATATGATTTTTTGCGGCAACGGTTCCGATGAAGTGTTATCTTTTATCTTTTACGCTTTTTTCGATTCCGATAAGCCCCTTTTATTGCCCGAATACACTTACAGTTTTTATCCCGTTTACGGCGAATATTACGGTATTCCGCTTAAAAAGATTCCCCTCAAGCCCGATTGGACGGTCGATACTCAAGCGATTATTTCCGCTTTTAAAAACCCGTTTTCGGGCTTTATATGCGCAAATCCCAATGCCCCCACCGGCATTGCTCTGTCTCTTGCGGAGCTTGAATCGATTTTACAACAGGCACGGGGGCGCGCCGTTGTTATAGATGAAGCCTATGCCGATTTTTCGCGTACCACCGCTTTACCTCTTTTGGAAAAATATGAAAATCTTATTATAGTGCGCACTTTTTCAAAAGCGTTATCCTTTGCGGGTATGCGGCTGGGCTATTGTATTGCCCGCCCCGAGGCTGCCGCCGCTTTAACAAAGGTAAAAAATTCCTTTAATCATTTTCCCGTAGATGCCCTCACCCAACGCGCGGGAGCGGCCGTCTGTGCCGATTGGAAAACTTACGCCGAAAACACCGCCCTGATTGTGCGTACCCGCAATTCTTTTTCCGAAGAATTGCGCTCTACAGGCTGGACAGTCTTGCCTTCTTCGACGAATTTCATTATGGTTAAAAAGGGCGGACTTACGGAAAAACCGGCTCTTTCGGGTAAAACCGTCTATGAAAAACTTAAAACTCACGGTTTTTTGGTACGGTATTTCGACGGTCCGGCTACAGGCGATTTTGTACGCATCACAATAGGAACGGCCGCACAGATGAAAATGCTTGCGGATACAATAAAAAAGTTATAGGGAAGTTCCGCAGCGGGGACAGCCGAAAAAATGGCCGGCTTTTGAAGTCCTCTCGGTTTTTCCGTAAAACACGGAGGTGTATATGCGTTTTCTGGTTTTATCCGATATTCACGGCGATAAAAAATATCTTGAACTTCTCGATGAAGAATTTGCCCTTGCCGACGCCGTGCTTTTTGCAGGCGACTTTACACGCTTTGAGGCAAAAGAAACCGCCCGCCCCGTTTTAAATACGTTGGTAAAAAAACATGACAGCCTGTTTTGCATATTGGGAAACTGCGACGAAAAAGACTTTTTAAAAGAATTGGAAAACCTGGACGTATCGGTACAGGGAGATTTGGTATTCCGCGACGGTCTTGCCTTTGCCGGAAGCGGCGGCGGCTTACGCTTTACCGGAGTTACTCCTTTTGAGCGAACAGAAGAGGAACTGATAGGCGATTTAAATATTATAAAAGAAAAAGACAGCTGCGATAATTTGATTTTACTGATACATCACCCGCCCTATGACACAAAACTCGACACGATAAACGGAGATGTTCATGTCGGTTCAAAGGCGGTCAGAGCCTTTATTGAAGAACATCAGCCGCTAGCCGTCATAAGCGGCCATATCCACGAATCCTTTGCCGTCGATACCCTCGGCCGCACCGTCCTTATAAACCCCGGTTCTTTAGCCGAAGGCCGTTACGGTATTTTGGAAGTACAGCGCAATGCACAGGACGAGTGGACGGTTACCAAAACCGAGCTTAAACGCCTCGACTAAAACCGAAAATATCAGCGGGCAGTCGCGGCAAAACGGAAGCCCATGTAATTGTACGCTTCTCCGGGATTGTAGGCATAGCGGTCGGCGCTGAATAAAAACGCAGCGTATGGACTCCAGCTTCCGCCGCGGCATACTCTGTCGGTTCCGTAACGCGGGCCGTACACCGCTTTTGAAACATTTTCCGTATTATCGGCAGCAGCTCTTTTATCCGCTGTAACTTCAGTATCGGCTTTATCGTAGCGGGCAAACCAATCCCAGCAAAACTCCAGCACATTGCCGCTCATATCGTACAAACCGGAGGCATTGGGCTTGCCGCTTCCGGGAAGGCTCAAGGGCCCCAACAAACTTCCCGCCGTTCCGACAAAGGCGGTTCCCGGATATAAAAAAAACAAAGGAATCGAAGCATCCTCATCACGGGAAACGTTTTTCTCGCCGGAAGCGTTTTCCTCACGGAAAGCGTTTAACTCACGTGAACTTTTTACCGCATTTTCAATACGTTCGGCATCCCATGCCGCACCCGACAAAGCATTACCCGGAGTAAAACTTTTAGGTCCCGATTTACCGCGAATTTTGCGCGCCGCGTATTCCCATTCGGCTTCACTCGGAAGGCGAAAACCGTCGGCAGTCCAATCGCATTCGGCCAAATCAACGGCGGCGGCATTTGAGGCATCGCGCAATACCCCCCCCTTATAGGTATAGCAGGGCGTACGGTTTTCAAGCTCGCTGAAAGCGTTACACCACACAATGGCATCGCGCCAGCTTATATTCGTAACCGGTTGATACATGTTGTCATTCGAGGGAGCTTGTCCCCTGCGGCCGGAAGAGCCTTCCTGCCCCGGATTTTGGAACACATAGCCCAAATAAGCTTCCGAGCGCACGCGCACTTCGTACCACAAAGCATAGGTTGTTTCGTATTTATTTATAAAAAAGGGACCGACAGTCCGCTCGGCCGTTACCGATTCCACGCCTTCACCTATAACAAAGGAATCTTCTTTTTCGGCAAGCTTTACAAAACCGATCATCTCGTTTTTCAGATGTGCGGGAACTCCTGCCGCAGTATCTACAGTCATGCCGGTCTGCATATTTTCAGACTGCATCGATTTTTTTTCCGCACGCAGCCTCAAACCGGAATCGGAAATGCCGCTTTGTGCAGTTACGGCAAACGGAACAACCAGAGCGGCAAACAGAACAGAAAATCCTTTTACAACGGAGCTCATATTCATCCCCTTTTTTTACGTTTTTCTTTACGCTTTTTATGCATTACGGAACTGTCGGGACGGTCGGAAAAAGCCAGTTTTGCCAAAAAGCCCGTTATCACACAAAGAGTACTGATAACGCTCACCCCCAGCCAGCCTGACTTCATAAACGGAAGCGGAACGTTCATACCGAAAAAACTTACAATAAAAGTGGGAATCATTAAAATCAGCGAAATAACCGTTAAGCGCTTCATAACAATGTTCAGGTTATTTGAAATAACCGACGCAAAGGCATCCATCATTCCCGACAAAATATTGCTGTACGTGTCCGCCATTTCAATAGCCTGGCGGTTATCTATGGCAACGTCCTCAAGCCAGTCCTTATCTTCTTCGTCCAAATTGATAATGCGGGTTTTACCGATTTTTTCAAACAATATCTGATTGCTTTTAAGTGAAGTCGTAAAAAACACCAGAGATTTTTCAAGGTTTAAAAGTAAAATCAATTCGTTGTTCCGGATGGAGCGTTCAAGCTGACTTTGGATTGTCGCCGAACGCCTGTTGATTTCTTTAAGGTAACGCAAAAAGATGGTATCCGAACGGCTTAAAATACGCACGATAAAGGCGGGAAAATCCGCAAGCGTTAAATCGCGTATACGGTTTTCGGCAATGTCTTTAAGCACTTCGCAGTCCGTCCAGCAAATCGTAATAACCGTTCCCGGATACAAAATGATACCGAGGGGAACCGTAAAATAGCTTATATCGTTATCGGGAATAAAAACGGGCAGCCGCAAAATAATCAGCGTATAATCGTCTTCGCGTTCTATACGCGAAAGTTCATCCTGGTCAAGAATATCGAGGATGTGTTCCTGTTCGATATTAAAATCTTCTTCGAGAATGCGGATGTCTTCGCGGGTAACCGAACGCGCATCCACCCATTTATTTAAATCGGGATTAAGTTCCGCTTCCGAACGCTGAACGAGTTTTCCGTTTTCCTGCTGCCAAAATGTTATCATAAGCCTGCCCTCCTGCGTACATAGAAAAAGATAAACAACTACTGCCGGGGTCTGAATCCATACGGCGCCTCCTATGACACATGATGACAGGTTCACAAACCTGCCATTATTTTAACGTTACGCACAAAAAAAATCAATCGGTATGTAAACTTTTCTCTTTTCCGAGATATTAAACTGCATACTGTCAAACTGCGTACTTGACTTATAGGCAAATCTTTTTTATTATAGCCTATTGAGGTATGTGCATATAATGAAGAAAATCAATATAACCGTATTTTTTCTGTTCTGTGCGGTCGTTTCACTGAGTTCCCAAACGCCGATATTGACAGTCAGCGCTTTTTTCAAAACGGTTTCCGAAAAATATGCCCAAATACGGGATTACGAAGCCGATATGACCGTAACGACGAACAAAGGCATTATGCACTCGCGCGTATCTTTTAAAAAGCCGAATTTACTGCGTATCGATTTTTCCGACCCGGCAACCCAAACCATCGTGTTTAACGGTGAATTGCTGACGGTCTACCTTCCCGGCCCGAGGGCGATATTAAGCCAATCGGTAGAAGGAGGAAGCCGTGCACGGGCGGCAAACCTGGCAACGCCTCAGGGACTTGGATTGATGAGCCGCTATTATTCAATCGCATACGAAACCGGTCAGGAGCCGGTCGCCCTTGACGAAAGCACCGCAGGGAGTGCCGCCGAAGAAAAGGTGGTAAAACTGCTTTTATCGCGCAAAAATACATCGGAAGGCTTTAGGACGATAAAGCTTGCAGTAAATCCGTCCACTCTATTGATACGGCGGGTAGAAGCCGTTTCGGCGGTAACCGGAGAAGTATTTAAGTTCGATTTTACCGATTATGCGCTCAATCAAAATATTCCCGATACCCGCTTTTTGTATGACGCTCCGTCATCCGCAAATACATACAATAATTTTTTGCTTACGGAATAAGGGGCATAAAAAAATGGAAAGTTTCGGTAATTTACTGCGCACAAAACGCGAAGAAAAAAACATCTCTTTGGAAACCGCTTCCCGCGATACAATTATTTCAAAACAGTATTTGGAAGCTTTGGAAAACGAACGCATCGATATTTTCCCCGGTCATACATACGTTACCGGTTTTTTGCGCAATTACAGCGAATACTTGGGATTGGACAGTGCTTATATCGTCAAACTTTTTAACAGCAAAATTATGCAGGAAGCTCCGATCCCCGAAAATCTTATTATCAAAAAGCATGTAAATAAAAAAATCATTGCAGGTATTGCAGGAGGAGCTGTTGGTCTTTGTGCCGCCCTTATTTTAACACTCTATTTTACCGTTATCAAACCCGGTAAAGAAAAAACACCCGCAGTCGATTTGGGAAAAACCGCAGGAGAATCCTATACGGTTTCGGCTATCCCTTTACAGCGGCGTTTATACAAAGGCGATACGATTTGTGTTCCATTCCCCGATAATACCGTCAATTTGAGTGTTGAAAAAACACTGAATACATTGGCTTTAACAACCCCCATCGGAGTCCAATATGTTGAATTGGGTGAAGAGTTGGAAATGGATGTTGACGGTACCGGCGGCGCAGATATCGTAGTCTTTTTATCGGATATATCCAAAGAAAACGAAAACTTGGGAGCCGAAGTCCGTATGTTTGTTAAAGCGGGAAGTACCGCCGCCATATCTGCAAACGAACTTATAAGTGCAGGTTCGGTTGCAGTGGAATCCGGCGAAGTTTTAAAAGACGGTACCAAACATACGGTTATTTTACAGGATAACCGCGCCTACCCGTTTACTATAAACGCAAGTTTCCGCGGTATGTGTTTGTACCGCTATAAAAGCGACCGAAGCGATCCTGCGGAACATTTTTTAACTTCGGGCGATACCTTTAAGGTATCGGCGCAAAGCGCCTTGCGTTTATGGATTTCAAATGCAAACACCGTAAAAATGCAGCTCGTTGCCGAAGGTAAATCCTACGATTTGGAAATGGGGCGCCCCGGTCAGGTTTTGGTAGAAGATGTCCGCTGGATAAAAGAAGCCGACGGCGTATATAAACTGACGGTAGCGGAAGTTGACTGAGTCCGCAGCTGAAACGCCGCGCCGTTTTTACCTCGACCGGCACGGCTGTGCAAAAAATCAAGTTGACGCTGAATTGATTATCTCCTACTTGGAAAAGCGCGGTTATACCTATACCGAGGATGCCGAAACGGCCGAATTGATTATAATCAATTCATGCGGCTTTATCGAAAGCGCAAAAAAAGAATCTCTGGATGCCCTGTTCAGTGCGCGAAAAGCTCATCCGGCTGCAAAAATCATACTTGCAGGCTGCCTTTCCGAGCGCTATGCCGATGTTTTTGAAGAGAGCCTTCCCGAAGCGGACGGAATATTCGGCAACGGCGATTTGAATGCCCTCGGCGAATTGCTCGATAAAATCGAAAAGGGGAAACGCCCCGTTATAAAACGCGCTCAAAAAGGCGTATGTGCGGGAGAGCGCACCACGCTTTTGGGTTATCCTTCTTCGGCCTATATAAAAATTACCGAGGGCTGCAATAACCGCTGCTCCTTTTGCGCAATTCCCCTTATAAGAGGGAATTTACGAAGCCGCAGTGCAGGTGATATTATAGACGAAATCAAAACCTTACAAAAGCGCGGTATCTTCGAGTTCAATTTAATCGGTCAGGATTTGGCCGCTTACGGATGCGACGGCGCGGATGAGGGCAATTCCGAGGATTCCCTCTATTTTCAAACGCCGAGCCCTTTGAGTCTTTTACTGCAAAAAATAAGCGCTTTGGAGGGGAATTTTTGGATTCGGCTTTTGTACATTCACCCCGACCATTTTCCTCTCGATATTTTACCCCTCATCCAAAACGACAAACGCATTATCCCCTACTTCGACCTTCCCTTTCAGTCCGGGGACAACCGCATTATCCGCGCAATGAACCGCAGGGGTACGGCCGAACGCTATACCGAACTTATCCGCCGCATAAAAACCGATTTAAAAGACGCGGTTTTGCGCACCACTTTTTTATGCGGCTTTCCGGGCGAAACCGACGAAGAAGCCGAGCATACCCTCACCTTTTTAAAAGAAATAAAACCGCTGTGGTCTGGCTGTTTTTCATACAGTGCGGAAGACGATACCCCCGCCGCCCTGATTAAAAAAAAGGTTCCCGCAAAAACCGTCGAAAAACGCATACAGACACTGCAAAACGCTCAGGAAAAGATAACCGAAGCTCTTTTACACGGCTATATCGGACAGGTATTCGATGTACTTGTTGAAGAGCGTATAGAAGACGAAGAAACTTTTTTTGCCCTCGGCCGCTGCCGTTTTCAAGCCCCCGAAGTTGACGGTGTTTGCGTTATCCGTTTCGACCCCGATGCCGAAAACGCAAAAACAATTTTTCCGGGAGTCGTCGTAAAAGTACGCATAGACGGTGTACGCGGCATTGACCTGATCGGAGTGCTAAGCCTGTGAACGCAAATGAATATCTTAAAGTTCTAAATCCCGAACAATACGAAGCCGTCACACACGAGGGTTCCCCTCTTTTAATTTTAGCCGGAGCGGGCTCGGGAAAAACACGGGTTATCACGACAAAGATTGCCTACCTTATCGGCGAAAAAGGATTGGATCCGCGTTCCATCTTAGCCGTTACCTTTACAAAAAAAGCGGCAAACGAAATGGCAGAACGCGCCCGACTTTTGGAAGAAAAAGCCGCGGATACACAAATCCGCACATTTCACTCATTCGGGGCGCATTTTTTACGCATCTTTGCCGCACAGGCAGGCATCGAACCGAATTTCACCGTGTACGATGACGACGACACGGTAACCCTCCTTTCCAAAGCGGTTCCCTCCCTGTCGCGGCAGCAGGCATCGCGGGCCGCACATAAAATATCGCTTGCAAAAGATTACTGTCTTTTTCCCGATTCTCCCGATTTATCGCTCATAGAAAGCGACCCCGACTTTCCCGGCATTTACGAAGCCTATGAAAAGCGATTGCGTGAAACGGGGAATGTCGATTTCGGTGACCTTATTATGCTTCCCGTATGTGTTCTCCGCTCCGATGAGGCGGTACGTTCCCATATGCACGAACGATTTAAAGTCATCATGGTCGACGAATATCAGGATTCGAATACCGCTCAGTTTTTGTTATTGCAGCAGCTTGCTTCGGAGGGAACCTACGTGTGCGTAGTAGGCGACGACGACCAGTCAATCTATAAATTCCGCGGTGCCGAAGTTAAAAATATTTTAACGTTTCAAGACCATTTTCCCGGTACAAAAATCATACGCCTGGAACGCAATTACCGCTCGGTTTCCCCTATTTTGCACGCCGCCGACAATATTGTACGCAACAATACCGAACGGCTGGGAAAAACCCTTCATTCCGAGCGCGGCGAAGGCAAAAAACCCGTCCTTGCCTTTTTACCCACACAGGATGCGGAAACCGCCTTTTGCGCAGAACTTATTCAGGAAGCCTATAAAAAGGGCTGCCCCTATTCCGATTGGGCAATCCTGTACCGCACAAACGCCCAATCACTCGGCTTTGAAACCGAATTTTTACACCGTAAAATTCCTTACAGCGTTGTCGGCTCGCTCAAGTTTTACGAGCGCGAAGAAATCAAAGATATTCTCGCCTTTTTAGCCCTCATCGCAAACCCCAAAGACGAAATCGCTTTCCGCCGTATCGTCAATAAACCCGCCCGCTCTATAGGAGCGGTTTCGCAGGATAAAATCGTCGACTTTATGCGTGCGGTCAATGCCCGCGGCTCGGATAATCGAATCGACCTCATACAAGCCTGCCGCATGGGACCTTCTGCTGTAACAAAAAAAACGGCCGAAGCCCTGCGCGGTTTTGCCGCCCTGATAGATTCTCTTTGCGCCTTTTTAGATGAAACAGAAGAAGAAAAACGGCTTTCTCTGTTTATAGAAAAAATCATTTTGTCG
Organism: uncultured Treponema sp.; assembly: GCA_963547555.1. Taxonomy (GTDB): domain Bacteria; phylum Spirochaetota; class Spirochaetia; order Treponematales; family Treponemataceae; genus Treponema_C. Next base: position 1,079 of record CAUURR010000038.1, on the reverse strand, counting down.
TCGCTCTTAAACGAACACTACAGCGCACAGGATGAAATAGCCGGCACTCAAAAAACGGCGAATATGCAGGAACTTGCAAACAGCGCCGTCTTTTATCCGAATACCCGCGAGGGACTTTTAGCCTTTCTCGACCATATTGAACTTGACCGCACCCTTGAGGCGGCCGAAGAAACCGCTGGCGAAAAGGATACGGTAACGCTCATCACCCTGCACAACACCAAGGGCTTGGAATTCCCGCGCGTCATTATCACCGGTCTTGAAAAAGGCATTTTCCCCCGCGGCGATAAAACCGGCGAAGAATTGGAAGAAGAACGCCGCCTTTTTTATGTCGGTATTACGCGGGCAAAAGACGAATTGTATATGACATCGTGTGCAATGCGCCGCCTCTACGGCCGTACCGACTACACCGACCCCAGCCCCTTTTTGTACGAACTTGAAAAAGACGGCATCGAAATCATCGGAAAAGTCCCCTACGGCTTCGCCCCCCTTCGCAAAACAGCTTTCCCGGCACACGCTGCCGCCGAATCCGCACATCCTCTCGCCCGCCGCTGGGCACGGGGTGTACGCCTCTACCATGACGACTGGGGCTACGGCGTCATTACCAAAACCCGCGAAGACGATGAAGATAACTATGTGATTACCGTACAATTCGAAAACGGTGCCGAAAAACGCTTTTTACCCAAATACCAGGCCCACAGCCTTATGATTGTCTCGGAAGATTAAAGCCCGCCGATACATTTAATGCCCCCGATATTTCTCAAGTCCCCGTATCCTTTGATTTCATTTCGGACGGATCGGGAAGAGCCTCACCCGCTCGTCCCTTCCCGCCGGGCTTTGCGGGGCTTCGGTACACAGGAAACCGACTTATTTGTATAAATATGAAAATCCTGAAAATAATCTATTACCGTCTTGTAAAAAATACTGAGGAGACGGCAGAAACGGAGATTTTAATCGAATAATACCGGAATCCTCTATGTATGCGGAGAGTGCTTTATTTTCTTCATCGAAAAAACTTTTATCCAAATATGTTCCGTCGTTAAAAAATATAAACATAGTTTTATTATTCATTTCCCACCCGC
>CAUURR010000037.1:0-13262 GCA_963547555.1 uncultured Treponema sp. | reverse complement strand
TGAACTGGGATTTGTTACAAATGAAGAAGAAGCGATGCTTCTTTTCGATAAAGACTTCTTGCGCAACTTGTCCGTTGGGATATATAATGGTCTCACCGCGTTTGTAACGCATTTTGAAGAATCAAGGGGATTTACCGGAGGAAGATGATTAACGCAAAAGACATATTCGACAACATAAAACACGGCATTGCCGACAGAGACCGTTTTGTATTTTCAAGTATTATGCTTGCGTTTTTTTTCTGTTCGCTTATCTTATACGTGATTTTTTATCCGGGAACAAAAAAGCTGTTTTTATTTGAATCCCTGAATTTGCAATCTTCGGACGGAGCGGCACTGTACGCCGAAAAACGTTTTATTCCCCGCAGCCGTACAAAGTCTTCCGTCGAGTATTTTTGCGATGAACTGTTGCTCGGTCCGTTTACGGACAGGTACCGTCCCCTTTTTGCTTCGGGTACAAAGGCACGCGTTTTTTTTAACAAACGTAAAAAAACGTTGTATATCGATTTAAACGAGGGGGCGCTTTTTGAGAATACCGGTTCTTCCGATACGAAAAAAGCCTGTACCCTGCTTGAACAAAACATACGAAAAAACTATAATTCAATTGATAATATAGTAATTACTATGATGGGGCATGAAATATATAAATATACCGATTAAATGCGGTTGTCAAAAAAAAACCGTTGACAAAATCCGTTATAAAGTATATTCTATATATACAAGGCTACAATCATACTTGTTAAAAAGGAGCTTTGAATGAAGAGGTCTTTCGTTTTAGTAGCAATGGCTTTCCTGTTGATCGGAAGCTTTGCTTTTGGTGAAAAAGCAGTTCTTATTGACTTTTCTAATTTGGAACCGGATATTGTTGCCGATGAAAACGGCAAGCCGACCGTGAACAGCAGAACTGTTATGGATTTTTCTAAGATTTCATCAATTCCGTTTGATGATACCCAAAAAGCGTTAATGCGCACTTCTTTGGTTTTAACCGACTGGGAAGTTCAGCTTAACTCATCCGCCCGGATTGTAGCCAATATGCAGCGTTCAGTTGTAAAATCGGCTCCCGTCATCAGCGGACCCTTTGAGGGCAAAAACGTTATGGGTGTGCGTATCGTATTCCCCACGGCTCCCGTAAATGCGAATGCACGTATTAAGCCCCCCTTCGATATTCCCGCATTTGAACCTATGGCGGATATCGATGAAAACGGTCAGGTTGTTGAAGGTTCTCAAAAATCGAATACCTACCGCTTCCGGAAGAACGGTGAAGATCCGAACGGTTACGGTGTATTGGATAACGTAGGAACCTTAAAGTCGGTTTCTTTAACGACCTACGGATATAACTATCCTCATGCCGTGTACGTTTTATTGAAAGACAATGACGGTGTAGAACGCCGCCACTACATGGGAACGCTTAATTTCGACGGATGGAAAAACCTTATCTGGAATAATCCCGATTACGTAACCGACATTCGCAATCGTGAAATTAAGATATATCCCTTGTATCCGCGCGGACTTCCCTATGCAAAATTGTCCGGTCTTCTCATAACCCGCGATGCGGCACATGAGGGCGGCGACTTTGTTGCATACTTTAAGCAGATTGATGTTATCTATGACAAAGCCGTTGCTCAAACCGAGCGCGACATTGCCGATGAAGATTTATGGGGTATTGTTACCGAAAAAGAAACCTACCGCCAGACAATCGAAATGCGCCGTTTCGGTGCACAGCAGGTTAACCGCTTTATCGAAAAGAGCAACCTTGCACAGGAAGAAGCTTTCACCTCGGTTGTAAAACCCGCTGAAAGTCAATAAACGCAAATAGTTATCTTATGAGGATAGCTTAACGGAAGGGGTTGTCGTGAAAGGATCGGTTTTTCATGACAGCCCCTTTTTTTTAAGAATAATAATATGAGCACAGCGGATCATCGTCCATTTTATTCAAAAAGTGCACTGAAGTGTTCCTATGATTCTTGTAAACCGTCGTTTGTTCGTGTTTTGGATGCATTACAGCGTGAACTGAAAAAAAAGGTTTCCTGTGTATCCGTTCCCGCATTTAAATACCGTATAAAGGGCTTTAAAAGTTATTACAAAAAACTTTTAAAACAACAGCCTGCGCAAGGTCCTGTATTTCCGCTGGTAACCGATATTTTGGGTATACGAATTATTTGCCCCTTTCTTGAAGATATTCAAATTGTCGAAAAACAGATTTGTGATAATTTTCAAATTTATGAAATTGAACGCAAAGGGGCGGGGCGTGCTTTCAGTGAGTTCGGTTATGAATCGGTGCATATTCTTATCTATATTCCGCGGGACATTCACAACGAAATTATCAGTCCCGATATACAGCATTTGTTTGAAGAGCCCCTTTTATGCGAAATTCAAATCAGGACAATATTGCAGGATGCATGGGCCGAGGTTGAGCATGAGTTGGTGTATAAGGCGGAATTTTCTCCTTTCAGCGAACCTTTAAAGCGGAAATTGGCAGCAGTCAATGCAATGCTCGGTTTGGGCGATGTGATTTTTCAGGAAATACGCGATTATCAAAATAAACTGAATTGCGAACTTGCTCGCAGACGTGAAACTTTTTACGAGCAGGCAGATATTTTGTCTGCAGGGAAACTGGATGCCGGCAGTGAAATCGATAATAATTCTTTACTTTTAAAAAGTATGGGAACGACATCGCCGTACGAAGAGGGAACGGTGGATGATATGCTGCTGGAAGCCCTGCATGCGCACAATTCCGGTAATTTGGATGCCGCGATTACCATTTACACCCGGATTTTACGGTTGACCGATTCTTCGCATTCCGTTGTACTTTCGGTTATTTACAAACACCGGGGGATGGCGTATTTTGCCCAAAATGAGTATGAAAAAGCAAAACAGGACTTTTTGCTGAGTGTTGAAAAAGATTCAAATAATTATATGTCGTTGTATTATGTCGGTATTATTTACAGCGTATTGAACGATGAAGAAAATGCCCTTGTTTATTTTGACCGCTCTTTGGAAAAAAATGCATATAATTATCATGCGTACTATAGAAAAGCCCTTGCTCTGTTTCGATTAAACCGCTTTAAGGAAGCTATCGAGGATTTAAATACGGCCTGCGACTTGGGCTTAAAAGATAACGAAGCGGATCGTTTACGCGAATTGTTGAATATGAAGCTGGATATTCATAGCGATACGGTTACATAAAATTTTCATTTTTTTTGGCTACATTCCTATTTTTTCCTATTGACATAAAGTTTTAATTTTGATAATATATATAAGTCGCTTATTGCGGTATGTCTCCTTCGTCTAGTGGTTAGGACATCGGGTTTTCATCCCGACAACAGGGGTTCAATTCCCCTAGGAGATGGCAGAGGGTTGTCCTAAAACGGAAGTTTTTCGGACAGCCCTTTTTTTATTCGTACGTCGGCTATGGAAGTTGAAACGGAAAATATCACATATTTGGATCCTCTTGAGGTTTCGGCGCTGTTGTCATCAGGCGGCCCCGCTGAAAAGATTTTTCCCGGTTTTGAAGAAAGGGCGGGGCAGCTCGATTTATTGCAGTATATTTGTACCGCCTTTAATGAAGATAAAATCGGAGTTTTTGAAGCCGGCACGGGAGTCGGGAAATCTTTTGCATATTTAATCCCTGCCGTGTTATGGGCGGTACAAAACAAAGAGCGTGCCGTTATTTCAACCGGTACAATCAATTTACAGCAGCAGTTATTTGAAAAAGATATTCCTGCGGTGCGCCGCTTACTCGGTATCGATTTTAAAGCGGCCCTTATGAAGGGCAGACAAAACTATCTGTGTTTGCGCCGCCTTCACGACAGCCTTGCCGAAGCGGATTTATTCGACGAAGAAAAAGAAGTTTTACAGGAAATAAGCGAATGGGCAAAAATATGCGATACGGGAAGTATATCCGATTTGAGCTTTATGCCGTCTTCTTCAGTGTGGCAGCGTGTCAATTCGGAAAGCGATGCATGTTTGGCGAACCGCTGTCCTTTTTTTGAACGCTGTTTTGTTATGAAAATGCGTAAAACCGCGGCGGATGCTTCAATTTTGATAGTAAATCATCATTTACTTTTCGCCGATATTTCAATGCGTGCAAGCGGTTCCGGTTTTTCCGAGACGGCCGTTTTGCCGCCCTATAAGCGGCTTATTTTGGATGAAGCACACGGCATCGATGCGGCGGCGACGAGCTTTTTTTCAAGTTCGGTAAGCCGCTTTACCTTTATAAAACAGTTGAATAAATTGTACCGTGTGCGTAAAAGTGCCGCAGGACTTTTATATAACTTACAGGGGATTTCTTCTTGTGCCGATTGTGTGCAGGAAGCTGTCGCCGCTATTCAGCTGATACGCGCACGTTTGGGGGACATGGAAGATGCGGCTTCGGCTTTTTATGCCGAAGTATCTTCATGCAGATTGTGTGAGGCAACGGCTGCACGCGCTTCGGATTTTATTTCAAAGGCTCTTTTACTGGCACGGGAAGTTGATTCGTTGTGCGCTTCGGTAAGAAATCTGATAGACGGCATAAGTGAAGAAGAACAGGCACAGCAGGCTGTATGGGAAACAAAGCTCATTTTGCGCCGCCTCGAAAGCGCGGCACTGGTATGTAAGAATTTTTCGGAATGGGAAGAACGGCGCGCTTCGGTTTTTTGGCTGGAAAAACATTCGCTTGAAAAGGTCGGTTTTTATCCGGTTTTTTATGAAACTCCGCTCGATACGGCACCGCTTATATACGCAAACCTTTTTGAACCCGTTCCGACCGTTATATGCACTTCGGCAACCTTAACCGCCGGAGGTAAAAAATCCGGCAACCCTTTTTCCTTTTGGCTGGGAAGGAGTGGCGCCCGTTTTGCCGATGCCGAGCGGCTTATGTGTGCTTCCGTTGATTCCCCGTTTAATTATAAGCGGAATTTATTGTTGAATGTTGCTGCGGATATGCCGCTTCCCAATAAAGAATGTTTTCAGCAGTTTCTTGAAGATATGATTGTCCGCCTTGTGCGCGCTTCTTCAGGGAGGGCGCTCGTTCTTTTTACGTCGTATGAATCGCTGCAGTCCGCTTGTGCTCATGCGCGCCGTATACTGCCCAAAGAAGGCATAGCCGTTTTAAAGCAGGGCGATGACGACCGCTTTCGTCTTTTGGAAACTTTTAAAAACGATACTGCAAGTGTGCTTTTTGCAACGGACTCGTATTGGGAGGGCGTTGATGTTCCCGGCGAAAGTTTGTCGCATGTTATTATCGTAAAACTGCCGTTTAAAGTTCCTTCGGATCCCGTATTTCAAGCCCGCTGCGAGGATTTGGATTCGCGCGGTTTATCATCGTTTTTCGATTTAAGTTTACCCGAAGCGGTTATACGCTTTCGCCAAGGATTCGGGCGTTTGATACGTCATTCATCGGACAGGGGAGCGGTCAGTGTGCTGGATAAACGGCTTATAGCGATGCCCTACGGTGCTTTATTTTTAAACAGTCTTCCCGAATGCCGCCGTTGTTTTGATTGCGCGGATGAAATCTGTTCGGCTGTACGGCGTTTTACCGATGGCTAGTCGTTTCCGCACTATCGGCGATAAATTGGCGGTATTTATCGGGATTGACGCGGAAAGCTACAATCGGCATCTCCGTTTCTCCAAAGGCCTTGTGCAGGGCTTTATCCGCTTCATCTATCAGTCTGCTTCCGGGCAAAAGCCGTAAGTTGCGTGTTGAAATACCGAGGGCCGGTTTCAAAGTGATATTTTCGGATTCCAAAAGTTCTTTAAACTGTTTGTAGACGGTTTCGGCCAGTATCATTGTTTGATCGAGATTTATATTCAACAAGATTCCCGCAAAACCGTCGTTTTTATATTCAAATACAAAATCCTTAAATTTAAAAAAATCAAGAAGAACGGCAGCTATTTTTTTCATCATCAATCTGTTGTTTTCGATTCCCGGAATGCGTAAAAGAATCAGGGCTAAATCCTGTTCCGAAGAGGCGGATCGCATAAGCTCGGCATCGAGCCGTGTTTCCAAATACTCTTCCCAGCCGACTCCCGTTGCGGGTGAAAATAACCCTGAAGGATCTTCTCGTGTTTCCGTTTCCCCTGTGTGTTCAACGCCATTATAGCCGAAAAATTCCGACGCTTCATTATCTTCGTGAGCCGCATGCGGTTGTGTTTCCGTTTTACTTTCTTCGCTCGCCGATTCGGTATGTACATATTCGTCTGCAGGGATTTTTGAGGGTTCTATCACCGATTGTTCATCGACATTTGTAAAAAAAGCGGCATTGTTTTCGGCGGTTTCAGGTATTGTTTCGTAAGCGTTTGCCGCAGATTTTCCGGCTGGCTCGGTTTTCGACGTATAAATTAAAACCGAAATGACAGCTGCAAGTCCTGTCAATATAACCAAAAAAGACAGGCGGGCGGGATTGTAAATATCCTTTGATCTGACGGTATAGAGGGCTACCGTAAGCATGGTGTTTTCGTCCGGTGCTGCGGCAAGCCGGGTGCTGAATATCCGCAGCATCGGGGAGGATGAACGGACCGCGGGTTTACCATCCAACGTCATGCCGATAAGGGGCGAGGCGGCAGGATAAGCGAACAGGACATTTTTCTCGGAAGATACAAGAGCGGCGGCTACATATTCATTTTCGGATAAAAGGTTTTTCAGTTCATTTAGGGCAGGGGAATTCGCATCAAAAAAAACAGCCGACGATGCCGTTTCGGTGATTTGCATAAAATCTTTTTCGGAACGCGCGGCTCCATTGCTGAAGCCTTTGACAACCGAAGCCGTAAAATATATTATTGACAATATAAATAAAGATAAAACGATACTTACAAATATTCGTATGCTCTTTGTCTTTTCCCCCATAATTCCCACCATATAAATAATATCATATATTATAGCAGTTTAAAGCCGTATTGTACAGCTCTTTTTGCATTATTGTTGCATTAATAGCGAAATTTCAGGACTATTTCATGCACGATTTTTTGTAAATCGAAAAAGCCGTGCCGTGCGGTAAAGTAGGCGGCGTAAGGTAACAAGGAGGTGTACACATCTTGTGTAAAATCCGTTTTTATGCCTTTTTGCAATTTTGTCAGCTCTGTTTTATAAAAGGCTGCAAACTCTTTTGCATTGAACCGGCGGGTGTCTTCGCAGTAAAAGGCTGTGCGTATTTGATTGTTTTTTTCGGGAACGTTTTCAGCGGGCAGCGGCATTCGATTGTAATCTTCGGTTAAGGGAAAAATCATATTCGGATGCTCCGCGCAAATTTTATCGAACGATTTACGGTAGGCTTTAAGCAGTTCCGTGGTAAAACGGGGTGTGCCGTTTATCGTACCGTCATATTCAAGTGTTTTTGCATACATCAGATTGCAAAATAAATGTTCGGCACTGTTTAAACGAGTTGAAATCGAACCGAATAGGGCATCGAAATAGGAACCGCATGTATATGCTTTACCGTCCGTATAGCAAAAATCGGCTCCTCCGGTTGCAATTTTTGTAAAACCGGCTTTTAAAGCAAAATTGACAGCGGCAATAGTGACGGTTCCTTCAGAGTTTTCGAAAAACGGAAAAAGAGGGGAGAGCGCGGAGGATGCCGCTGACGATGCGGCGGCGTAATAACGTTCGGTAAGGAGGCACAGCGGATGATTACTGTTAAAAAAAAGAATTTTCGCACCCGCATCCAAGGCTTTACGCGGAACGAGGGGGCTGCATGAAGTATCGCAGACAAAAAGCGTCTCGGCTTTTATGCGGGTATGCAGATGGTGTACGGAAACCTGTTGAGGGTCTATGCTGACAAAAACATCCGGCTGTATACCGCGGGCGTTTAACGCACGAAAAGCCGTATCCGTTGCGATGATATAATACGCTTCTCTGTTTCTTTTCAAAATCGGGAAGCACGATTCCAGTGTAGGCCCTGCGCCCGCAACAAAAGCGGTTTTATGAACGGGGAATCGGCTTTTAAAAAAATCAACCCGTGAGCTGCTCGGCATATCCGCATAAAGTGACAGATTGTCCATGATATTTTTATGCCATATTTTGCCGAAGCGGGCTTGGGTCGATATGTCCGCCGCGATATCTTTTAACGCGCGTTCCGTTTCCGTTTTTATGCGCTCAAACAGTTCCGGCTGATAATCGGCCCATGAACGAAGCGGGTAGAGGCAAAAGTCCCCGTCGACGGGCGGAAAATAATTTTGAAGCAAAAAATCGTAAACCGTATCGGCAGTACATATATCGGTTTTTGCGTAAGATATTCCGCCGGTTTTGCCTTGTACGATAAAATCGGCCGATGCTTTATTTGCCTCCACGGCGGCAATACGCCTGGTCGGATAACGCTTTGCAAGTTCGTTTATATGAAGACGTGCTCCCAAGCCTGCGATTAAAATAAAACCGGCATTTTTAAATACATCCAAAGAGGCAAACCTAAGGGCCTCCTGTTCCGGATTGTATACCGAGGCCGCGGCTTTACCGTTTGCGTACAGCGGTATGGGGATGCCGCTTTTTGATTCCGTCCATGAAATATAGCAGGATTGTGAAAAAGCACTCATGTACACAGCTTAAAGAGTTCTTCAAATGTGTGCAAGACCGTTTTCTCCGCTTCGGCTTTAAATTCTTCCGATTCGGAATATTTTAGTGATGAAAGATAGGCAAGCGGGGCACAATTTTCATACCATTGTACGGTGCGTTCAGGTTCGTTTTTATGTTCACATGCAGCTTTTTCGGCATGTAAAAAATCACATATATTTTTTTTATTTTCGGCGGCTTTTCCGTTTTTTATTGTATAGATACGGGACATTTGAAGACTTTCATATATGCGGAGGTTTTCTTTTATGTCATCCCAGTGTAAGTCGCGTATATTGCCGAGCTTTTGCTTATAAGGTACAGCCGATACTCTTGCGGTGCGTTTTGAAAACTCTTCATTACGGGATGAAAACCATTGTCTGTAAATATCGAGAGAGCCGTTTCCCGGAACGGACAGGCGGGTTGCAAGCGGTCTTAAACGGTTATCCGTAAGTGTATCGTTTTTTTCGAGCATATTGGGCTGTGCGTGTCTGTAGCCGCTTCCGTTTTCAAGATCCAACCCGCAAAAATATACCGCTGCGCTTGTGAGCGAGAGGGCAAGTGAGGCTGCCGTTCCGCTTACACTGCCGTTTCTTAAAGCCGGTACGGCGGGAAGACGGCAATGCTCGAATAAGCGGTTTTCAATACCGTCGCCGTAACGCAGCGGAATGATGGGCAGATTTTCAAGTATTGCCGAAGATACGCGGCTTTCGGCACTGACGGCAAGGGGCAGGGGAACCCCTTGTGCAAAGAGTTTTTCCAAAATCCGTAAATGGGCTTCGGCATAAAAACCGCCGTCCGTGCTGATGCACAAATCGGGATATATGCCGTTTTCGATAAGAGCCTGCAACGCCGATGAAAGACCGATAAGAAAAAACGATTTGCGGTATTTTTTTATGTACGGGATTGATGCCTCCAATGAAGGTCCCGAAGCTGCAACTAAAATCGGTTTATGTCCTTTTTCAATGCCGCATATATGTGTGCAGCGGATAAAAAAGCGGAAAGTGTTTTTAAGCCAGCAGCGCGAAAAAAAGGCACGGGTTGCAAGTACGTCACGGCTTTTTTGTAACAGCAGTTTTACGGCTTTCCAAAAGAGCCTGCTTTGTTCGGTATAAAGGCGTTCGGCGGGTGGCCAGACGGTAAAAAAAGCACCGAAAATAAGCTGTTCTCCGAGCTGTTCAAACAGTTCTTCGGCCAGGAGGAGGGCATCCTTGCGTTCGGTACAAAACACACCGTTCCAAGCGGGTGCCGTCGATTGGGCGCATGCACTGTGAAGCGGTGCCGATTGTTCCGTTTTTTTTGTAAAAAATACTTCATATTGCATGGCATAAATCGGAATTGCGGGAAAGCGTTTTCGTAAAGGCGCAAAACAATAGGAAAGACAGGGGCCGGCAACAATAATACAAAAAGGGGAAAAATCGGGGCTCAAAGAGCGGACGAATTTATCCGCTTCTTCTTCGGGATTGTATTTTGAATGAAGATACTGCCCCGCTTTTCGGCAGGTAAGAGAGCCGTTTTTTGCCTCTTCAAGGTAAATCATCGGTTAATGCTCTAAAAATCAATCTCGTTTGAAAGCTCTTTGTACAGAGAAGATTCTTCGGAAGCGGGCTCGGCACACATAAAATCCGCCCTTTTTTGAGAAAACATTTTTTTAAAGGCATTTTTCATGTCGGAACAAAAATCGCCGCCTTCCTTATCCCGAGTTAAGAAGTAAAGACGGGATTCGTCATCCGCGGAAAAACAGAGGGGAGATTCCGCTGTGAAAGAGGCGGGGGCAGCCCCTATGCATGATGTAATAAAATCAAAGTCGGAAGGGGCGAGCAGGGCAAACAGGGATTCAAACAGTTTATTGAGTTTTACAATATACAACGAAGCCTTTCCGGATTTAAAGCGTTCCTTTGCCTGAACCGAAAAATCCGTTTTTTGGTGAACAATATCGACCGGTTTATAAAACGCATGCAAAATCGTGTATGTCCGCTCTATAAGAGGCATGAGGGCATCAAGCTGTTTTTGTAAAAATACGTCCGCAATCTCACCGGCTGCGATAAAAATAAAGGGGCAGCCCTTATGTGAAGCCTTTTTTATGCTTAAACAGTCGAACGAAGCATCATACGCCGAAAAAAGTTGAAAAAAAGGATTTAACGCTTCGCCCTTTATAAAATGCCAGGTTTCATCTTGAAGCATTCCGTTCCAAAAATCGGCTGTAGATACGGATTTTCGTACCGTTTCCGCATTAAATCCCTTGTTTAAAATAATCTTATAGCCGGAATTCACCGAAAAAAGCACGGCAAACCCGGTAAGCCGAATCTCATCCGCCATACGGTGAAAATCCGTAAAAAGACTGTCTATATATTCGTGCTCATATTCATGCACGTATTCGTGCCTGTTCTTATTTAAAGCGGCACATGCCAAACTGTATAACCCCATTGCTGCACCGTGTCAGGACAATCCGAGTTCCGTAAACAGCTTTTTATAAACGGGGAAATGCTCGGAACGTGCAAATTCGACAATCTTTTCTTCGGGCAGGTTTTCCAAAAGCTGATCCATGTATGCCAGTACGGATTTAATTTCTTCACGCATATTTTGAGGAATTTGTGTTCCGTCCTGCGCCGTATCGACTACCGTTTCCGATGCCTTTTTTGAAGTATCTTCCGTCGCCGATTCTTCGGCCGCCTTTTCAGCTTCTTCGGCTGCAGATTCTTCTTCACTGACCCATTGTTTGCTGTTGAATACCTCTCCTATGGGATCAAATTGACTTAAATCTTCGGATGTTTCTTCTTCTTCAAAATCCATGTCGAAGGCGGGAGAAATCTCCTTTTCGGTTTGTTCTTCCGTAATTTCGTTTTCTTCGGCTATAAACATATCTTCGGCAGCAGAGTCTTCCACCGGTTCGGTTACGGGTTCTTCGATATTGGATTCAGGTTCCGCCGAATCGGAAAGATTATCAAGTTCGGATGAAGTTTCTGCTTCCGTTTCTTTTGTTTCCATATCCGAAAACATATCTTCGGCGGCAGCCGCAATATCGGTATCGTCGAAAATGCATTCGTTTTCTTCTTCAACGGCCGCCGTATTTTCGGTTTCGGCGGGTTCGTTGTTTGCGGTATCCGTATCGAGTGCAGTCTCTTCCGGAATGTCTTCGTCTGAAGCCGGGGTTTCCGATAAATAGTTTACGGCGGTATCGTCTATATCTTTAGGCGTATCGTCTTCCGCAAAAAAATCATCATTTGCCGAATCTACAACAAGATCATCGCCTACCGGAATTTCAATTTCATTCGGAAGCTCGTCCTGATTATCTTCATCGAGATCGAAGTTTATATCGTCCAATACGGGTTCCGTAAGTTCGGTTTCCCGTAAATTGAGTACGGGTTGTTCCCCGGCATTTTCCGTTATGTTTTCGTCTGCCTGAAATGATGATTCGTCAAGATTATCGGATTCTTCCCGAATATCTTGCCCCGGAGCGGCAGCCGTAAAGTCGGCACTCGTTAATATATTATTCAGCTCATCGCCGGAGAGCGCTATGGTTTCGTCTTCTTCTTCATCGGAAAAGAATCCACTGCCCGTTTTTGCTCCCGGTTCTTCTTCCCGAACAACATCTTCGGTATCCGCCGTTTTTAAAGCGTTCAAATCCGTTTTTAAGTCCGTTATATCTTGACGCAGTAAAGACAATTCGCCGATAATTTTTTCAAATAACGCACTGCTCATCGCTTGGACTGCGGGATTTTCGGCTGCTGCAGGTGCGGAGGATTTTTCTTCTTCGGATTCATCGTCCGCATGTACGGCTATATTATATACCGTATCGCTTGCGGATTGCTGTTGCGGCTCATCCTGTTGAACGGGATCCATATCCGTATTGAATTCGTTTATATCAATGTTTTCGATAACCTGACCTCCTGTAGCCGCATTTTCGCTTTCGTCCGATTGTGTATTTTGAGTGCTGTTATCATTTGAGTCTTCCGAGCGGGAACTGAAGTCAACCGGAAAATCATAGCTACCGCTTTCCGCAAATTCTTCCATTTCGCCCAGATCGGCCATTTCCGGTATTTCCGTAATATCGGGGATTTGATCTTTCGCTACGGAAGCGGAATCCGTTTCGGAGTTTATATCATCTTCCGAGTCTGATGTGAACATATCCGATACATCTTCGGTTTCAAACCCCGCTTCGGAGACGGACTCTTCTTTAGGAAAGTCGGGAGTGATTGTTTCAAAGTTATCTCCATTATCTTCAAAAGAAAGATTTATATCCAAGGGTTTTTCATCGAGCAAACTGTCTTCCGGAGTTTCCGAGTCTCCCATATATTCGTCCCACTCTATATCTTCCATTGCGGTGTCGGAAAAGGTTGCGGTATCTTTTTCGGATGCGGCTTTTTCAACGGAGGGAAGGGCTGTTTGTTCGGCCTCATCTTCCGTATGCATTTGGAAGCCTTGAAGATCGGCGGCAAAGTCTTCAAAGTCGGCGGTATCCGTCATAAGTTCCGAGGCGCTATCGATATCCGTATCCGCATCGAGGGTTTCCTCAATTTTTCCGTTCAGATCGGAATCGATAATGCCTTCCGCCTCTGCCGAAGACGAAATATCCGTTGCATCGGGTAAATTGTCAAAATCGATATCGTCAAGGAAGATATCGGAAGTATCCGTATCCTCATGAAAATCCGGCATTTCTTTTGCAGGACTTTCCTGCGGAGTCTTTTTTACCCAAACTCCGTATTGTTCAAGACCGCTTTCATCCTGAATCCGAGCAATATCATCG
>CAUURR010000036.1:0-13369 GCA_963547555.1 uncultured Treponema sp. | reverse complement strand
TAAACTCTTTTACACTGCTTGCACACCGTCAGGATTTTTTGAATTTTTTGTTGCACGGTCTTTCAAAACTCTTTTTCGATGCGATGGTGATTGCCCTGCCCATGGTCGGTACTCTTTTTTTGGTTTCCGTTTCGATGGGGATTTTGTCCAAGGCCGCCCCGCAAATGAACCTTTTGTCGGAAGGTCTTCCCATTACGATTTTAACCGCCTTTTTTTTATTGACGGTTTTATTGCCTTATATGGCCGATTTTTTTCTACGTCTGTTTGATGCGGGATTTTTAAATCTTGAGCGTCTGTTTGCAAACACGGGGCAAACTATATGAGTACCGACTTATACCGCATAGACTTGCAGTGGTTCGCCGCCGAAGACGAGGGCAGAACCGAACAGCCTTCCGATTATAAACTGCGTAAAGCGCGTGAAGAAGGCCGCATTGCAAAAAGTCAGGAAATAAACAGCGCCCTTGTCATGCTTTTACCCGTTTTGACGGTTATTATTTTGGCTCCCCGGCTTTTCAGGCAAAGCGTCGAAATCATCCGATTTTATTTTGAACGCTGTACCGAAGCCGAACTTGACGGCTTGCTTGTGCGCGCTTTTTTCCACTATTTTATCCGCATGGTAACGCCGATTGCCCTTGCAGCTCTTGCCGCAGGTATTGCGGGAAATATCATTCAAAACAGGGGCTTTATTTTTTCACTCAAACCGATTGAGCCCAAGTTTTCAAAAATAGTGCCGCGCTTAGGCAATTATTTGCGTAAAACCCTCTTTTCGTTTGAAGGTGCGTTTAACGTATTCAAATCGCTTTTAAAAGTTGCGGTTATTTTTTTTGCCGCCTATATTACGATAAAAGACGACTTGCCGCAGCTGCTTTCGCTGTTGAATGTTAATTTGTGGAAGGGAATAACCCATATAGCCTTTATGGCTGCAAAAATTCTCGTTATGTCCGCCGTCATCTTTCTTGTGATTGCCGTCCCCGATTATCTGGTACAGCGCTGGCAGTTTATGGAATCGATGAAAATGACGAAGCAGGAAGTTAAAGAAGAATTCAAAACGATGGAAGGAGACCCGCTGGTAAAAAGCAGGCTGCGCCAATTTATACGCGAACTTATGCAGGCGAATATCCGCGACAATGTGGCAAAAGCGGATGTGGTTATTACAAACCCGACGCACTTTGCGGTTGCGGTTTTGTACGATAAAGAAGTTATGCAGGGGCCCATGGTAACGGCAAAGGGGCAGGATCTTCTTGCGCAGCGGATTAAAGAAATCGCCAAAGAAAACGATGTTCCGATGGTCGAAAACCGTCCGCTTGCGCGCGCTCTTTATGCCGAAGCGGAAGTAGGCGATATAATACCGGAATCTTATTATACCGTCCTTGCAACAATCCTCGGAAAGGTGTATACTATGAAGGGGAAAAAAATATAAGGCATCTCTAAAAACTCGGTTGCTTTTTAGAGGTTTTCTTAACGGGTGGGGAATATGGCGGATAACACTAACTCTGTACGAAAAGCTTCCGATATAGCGTTGGCAGTCGGTGTTATTATCGTTGTCTTTATGCTCATTTTCCCGCTGCCTACCATATTGCTCGATGCGCTTATGGCGGTAAACCTTTTGCTTGCTCTGCTTATTTTGCTCATCGTTATGTACACGCCGCGCGCGATAGACTTTTCGTTTTTTCCGACCATGCTCCTTATTTCCACCGTATACAGCCTTGCGCTTAACGTATCGTCTACACGCCTTATATTGACACAGGGTGCTAAATTTAAGGGACAGCTTATCACCGCGTTCGGTACCTTTGTTGTCGGAAAAGGCGGCACCGAAGGTCTCGTTATCGGTTTGGTTATTTTTATCGTATTGATTGCCGTTCAAGCCTTTGTTATTACAAAGGGTGCAACCCGTATCGCCGAAGTTGCCGCACGCTTTACCCTCGATGCCATGCCCATGAAGCAGGCCGCCGTCGAATCCGAATACAATCAGGGCGCCATCACCGAAGATGAAGCGCGCATCAAAAAACTTGAAATACAGCGTGAAGCGGGTTTTTACGGTTCCATGGACGGTGCGACAAAGTTCGTATCGGGGAACGTAAAAGTCGGTATTTTTATAACCGTTATAAACCTTGTCGTCGGTGTTATTTTCGGTATGTATCGGAAAGAACCCTTTAGTTTGGCGATACAAACCTATGCCAAGTTTACAATCGGTGACGGTTTGCTTTCGCAGATTCCTTCGTTGTTTATCTCGGTTGCAACCGGTATTATCGTTACCCGATCCGCCTCCGACGGTAAGTCTTCGATGGGCGAAGATTTAAAAAATCAGTTTTCGCAAAACGCATGGATTTATTATGTTTCAGGCGTTACGATGGGGTTAATAGGTTTTTTGCCCGGTTTTCCCTGGTATGTGCTTATTCCGATGGGAGCAGCCCTCTTTTATATAGGCCGCAAGTTAAAATTGCAGCAGGAAAAGTCCTTTGCCGCAAAGCTTGCAAAAGAAACCGAGCGCCGTCAAACTCAGGGCGGTTCCACTGCGGATATAAGTCCGGTGGTTCCGCTTGATCCCCTGTCTTTGGAATTGGGGTTTGCTCTTATTCCGCTTGTAGATAAAGAAAAGGGGGCCGAACTTTTAGAGCGCATTACGCGTATCAGGCGTGAATCGGCTCTGGATATGGGGCTTGTGGTTCCGCCTATCCGCATTATAGACAATATGCAGCTGGGGCCGAACGAATACTGTTTTAAGATAAAGGGTGCAACGGTCGGTTCAAGCGTAATCCGTATGGGCTGGTATATGTGTATGAATACGGGCGCGGTAACCGAAGAAATCAAGGGGGAGCCCACTTCGGATCCGGCTTTCGGGCTTCCGGCTGTCTGGGTGTCCGAAAACGAGCGCGAGCAGGCCGAACGTGCAGGTTATGCGGTGGTAGACCCGCCGACGATAATCGCGACTCACTTAACCGAGTTGATTAAAGCCCACGCCGCCGAAATCTTAGGCCGGCAGGAAGTACAGTCCATCGTCGATACGCTTAAAAAAGAATTTCCTGCGGTTGTTGAAGAAGTTACGAAAATATTCAATACCGGCACAATTCAAAAGGTTTTACAGGGACTTTTACGCGAACAGGTTTCAATCCGCAATATGGTGGTTATTTTTGAAACCCTTGCCGACTTCGGTCCCGTAACGACGCAAACCGATGTATTGGTTGAAAAAGTACGTCAGGCTTTGGGCCGTCAAATCTGTTTGCAGTATGCCGATGAAAACCGCATTATGCACGTACTCACCGTTGAGCCGGGATTTTTGCAAAAGCTTGTTGCCGGCCGTGTAAATACGGTGAACGGGCCCATCTCAGCTTTGGAGCCTGCCGATCAGCATAATTGGATAGCGGCCGTAAGCGCTGCCGTTGCGGCGGCTCAGGGAAAAGGCTTTATGCCCGTTATTTTGTGCCCCGAAGAATCCCGTATTTTAATCAAAGCAAGTACGGAGCGCGAAATGCCGAACCTCGTGGTGCTTTCGGTTCCGGAAATCGTAAACGACATAAAACTTGAAAATTTGGGGGAAATAAAGGTTGGCGCTTAATATACCCGAATTGCCGCCCATGGTTATGCACGGCGAAACTCAGGCGGACTGCATAAAAAAACTCCGCAGCATTTACGGCAGCGATTTTCATATTATTCGTCAGGAAGAAAAAAAATCGGAAGGGGTTTTAGGTCTTTTCAAAAAAAAGCACTATGAAGTAACCTATACTCCGTTACAGCCCGAACGGCGTAAAAGTCCGGCTCCTTCGCCGGTTTTTGATTTTGAAGAAGAAAAACGCAAATTTATTCAGGCGAACGGCGGCGGAAATCCGCAAATGAAACTTATTTTGGACGAACTCAATCAGCTTAGGCGCAACATTGATGAAAAAACCGCGAACTTGTCTTCCGATGAACCTGCAACGATTGTACAAATCCGTGAATTGCTGCGAAAAAACGATTTTACCCCCTGTTATATACAAAAAATAGTCGATAGAATCCGTAAAGAATGTTCGCTTGAGGATTTGGATGATTTTAATGCGGTGCAAAAATCCGTTGTGGATTGGATAGGTGAAAGCATTCAAACCGTAAAAAACGAGTATTTGTCGTACCCGCAGGTGATTGTATTGGTCGGTCCTACGGGAGTCGGAAAAACAACTTCGGTTGCAAAACTTGCGGCAAAATACGCCGCATTAACGCTCAAGGGCGGCGTGCAGGGCAAACGGGTACATATTATTACGATTGATACCTACCGTATAGGCGCTCAACAGCAGTTGGAAACTTACGGCGATTTGATGGGAATCCCCGTGTCTTTAGCCGAATCCGCCGATGATATGCAAAAGCTTTTAACCATGTACTCAAAGGATGTTGACGTTATTTTGGTCGATACAACCGGCCGCAGTCCGAAAGATTACGAAGGGTTGGCTAAAATGCGCAGTATACTGGATTTGAAAAAACTGCCGACCCGCGTATTTTTAACCGTATCCGCCGCTACAAAGGCAAGCGATTTACGTACGATTATGCAGCAATACGAGATTTTCGGCTATGAATCGCTTATTGTAACCAAAATGGATGAAACCGATTGCTTGGGAAGTATTATCAGCATTATGGACGAAAAAAACAAGACGGCCGCCTATTTTACCGACGGGCAGCGGGTTCCCAGTAATATTGAAAAAGCAACGCAGGTAAGGATGCTTATTCAATTAGCCGACTTTAAAATAGACAGAGAACATATAAACAGAAAATTTTCTCCGGAAGGAACGGATTAAACGGTATGGAAGATCAAGCATCCGAATTACGCGCTATTATGCAGCGCCGATTGGAAAAAACGGAACCCTATCACGCCGAACGTGTTATAAACGGCAATAAAACCCGTATTATAGCGGTTACCAGCGGTAAGGGCGGAGTAGGTAAAACGAATATCGCCGTAAATATGGCAATAGCTTATACGCAAGCCGGTAAACGGGTTATACTTATTGACGGCGATTTAGGTATGGCAAACGTGAATGTATTGTTGGGCATTGCACCGAAAGCAAACCTGCTCGATGTAATCAATAACCGCAGACGTATGTCGGAAATTATAACCGATACGGAGTTCGGCTTTCAATTTATTCCCGGAGCAAACGGATTTTCGCGCATCGCAAATTTAAACAATGCGGAAATGGATTATTTCGCTTCGGAATTTACAACCTTATCGAGTGCCGATATAATAATCATCGATACGGGAGCGGGAATAGCGCAGACGGTTTTAGGACTTCTTGCCGCCGCCGATGAAGTGTATGTTGTTACCACTCCTGAACCTACTTCAATTACGGACGCATACGGTATTATAAAGATAATCGCAACCGAAATGCTCGATAACAGACCGAATTTGAAGCTTTTGGTAAACCGTGCACATTCCGCCGCCGAGGGCAAACGGGTTGCCGAACGCATTATAACGATAGTCGGGCAGTTTTTGAATTATCAGATAGATTATTTGGGCTTTATTTACGACGATCCTGCCGTTTCTTCTTCGGTTTTACGTCAAAAGCCCTTTATAGCCGCACAGCCGAATGCAAAATGTTCTATATGTATAAAACATATTGTAGGCCGCATTGAAAAAACAAAACTTGATAAGGAGGAAGGGTTTGCACGATTTTTCAGAAAATTGCGGCGAAAATGGTGATAGGTGTCCGCGCGGGCGGCACAATGACTTGACCTTAGGGCAATTTTGTCATAAGCTGTTAAGGGGGAACCGGTGTTTAACCTGAAAATCGCACTAAAAGGAGCAGCCGCAGGCTTTGTTATATCTTTTATTGCGGGTATAATCGGCCGTGTGGATTTTGGGGTCATATTATTGCGCGCTTTTTTATCGGCCGTTTTTTCGGGAGCTTTATTCGGCGGCCTCGGCGTGTTGTACAATCTTTTTCTCGGAGGAGGTGGCGGCGGCGGCTCGGATATCGACTTGTCTCCGAGTGTTGCCAAAACATCGCCTTCAGGCAGCGTTGTCGATATAACGCTTGCCGACGAAGAATTGCCGGATTCCGATACGGCTCCCGATTTTACTATTGCGCCGAATGTCAGGCTTTTTGATACGCCTTCGGCCGTATCGACGGCTGTATCGGACGATTCGGAGCTTGCAGAACCTTCGGCGGTATCGAGTCCCGCAAGTCCCTTACCGGAAAAAAACGTCCGGCCGACCGAGCAATCGGCTGTTCCGCCGGCTGCAAGGGAGTTTGAGGGGGCTGCTTCAAAGGCTGACGTGTTTGAGCCGATTGCCTTGGGAGGAAAAACTCCCGCCGTATCTTCGGTTTCACAAATGTCCGGAATTCCGGCTGTTTCCGAATCTCCCGCCGAAGTTGAAGCTGTTGCCGAAGCCGATGATGTTATTGATGCATCCGAATCTTTGCAAACAGCTTCGGAGCCGATTGCACATGAAGGGGAGGGAGGAACGCTTATCGATAATCTTCCCGATATGGAGGGCTTTTCCGATGATAGGGGATATGTTGAAGAAGACAATGATGATGCTTTGGGAGCAGTATCTCCTTTTGGAGGGCTATCGTCCGCTTCGGCAGAGGAAAGCCCTGTGGATATAAGCGATGCAAAAAATATAGCTGAAGCTATACGGACAGCTTTGAAAAAAGAGTCGTAGACGAAAAAGGGTGTAGATGATGGCAGTTTCGCTTTTTGAGCAAAAGACGGAAGAAGAACTGTGGATTGAGTTCAGAAAAACCGGTTCGATACAGATTCGTGATGCTTTTATACGGCAATATATGCCGCTTGTAAAATATGTTGCCGGTAAACTTGCCGTCGGTATGCCCGGCAATGTGGAATTCGATGATTTGGTCGGGTTCGGTCAATTCGGATTGCTTGATGCAATCAATAAATACGATCCGGAAAAAAACGTTAAATTTCAAACCTACGCGGTAACCCGTATACGCGGCGCTATTTTTGACGAATTGAGGCAAATGGATTGGGTTCCCCGCTCCATACGGCAAAAATCGAAAGAAATTGAAGATACCGTTGTTGCTCTTGAGTCGAGGCTGGGGCGTTCTCCCGCGGATGAAGAAGTTGCCGATGCAATGAATATGAGTCTTGCGGATTATCACCGCATGGTTCTTAAAGTATCGGGTACGAGTATTTTATCTTTAAATGACGTATGGTATTTGGGCGAAGATGCCGACCGTATGTCCATAGGCGACAGTATAGAGTCTCCTGCAAGTTTGAATCCGGATGTTATTGTAGAGCGCGAGGAAGTAAAACGCATTATTACTCAAGCGATAAACGAACTGCCCGAAAAAGAAAAAATGGTACTGGTTTTATATTATCACGAAGATTTAACCTTCAAAGAAATAGGAGCCGTTTTGCAGGTTACCGAGTCGCGCGTTTCGCAGCTGCATAAAAGCGCAAACAGTCACTTGCGTACAAAGCTGACGAATATCCGCAAGGGGATTATGTAGGGGCGGAGGTTTTGTATGATTACCCTCGATAAAATCAGAACCGAAATGGAGCAGCTTCTTGAGGCGGAGAAAAATCTTCGATATGTTGAAGTCCGTGCGGACAGCTTGGAAGAAGCTTTAGCCGATGCCGCCGCTCAGTTGGAAACGCGTCCCATACTTTTAGAGTACGAAGTTCTTGAACAGGGCTTTAACGGTTTTGTCGGCTTAATGAAAAAACCCTGGTTTATACGCGCTTATCAAAATGCGGCTTCTTTGAAAAATACGGCAAAAAAGAAAAAGGGAGAGGATATTCTTACCGGCGCGCTTGAAGATGACGGTAAACCTAAGGATGTAAACGGTTTATTCTTTGTTCGTCATTTCGGTTCACAAATCAATCTTAAAGTTATTCCTCCTGTGGGTAAGGGAGTGCCGGTTAATATTGACGATGTAATGCTTCAATTAAAAAGATCCGATACCCTGTCTCTTGAAGAAGATATCGTCAAAAAAACGGTTGAAAAAGGGTCGGACGGCGAATATATTCCCGTCGGTTTATATTCACATAATCAGGCAGGCGATGCAAGTTTTTACGTCGATATAAGTGCCGATGAAATGAAAGCGTATATCGTAGCGACAGCCCCCGCTGTAGGCGGTGCGGAAATCTCGTCCGACCGTATTTTACGTATGCTCGATTCTCAACGGGTTGTCGCCGGCATAAATAAAGAGTTTATAGATACCTTTGTCGATACTCCCGTCTACGATACTCCCTTTTTAGTAGCTGAAGCTCCCGCTCCCGTTGACGGACGCGATGCGTATATTGCCTATAATTTTGAAACCGACCGTTCCAAACTGCGCATAAAAGAAACCGAATCGGGGCAGGTTGATTTTAAGGAATTGAACCTTATTCAAAACGTTATAGAAGGTCAGCCTTTAGCGCAAAAAATTCCTCCCGAACGCGGAAAAGGCGGCAAAACTCTTTTCGGCCGCTATTTGGAAGCTAAAAACGGTAAAGATATACATATTCCCATGGGAAAAAATGTTACCCTTGATGCGGACGGACGGACGGTTCTTGCCGCGGCAAACGGTCAGGTATTGCTTGTAAATGATAAAATTACCGTTGAACCCGTGATGGAATTGGATGCAGTCAATATTAAAACCGGTAATATTACCTTTTTGGGAACCGTCATTGTTAAAGGCAATGTCGAAGACGGATTCGATGTGCACGCTTCGGGAAATATCGAGGTACACGGCAGTGTGGGAAGCAGCCGTCTTGAAGCCGATAACGGCGATATAGTCGTTTCTCAGGGTATAATGGGTAAGGATAAGGGATTTTTAAAGTCCGGAAAATCTTTGTGGGCGAAATTCATTCAAAATGCCACAGTGGAAGCGGAAGAATTCATCATTGTTCATGACGGTATTATCAATTCAAATGTAACGGCGAATAAAAAAGTGCTTGTACAGGGAAAACGTGCAAGTATTATCGGCGGCCACACTTTTGCAACCGAAGAAATCCATGCTAAAAATATCGGTAACAGTACCGGCGGAAGCGAAACGATTCTTGAAGTGGGATTCGATCCCAAGGCGAAAAAACGCAACGATGAATTGATTGAATCGCAGGAAAAACTTACAAAAGAACTTGATGAAATCGAATTGAATATTCAAACCCTGCAAAACCAAAAAAAGGTACGCAAAACGCTTCCGCATGATAAAGAAGAAAGCTTAAACGCTTTAATTGCGCGTCAAAGCGACATTCAGGCGGAAATGGATGAAATAACTTCCGAAATTCAGGAATTGCAGGCTTATTTACGGGAACTGAAGGTTGTAGGGAAGGTTTCCGCTTCCGGTATGGTCTATGCGGGAGTAAAGATTTTTATCCGCGACGTAAAAGAAGAAGTGCGCACTGAAACAAAGGCGGTAACTTTCTTCTATGAAAACGGCTTTGTCCGCTACGGCAAATACGAGCCGCCTTCGGAAGAAGATGCTAAACGGAGTCCCGATGGCTATTCAACCAATTGATTTGCAAACCCTTTATTCGCAGCTGGGAACCGTTTCCAAAACCGTGGCGCATCAACAGCAGGGCGTTCAGCTGCAAAATGCCATTCAGCAGGACGAACACGGCAAACGCTTACAGGAACAGCATCGGGCGGTTGAAGCGGCTTCCGCAAAAGAAGACGGGCCGGGCGCGGTAAAAAATAACAAGGGCGGCTCTTCGGCGGACGAAGAAAAAAAAGATAAAAAAAAGAAAGACGGTCGGGACGAAGAACCCGCCGAAAAAGTTTTTGAAGTTTTAAAAGATCCCCGCTTGGGGCAGCACATAGATATTTCGGGCTAGATATGGCGGAAGCGGTATTGTTGATTTTTCTTACTGTTATAAATCTTGTTTTATGGGCGGTTTTTATTATCCGTTTTAAAAAAACATTTTCGCCTTCGATTTTACTTTCGGATATAAAAAACGAGGTGGATAAGCTTTTAATCGAAATAAACCGCACCGTCGATGAGGATTTGAATCTTATGGAAAGCCGCCGTGAATCTTTACGTGAGCTTTTACAAACCGTCGATAAGCGGCTTTCGGTTTTGCAAAAAGAAGATTTTTCCCGTGCGCGCGAAGATACGGTGCTTCAAAAGCTTTCTCCGCGCAAAAAATCGCGCATTCATTTGCAGGATGCGGAAAGCGAAAAAAAAGCTTCTGCCGCTAAAGGCGAAGAATCTTCCGCTTTTTCCGGCAGCCGGTACAGTTTCCCCGTATCGGGCCGCGATGTGCCTGAATATACGCCTCCCGTTCAGGGCGACGGTATTCAGCTTGCCATCGATTTTGATGCATACCGAATAAACACTGAGGATTCCGGTCCGGAAATCGGATTTCAATCCAGAAATCCTCAAGATTTCAGTCCTGAAATCCGATTTCAATGCCGAAATACTCAAGATTTCGGCATTGAAATACTCAATGAAGCGCCCGGAGAAGCCGAAAAAGACATTCCTTTGCGCGATCAAGCCTTGAAGCTTCACGCACAGGGACTTTCCGCCGACCTTATTTCGCGCAAACTCAAGCTTCCGGTCAGTGCCGTACAGATGATTATAGATACTTTCGGGGAATGAAAAAATGCAAATTTTACCCCTTTTTTACCCCTTTTACCCGCTTGACACAAAATGTGCAAATGTGTATTATATATAGCGTTACGCATATTGCGTATGCCGCTGTAGCTCAGTCGGTAGAGCAATGGACTGAAAATCCATGTGTCGACAGTTCGATTCTGTCCGGCGGCATAGAGGGGCTGACCAAAAACTCGGGTTTTGGAACAGCCCTTTTTAATTTCCGAGAATGCGGCGTTTGTTGTTCGTTCTTCTTTACGCCTTTTCGCCGTGTTTAACCTTCAAGCTGCTTGAAAAATATGAACTGGTTAATAATTACGGGAAAAAAAGACAAACGGCATACCGAAAAATTGACGGCTTTTTTTGATTCAAAAAAAGTACATTATACGGTTCTAAAAGCGGATGCGCAAAAATTTATGTGCGCCCACGAAAGTTTCAAATATCTGCAAACCTTTTATAACGATATTCAAAAGACAACGCATTGTATTTGTTTCGGTACGGATGATATTCCGTTGTCGCCCCTTTTTATGTATGCGGCGGGCTTATTTACGGGTAAAAAAATCCCCGTATTTTTAGTGCCCGGTTCCGGCAAACTTCCCGATTTTATGGCAGGAGATTTGGGTAACGTTTTTGCCGATGCCGAGGTGCTGCTTGAAACCCTTAAAAAAGATTTTCCGATGTACGTTAAGCTTGAAGTGCAGGAAAAGGTGCGAAAAAAACTGTTTAAGCTCGGTATTCCGCTTACACCCGATTCGTTTTCAAATTATATTGCACGCGGCGATAAAGATACATCCGCATTGTTTCCTAAAGCGGGGATGGATGTGAGTATTCGGGATTCGGCGGGAACTCCGATGCTTTGTATCGCGGTACGTTCTAAAAAATTGCCGCTTGTAAGCTGGCTTATAGAGCAGGGGGCGGATATAAATGCGGCTTCCGAAGACCGCGGCTATACCGCTTTGATGGATGCCGTATGGATAAACAATTACGAAATTGCCGAAGCTCTTGTTAAAGCCGGTGCCTGTATGAATACCGTTGCAAAGGACGGTCAGCCTCTGATGGTGATTGCCGCGGGTATCTGTAATATGAAAATATGCCGCCTTTTGTTTGAAAACGGTGCGGATGTTTCCGTTAAAGACCGCATGGGGTTGTCCGCCCTCGATTATGCAAATGTATTTAAAAAACAGCCTCTTATAGATTTATTTTCATCCGGCCGCCCATGAAAAAAATCGTAAAAACAATCGTATGTACCGGAGGGGGTACGGGAGGACATATCTATCCGGGGTTGGCGGTTGCCGATGAACTGAAAGAGCGCGATCCTTCGGTATGTATTATCTGGTTCGGTTCTTCTTCAGGACGGGATAAGGATATGGTCGAGGCAAACTGCAATCGGCGCGGACTTCCCTCGGTCGACGGCTTTGTCGGCATTCCGTCTGGAAAGCTCAGGCGGTATTTTTCACTGCAAAATCTGTTTGACCTGTTTAAAATCGCCGCGGGTTTTTTTACCGCTCTTTTTTATTTGAAGCGCATCAAACCGCAGGCGGTTTTTTCAAAGGGCGGTTTTGTAAGCGTTCCTCCCTGTGCGGCGGCAAAGGTGCTCGGTATTCCCGTCTACACCCATGAATGCGATTTTTCTCCCGGTCTTGCAACGCGCTTAAACAGCCGTTTTGCAAAGAGGATTTTACTTTCGTATGAACAGTCAAAGCGTTTTTTTCCGGCCAAACTGCAATCCTCCCTCGCAGTTACGGGAAATCCCGTGCGTCCCGTTTTTTATGAAGCGGATGCCGCGCGCGGCCTTGCATTTTTGGGCGTGGAAAATACAAAATCTTCAAAGCCCCTTTTGCTTGTGCTGGGCGGTTCAAGCGGTGCTCGGCAAATCAATGATTTGATTTTTAAAAATCTCGGTTGGCTGTGTGAGCATTTTATCGTTGTGCATCAAACGGGGCGCGGAAGCGATTATGAAAGGGCGGTGAGCGCGGAATTTGAAACACTGCGTGCGGCTAAGCACTATCTTCCCTATGATTTTATTTACGCCGATATGCCTCACGTAATAGCCGCATGCGATATTGTTTTTTCGCGCGCGGGGGCAAACAGTTTGTGGGAATGTGCCGTTTGCGCAAAGCCGATGCTTTTGCTTCCTCTTTCCGGAGCGGGTACGAGAGGCGATCAGATTGAAAACGCGGCATATTTTGCAGGGCAGGGGGCCGCTCTGATTTTGGAAGCGCAGTGTACTTCAGCCGGTGCGGATGCCGTGTCCGCAAAAGATGAGCTGTCGGAAGCTTTACGCTCAAACCTTGCAAAAATGCTGGAATCCGATTTCCGCTCGGCTATGGGAAAATCCGCCCGAAAAGCGATAGGAAAGGAAAAGTCCGCACAAAAAATTGCCGATATTCTATATGGGAGTATCGGTACATGACATTTAATTTTCTTGATATTGTATTTATCGTCATTATTCTTTTTATTGCAATTCACGGTGCGGTAAACGGTTTTATAAAGGAACTGTTCGGTAAGGCGGCCCTTGTTTTGGGTGTTTTGGCTGCGGTGATGTTTTACGCAAAACTCATGCCGTATATAAACCGCCATATAAAATCGGCCTTTGTATCGCAGATTCTCGCTTTTTTACTTATATTTGTGTTTGTTTATTTGATTGTCCGCCTCGTACAGCATTTTGTAGGTGCTTTTTTTTCGGGGGACATATTGCAGGGCTTGGACAGGGCTTTGGGCTTTTTTTTCGGAGCAGCCGAAGGTGTATTGCTCGTATTTTTTGTACTCGTTCTGTTGTATGCCCAGCCGTGGTTTAAAGTCGGCCCCCTTGTGGATAAAAGTTTTTTTCATACCGTTTTGGAAAAATTCCTTGCAAAACCGGTAAACAGGGT
>CAUURR010000035.1:0-13433 GCA_963547555.1 uncultured Treponema sp. | reverse complement strand
TGCCGGATTTTTTGTATAAGATATTCGTTCCGCCGTTTTTTACTTCCGCATACGGTTTTGCAGCATCGGAAGCAAAACGGACACGCACATCTCCTTTGTACCACGCGACTTCAAGGTTGTCCAACGGAACATCGATTTCGATACGGCGGTTAAGTATATGAAAATCCGAAAAATCGTATCCGCCGGCATTTATATCTGCCGCAAACCGCTCGGACAATACAGCGCGCGAAAAGCGCCTCGGTGAAAGGCCCAAGTGTCCCCGCATAAAACCGCCGAACCCCGTACCGGTAATCAACAAAATATTAAACAGTTTGACAAAAAAAATCAATAAAATGCCCAAAATAACCATGTATACCGTTTTCAACACCGTATATTGTTTATTCTTCATATTCGAATCCTCCTTTTAATCTTCATCCATTCCGATGTCAAGTATGGAAACACCAATACCTGCGATGATAAAAATAATCCACGTAATGTCCCAGCGTCTTGTTGAAAAACTGACGAGAAAATACACCACAACCGCACACAGCCATACCAGCGATTTCATTTTGCGGAACAGTCTGCGCTTAGGTTTATAGTGATTTTTATATTCGGCAAAGGAGCGGCCTATATCGTCTTCGTTCTGCTGCGATTTAAACAAAGATGAAAAAATCCACACACCCGTACCGCAGGCTATAAGCACAAACATCCACATCACTCCGATTTCATTCGAAAGCATAATAACCGGAACGGGACATAACACAAAAAGCATAACCGCCGCCGCTTCCAAAAGAACGCGAATCATCTTTTTTTCTTTTTGCCGATTTTCGTTTTCGGCTTGCGAAGACTTTTTTTCGGCCGAATGCTTTAACTCATCAAGCAGTTCATCGATATTCCCGATACTCGCAATCGCTTTGGAAAAAGCCTGTTCTTCGTCCAGCCCGCCGGCAACCAGTTTATTGTATTTGTCCGACACATTGTTTTCAATTTCTTCTTTTAATTCCATCGCTTCGCGCGTATTCGGCGCATTCCTGAAAATAAAATTTACATATTCCGCTATTTTTTTGCTCATTTTATTCCTCCGATAATCGAATCGATTATTTTTTTTCCGTTTTCCCATTCTTCTTTTAGAAAGCCCAAAGCCGCCTTTCCCAGAGGGGTAATTGCATAATACTTTCTGCGCGCTCCGCTCGTTTCGTCTCCCCAATACGAGGTAATAGCCCCTTGCTGCTCCAAGCGTTTAAAGGCGGTATAGAGCGTTGCTTCTTTTAACTCCAACAAACCGCCGCTTCTGAGAACTATTTGATTGTTTAACTCGTAGCCGTAATTATCGCCTTCGGCAAGCAAAGAAAGAATTATCGTTTCGGTATTGCCGCGCAATAAATCCGATGCAATCGACATAACGCCTCCGCTTTAACAGTATCATAGCACAAAGTACTTCGCCTGTCAATGTAATTCACAAAAATATATACATCAATCAACACGCACCGCGCAAATAAAACAACGGGAAGAGTCAATAAACCAGCTTCTATATCAATGCAGTCGGAGGTGCTTTTGACATTCCCTTTTTTTTATGGTACAAAAGAACTATGTATGTAATATGTCTTGATTTGGAAGGGGTTTTGGTTCCCGAAATATGGATTGCTTTTGCCGAAAAAACGGGCATAAGCGAACTCCGTCTTACGACACGCGATATAAGCGATTACGATGTGCTTATGAAAAAGCGTTTGGATATTTTAAAAGAGCATAAACTCGGCTTGAGCGCAATTCAAGACGTTATCGCTCAAATTGACCCCTTGCCCGGTGCAAAGGATTTTCTCGATGCGCTGCGCGAATGCTGTCAAGTGATTATTTTATCCGACACGTTTACGCAGTTTTCGCTTCCGCTTATGAAAAAACTGGGTATGCCCGCAATTTTTTGCAACGAGCTGATTGTCGATGCCGACGGTATGATAAACGGTTACAAACTGCGCCAACAAAACGGCAAATATCACGCAGTGTGCGCTTTGCAGTCGATCGGTTTTGATACGATTGCCGCGGGGGATTCGTTTAACGACCTTGCGATGATAAAGCAAAGTCAAAAAGGATTTTTGTTCCGCGCTCCTGAACATATTATTACGGAAAATCCTGCAATCCCTGCCTTTACCGAATATGCAGATTTATTAAAGGCCGTAACCGATATTATCGCCGACTCTTAAAAAGACGGCACGGACTGTAAAAGCCGAAATATCCCGATTCCTTAAAAAAGCCCCGAAATATGCCCGTCGTTATCCACATCTATCGAACAGGCGGCGGGTGTTTTGGGCAGTCCCGGCATGGTCATAATATCGCCTGCAAGCACCGTCAAAAAGCCCGCCCCGTTTTTAAGCAGCACATCGCGCACGGGAAAAACATAGTCCGAGGGAGCACCCAAAAGATTTTTATCGTGGCTGATTGAATTCTGCGTTTTTGCAATACACACGGGAAGATGGGAGCAGCCGGCGGCAGTGTATTCTTTTATCTTTTTTAAGGCAAGCGGCGAAAACTCGACCGTGGCGGCGCGGTATATGGCACGCGCGATTTTTTCTATTTTTTCGGTAAAGGAATCTTCATCTTTATACAGGGGCGCAAAACGGGTTTGCACGGAATCGCACAGGGAACAAACGGCGCGGGCAAGCTCGGCCGCACCTTCGCCGCCCTTAGCCCAGCCTTCACAGAGTACGGCGGGAATACCGTCTTTTCCGTACTCTGTAAGCGATCGGCAAGCATCAATCAATGTGTGCAATTCTTCTTCCGTATCGCCCGAAAAACGATTTACCGCAACGACAACGGGAACGCCGAACGAATGCATATTTTCTATGTGTACGCGGAGGTTCTCAAACCCGCGCATAAGGGCGGCCGTATCGGATTTTCCCAGATCCGCTTTGGATACGCCGCCGTGCATTTTAAGAGCGCGGACCGTTGCAACGATAACGGCGGCATCGGGTGCAATCCCTGCGGATCTGCACTTTATATCCATAAATTTTTCGGCACCCAAGTCGGCGGCAAAACCCGCTTCGGTAACGGTATAATCGCCGAGAGCAAGCGCGCACAGGGTTGCGTTTATGCTGTTGCAGCCGTGGGCAATATTTGCAAAAGGGCCGCCGTGCACAAAGGCGGGCGTGTGCTCAAGCGTTTGCACCAGATTGGGACGAAGCGCATCTTTAAGCAGGGCGGCCGCCGCACCTTCCACACCGAGTTGTTTTAAATATACAGGCTCTTTGGCATACGTTTTTCCGATAAAGATATTGCCCAGCCGTTTTTTCAATTCGTCAATCGATTTTGAAAGACAGAGAATCGCCATTATCTCGCTTGCAACGGCAATATCGAAATGATCTTCACGCGGAACGCCGTCGGAAGCACCGCCCATACCGATAAGGATATTGCGCAGGACACGGTCGTTCAAATCAAGGCAGCGCCGCCACGAAATACTGCGCGAGTCGAGGTTTAGAGCATTCCCCTGCTGAATGTGATTATCGATGAGAGCCGCAATCAAATTATTGGCGGCGGATACGGCGTGTATATCGCCCGTAAAATGCAGGTTTATATCTTCCATCGGCACGATTTGCGCATAGCCTCCGCCGCAGGCACCGCCTTTAATACCGAAACAGGGACCCAACGAAGGTTCGCGGAGTGCAAGCACGGCTTTTTTACCGATTTTGCGTAAGCCGTCGGCAAGCGCAATCGACACGGTGGACTTTCCTTCCCCGGCGGCGGTAGGTGTAAGGGCGGTTACCAAAATCAGTTTGCCGCGCTTTTCGGCAGGAGTTTCTATAAGGCGGTACATAGTCTTTAAATTGATTTTAGCCTTATAGGTTCCGTATAATTCGTAGTCATCGGCAGTCAAGCCGAGTTTTTGCGCAATAACGGAAGCGTTTTCCATACTGCGGGAACGGGCAATTTCAATATCGGACAACATACAATGAGTATAAATCAGAATTGCTTTTTATACAATGAGGCGGCATTCTTTTCGTAAAAAGGCGTTTTTTTGTCGCGTCTTGATGCCGAACGCCTGCTTTCACCGTCCCTTGAAAAAGCTTCGTCGCCGGTAAAGCCGCCTTCTTTTACATCGATGTGCATATGCGGAAGACTTTTATCACGGCGGGAACGGTCCAATGCGGTGCGCCCCGCCTGTACCGGAAGGCTTACCAAAGAAAAGGCGGAACTTACATCTATGCGGTCAACCAAACGCTGGGGAATATTTAAAAGATCGCTGAAATATTCGGCAATTTTACGTGCGGTAAAGCCGTCTTTTTTACCCAAGCCGACATAAAGCCGTATTTGATCCGAGCGGCCGCCGAAAGATCTGTTTGCAGTTCCGCGCGAGCCTCTGCCGGAAGCATCCCGCGCAGAAGTTCCGCGTGCGGGAGGCTTGTACGCCGTTACCGTTCCGTAGCGTTCGGGATCCAATTCGGCTCCGAGTACGTTTTCCAAAACGGCGGCAAGTACGGCTTCGGGATTGCGGTTTGTACATAAATCCCGCGCCATTGCGGCAAAAAGCCTGTCGGCGGGACATCTTTTAAAATTGATAGCAGGTACGGTATCGGCTGCAGTATCCGCAGCGGCGTTGCCGGTTCGATTATCGGCGGCAACATCGCAGCCGTTTTCAGAGGCACCCGCAGCTATATTATCCGCGGCACCATCAAATGTGTCTTCTTCGGCGATTTTCGATTCCGCACAGGGAATGGTCTGCGGATTTTCTTGCAAAAAGGACTGCGGGATATCCTGAGGAACTGCCTGCACTGCGGCGGACTCTTTTAATTCGGTAAAGAGGCGAAGGCGTTTTGCGTTCAGCACTTCTCGGACGGAAGGAACGGCTGCTTCCCGCATTTCGCCTTTTATCGCCTTTCGCACGGACTGTTTCAAAAATTCCAGCCTGCGCCGTTCTTCGGGTTTCACCAATGTAAAGGCCAATCCTTTTGCGCCTGCCCGTCCCGTGCGTCCTATGCGGTGAACGTAGGTGGGGCCGTCAAAAGGCAGCGCGTAATTTACAACGTGAGTAAGCCCTTCGATATCAATCCCCCTCGCGGCAACGTCGGTTGCAACGAGGATTCTTGTTTTCTTTGACCGAAAGCGGGATAAAATCTTTTCCCGCTGCGCTTGGGGAATATCCCCGTGCAATGCGGCAGCCTCGTAGCCGCGCTCATCCAAAAGCTTGGAAACGGAATCCGCATCCGCCTTTGTCTGCGTAAAAACCAAACCGTAAAAGTCGGGCGAAATATCAATCATCCGCACCAAGGCTTCGATTTTTTCGCTTTCACGCACAAACCAGTAGATTTGCTCGGTTAAAAGCGGCTCTTCCGGCCCCGCTTCTTCTTCGACAATTTCATAATCGCCCATAAAGGCGGCCGCTATTTTCAAAATAGGAGGCGGCATCGTGGCCGAAAACAGCAAAATGCGGCTTTCGGGGTTTGCCTGTTCAAAAATCGCTTCGATGTCTTCGATAAAGCCCATGTCGAGCATTTCGTCGGCTTCGTCCAAAACAAAGTAATCGATGTGTTCAAGTTTTAAAGAGCCGCGCTCGATGTGGTCTTTTATGCGCCCGGGCGTTCCGACAACGATTTCACAGCCGTTTCGTAATGCGCGCCGCTGCTCGCCCATAAATTGACCGCCGTACACGGGCGTAAGACGGGGAAAGCCGCCTTGGGTAAAAGACTCGATTTCTTTACACACTTGCAAAGCAAGTTCGCGCGTGGGAGTTAATACCAAGGCTTGAACGCGCCCCTTATCTTCGCGGATTGTCTGCACGAGGGGAAGTCCGAAGGCTGCGGTTTTTCCCGTTCCGGTACGCGCCTTTGCAATCACGTTGGCATCCCCGTTCAACAAACGCGGAATCGCTAAAATCTGAATGGGTGTCGGAGATTCAAAGCCCTTGGCTTCCACGGCGGCGAGGGTCCGTTCATCAAGACCCAAGTCCTCAAAAGAGATGGTTTCCATATTTCTTTTCCTTTAAGCAAGTCCTTTCGGCCGTGTAACCTCTCCGCCTTATCTTCGGCGGGAACTCCGAGAAATTCAGGGGCTGTCAAAAAGCAAGCACTTTTGGACAATCCCGAGAACTCCGAAAATCGGGGTAATTTTCAGGATGTCCGAAAACTGAAATTTTCAGACAAACCTCTAACACCATCCCGATTTTTTCAAAACTCTGCTTTTCAGGAAAATTCCGAATACGGCTCTCAGACGTGCATCTGCTATAAATATACCTCAAAACTACAAAATGGTCAAGCGTTTATTGACATTCTGTTGAAAATAGTGCGTTTTATTGCATCTCATATCTGTCACCGAATACAAAAAACTTGCGCGTTTTGATAAAATAACATATAATTTTAATTACAACTACAAAAGGCTGCTTACCGGTGGATAGAACTGCAAAGATAAGACAAAAGGGTGTTAAAGGTTTTTTATATTGGTGGCTTGAAAGCCGATATAACCCCAAACAAATATATGTAGATATTGTAATATTGCTCATAATCGCTTTATCCGTTTTTCTTACAGTGTTCCAATTGTATCGTCAGGATACAAATATTCCTGTATGGATATTCAAGTTTGAAAACGGTATTACAGTATTTTTTATTATAGAATATATAATCAGATTTTATATTTCAACTGATTTTATTGAAGACATAAAAGGTCATAATTTTTTTTCCGCTGTAACGCATAAATGTGCATGGATTTTTTCATTTTCGGCTTTGTTGGATTTAATAGCGCTTTTTCCGCTTATACGTTTTTTGCGGATATTCAGAGCATTCAGATTTTTCCGATTTATTAAAGTTTTAAGATTCTTACGCGTATTTAAATTAAAAAGACTTTTTTCTCATATTTCAATATTGATAAAAAGTTTAAAAGAGTCTTATTTTTCGTTTTTTACCTTACTTGGAGGGACATTATTAATAATAATTGTAAACTCCGTCGGCTTGTTTTGGGCGGAATCCCAAGTAAATCCCAACACTTCTTTAGGGCAACATATCATTTTTATGTTGGAACTTATCGGATTGCTTGACAGCTCTCCCGAAACATTTATGGGAAAATTTTTTACCTTTCTTACACTATTTGCAAATATTGCTTTTATAAGTTTTTTTATCTCGATTATATCATCAAAGATGGGAGAAATTATGGAAAATATAAAAAAAGGAAAAGTAGGTTATTTGGATATTAAAGACCATATAGTCTTATGCGGTTATACCAATTCATCAAAAAAAGTAATAGAAGAGTTACTTAATAACAAAAAATTCTGTTCAAAAAAAATAGTCTTGATTACGGAAGCCGAGAATCCGGATATTAGCGGCATTATTTATGTAAACGGAGATTACTCCGATGTCGATGTATTGAGGCAAGTAAATATACGCGAGGCGGTTCTTGCAGTTATTTTTTCGGAACAAAAAGAACACGAAACCGTTAAAAATGTGGATATGAGGACCGTTTTAACCGTTTACAACATTGAGCAGGAAAGTCCGGATATACATACAATCGCCGAAATAATCAATGAAAAAAATTCCGACATCATAAAAGAAAAAATAAAAGGTGATGAAATCATTTTTAAAGAAACTATAGACGCGCATTTAATCGTAAATTGTATAAGACATCCTTATATTTCTCCGATGATGTATGATTTACTTAATTTAAAGGGACGCATTTTAAAGGAAGAAAAACCAGAATATTTCGGATTTAAAGGGGCCATCACCTTTAAAGAGTTGAAAAAATATCAAATCGAATCCGATATAGTTATCATCGGTTATATCAATGCGGCAAATGAACCGTACCTCGCTCCCGAGAATTCCACTATTATCACGGAGAAAGACAGAATAATCTACATCGAAGCAGAGTAGATTCTTTCCCCTCCCTCATCCCCTTATCCTCGAAATCAAAAAATCCCGGCCTTTTTTTGTTCCGATAACGAGCGGGTGCGGAAATTTTTTCCGATACAGTAAAAGAGAATCGTCATAGCGGAATTCTTCTCCCGTACAGTATTGATAGTCAAGACCGCACTTTTTTACGAGCGCATGGGCAGGTGCTATATCCCAGACATAGCACAGAGGATCAATGCAGGCATCAATGCCGCAAAATACCGGTACCGATAAAATATGAAGCAAAGAAGAACCGAAGGCTTTAAATTTAAAACTGCCCGAAGCGGCTTGCAGCTTGGTAATAAGCAACTTCATATCAAGCTGGGCAAAAATATCCGAGCCGGTTGTAATCTGTTTCGGCATATCTTTTTGCTTCATAATATCAGAGGCAATATTGAACTCCTGTCCGTTAAGATAAACCGTATCACTTTCAGGAATTGTCCACATAAACAGCTCATCGCAGGATCTGCCGAAACGCGGCGCATAGACGATACCTCCGACCGCTTCTCTTTCTCTATTCAATATACCGACCCCGACACACCAGGTAGGCAGTCCCTGACTGTAAGAATCGGTTCCGTCAATAGGATCAAAGATAAATGTATAGGGGGCCGCCTCATCAAAGGCCGAACCATCTATCTCTTCGTTGATTATATTACAGTCGGGAAACAGCGATTGTATTTTCGCAATCAATCGTTCGGCTATTGCAATATCGGTTTCGGTTACAACGGAATTATCCGATTTAAAATCGCGTTTAATATTCTTCTGCTTTTCTTTTGCAAAGGAACCGCAGGCTTTTACCTCTGCCCTTAGCTGCTCAAATAAATCCGTATTCATATTCTTAATTCAATTCCTCTTTATTAGAGTACAATCTCCATGCAGTCTTTTTCTTCGTATTCAAAAACGCAGCAATCGTTCATATAGGTGCGCTCGGGCAGCACAATTAAAACACGCCCCTCGTCTTTTTCGATAGAATAAGGACAATAATGATAGACCCCCGCATTAAAACGCACAATCGTTCCCTTAGGCACGATAAAAGCCTCGGTTTTTTCGGGAACCAAAACGTTGCTTGCGGGCGCCACATGGATCACCACATCGGTATCCAACGGCAGCAAAATCTCACCGGTGTAATTGTGATACTCGACCGTGTGGATCTCCATGTGTTCAGGCTTGCGCACTATTAAAGGAGAAAAGGCCATGGGAAGCACCGTTTTTGCCGGTTCAAGAAGTCTGTCCGGATAAAAATCTCCCAAGCAGATCCCCTGCGGATTTAAAAGGTCGGTAAAATTTCCGTATGCACTGAAGTTTTCAGCAGTCATTTTTTTAGCCTTAATTTTTCGCATTGTA
Source organism: uncultured Treponema sp. (assembly GCA_963547555.1). Classification (GTDB taxonomy): domain Bacteria; phylum Spirochaetota; class Spirochaetia; order Treponematales; family Treponemataceae; genus Treponema_C. The sequence goes on along the minus strand of CAUURR010000035.1, from coordinate 4,251 downwards.
TTACTCCTTATAACTATTTCGGGTGTGTGTTCGTATTCGCGTGCCTTCTTTATAAAACTTTACGCTTTTTTTATCAAGGGCAACAAAACAACAAAACTCAATGCTTGCCTTTTCTCGCGCGATAAGATACAGTTATAATTAAGAGGTAAAAGCAATGCGCATAACAACACTGTGTATGAGTACAACCGTCCAGCGTACCGCGGTTTTTGAGCGGATCAATATGGAAGAGGTGAACCGCTCGATTCATTATCGGCTCGATGCATCGGGAAAAGCGGTCAATGCGGCACGAGTACTCAATCAATTGGAAGAACACTGTGCATTTCTTATCTGTCCTGCCGGCATGGAAAATATGGACGAGTTTGTCATGCTTGCCAAAGCGGACGGATTGGAAGCTTCAATAATACCCGTTCCGGGCAGAGTGCGTGAATGCTGTACCCTTTTGGAAAAAGAAACCGGACGTGTAACCGAATTGGTTATGGACGAGCCGGCTTGTACGGCGAAAAAAGACAAGGAGTTAATCGCAAAGGCCGAAAAGCGGCTCCGGAACGAACTGCAAAAAGCCTTAAAAAAAAGCGATGCTCTTTTATTTGCGGGAACCACACCCAAAATATGGCCGGCAGATTTTAAAGTGTGCGTGTGCAAAAGCGCGTGTGATGCGGAAGTTGTCCTCCTTGTCGATTTTTGGGGTAAAGAATTGCTGTCGGTACTGGAAGTGTGTACACCGGATATTATAAAAATAAACGCCAAGGAATTCTGCGGCACCTTTTGTAAAACGGAGATTGCCGACACGGAAAAACTTATACGGGCCGTTGCCGATAAAAGCCGCGAATTAAACAACTGTATCGTTATAACGCGCGGCGGCGACAGTACAATAGGGGCATTCCGCGGAAAGACATATGAGGCTCCCACAGAAAGAGTGCAAGCCGTAAATACCATAGGCTGCGGCGATTCTTTTTCTTCAGGCTTTTTATACGAATACCTTAAAACCCGCGCCGCAAATTCGGGCGAGCCGGATATCGAATCAGCCCTTGCAAAGGGGACATGGTGTGCCGCCCGCAACGCCGAATGCGAAAAGGTCGGGACCCTTTACGAGTAAGGAGTAATATATTGAAAGTTTTTACACATCGCATTCTATATTTCCCTTTTATTCTTGCAGGCTTACAGCTCTTTCTCTCCTGTGCGAGTATGCTGGTGCGCGGCAACAATCCCGTGGAACGTGCCATATCGGCCGCAAATCTTCTTTTGGACGGCAAGATATCGGATTCCTATATAAAAGTATATAAAGCGGAAATGTCCAAGGCCGAGATTTTTATAACCGATATGCTCAGCCGTGCCGAAGCAGATCCCCTTGTCTATGCGGATATTGCCGACGGTGTCGAGGATTGGATTATGCTTTACAGTCGTGTGGAACTTTTAAAAAAACGTTACGGACCGGAACTAATCGGGAAAAAAGAAGGCGTGCGTTTTAATACGGTAAACTACGATTACCTTCAAAATGAAGCGCCTAAAAAAGCTGCCGAAGCCCTCTATGCAAAGGCTGTTGCAATCGCCCGTTCTTCAGTCGGAACATATACAGTGATTTCAGATTCCGCATTAAACGCCCTGCCCTATTTACGGCGCGCAAAGAAATATTCAAGCCATTTGAATGCGGAGATAAACAATCTCGGTGCCGAGCTCTGCTATGCCACGGCCGAAAATTTTGCCGCATCCGATAATCCCGCTTTGCTTGTAAAAGCATCCGAGTATTATGCCGAAGCCTCTTCATGGTTGACCGATTATAAAGACAGCCGGCAAAAAAGCGCTGCGGTAAAAGAAAAGGCGGCATCCGTATACCTTGCCGACGGCAAGGCTAAGGCAGGACTGCAAAACTATACGGCATTCCGCGAAGCAAAAAAAGCCTTTATCCAAGCCGAAAAAATCATTCCCCGCTGTGCCGCTCCGGAACTTGCCGATATAAATAAAAAACTTACAATTAAAGTCGCCGTTGTTTTCACGGGCTTTAACAGCCGCTATCCCGATGAACAAAGGGTTAGACGCGCACTCGAAGATACAGTCGCCTCGTCGACAATGGGACCTGATAATTTGGAGATATGTTTTATTCGGGAAACAGGAAGACTCGGTTTGCTTTTTGCCGATTTTGATGATATCGATCTTGTACTTATCGGGGCGGATGACTTCGGCAAAATAAAAGAAATATACGGTCCCGTCGAAACACTGAAAACCGTTGTATCAAAAACGGAAAACAATATTGTGTATACCGGTACGGTTACGGAACAACGGCAAAAAGTTACCGTCTTTTTTCAAAATAATACGGTTTTGTACGACATGCGTTCTCCCCGAAAAAAAACGCTTGCGGTTTTTGAAGAAGAGGCGCACAAAACAAGCAAGGTATTCAGTTTGCGAATCTATCAGGGAGACGCACAGGCAAAGCCCGCAGGCTTCGATCCCGGCGGACTCTATGTTCCCGGTGCATACAACCGCTTTTTCCCGAATTTCACTTCACAAAATGACGATTGGGTTTCCATAAGCCAATCCTTTGGTACCTTAAATGAAACCGGTAAAAAACTCTGTTGGATTATCGCCAACTTGCAATATGAGGGACGCTGAAAACATTGGAGCAGCCGACATGCATAATCCCGCGCAATAACCCCGTTAGCTTGAACTTCAGTTTTTTATATTTTTCGATAGTAAAAAATATTTTCTTGTGATATACTTAAAGAATGGCGGACACCAAGGACTGCACACAGCGCGTTATTATCACAAACGGTATTGTCGTTTCCGGCGGTACGGAAAAAAAAGCGGATATACTCGTTGAAAACGGCCGTATTGTAAAAACAAAAGCGAACCTTTTACTCGGCAGTTTACTGCGCCGGGCCGAAAGCGAACTTCTTGACGCCGAAGGCTGTTACGTCTTCCCCGGTTTTATCGATGCCTTTACGCGTTTGGGAACCGAAGCCTTTATTCCCGGAGAAACGGAACCCGTTTGCAGTCCCGACAATTTTGAAAGCGGCACCAAGGCTGCCATTGCTGGCGGCACCACATCGATTATCAACTGTGCGGTGCAAAAAAAAGGACAAAGCCTGCAGGACGCTTTGGATGAACAGCACGCAAGCGCATTGAACAAAAGCAGCTGTAATTACGGCTTTCACATAGCCGTTACCTCTTTGGGAACCGCCGTACAAACAAACGAAGAAAAAGCCGTAGAAAACAAAGAAGACAAAGAAGAAACCAATACGCAAAAAGATGTTCAAAAAGCAAAGCAAAAAAAAGAACAAAGCCCGAGTCCTGCCGAAGCACTAAAAGAACAGATGACAAAAACCGTTATGCGCGGTGTTTCAAGTTATGCCGTCTATATGACCGGAGAAACCATCCAATTAAGCGATCATGAAATATTTGAAATATTGAATGCGGCAAAAGAACACAAAGCTTTAATTTGCTGTCACTGCGAAAATGCCGACATGGTAAAACATTTTATAGAAGAACAGCTTGAAAACCGAAAAAAAAGACCCTCTTCTCATCCGGTAAGCCGCCCGCCTGCAGTTGAGGCCGAAGCGATAAGTCGGTTTTTAGCTCTGGCTCAAATGGCCGATATTCCCGTCTACATTTTGAACGTAACGGCAAAACAAAGTTTGGAGCAAATAAAACTTGCAAAAAAACGCGGGCAAAAGTTTTTTTGCGGGACAGCCCCGCAGTATCTTTTATTGACCGATTCTTTGTACCGCAAAGGCGGATTCGACGGCGCAAAATTCATATGTAACCCGCCGCTTCGAAAAAAGCCCGATTTAAAAGCTTTGCAAAAAGAATTGATGCGCTGTAAGGCTGACGGTACACCCGGCACAAAAGACAATGCATACATCGACCTGATTTGTTCAAACCATGCGGTATTCGATTTTGCGGAACAGGAAAAGGCGGCAAAAAAGAATTTTTCAAAGGTGGCGCCCGGCCTTCCCGGCGCACAGTACCGATCTTCGCTGATTTTTACCGCGGCGGATGTCGGCTCCGAGCAGGATGCGCAAGACAGCGCTCCGGTCGACACAGCCGAAAAAGAACTTGCACCGAATTTCCGCCTCACGCCCGCCCGGTTTTCGGCCCTCGTAAGCGAAAACCCCGCAAAAATATTCGGTTTGTACCCCGATCGGGGAACTTTGGCCGCGGGAGCGACCGCCGACATAACCGTATGGGACCCTTCGCCTTGTGCCGTCATCGGCGAATCGAACAATCTGCATAAGGGCGGCTACACGCCCTACGAAG
>CAUURR010000034.1:0-13677 GCA_963547555.1 uncultured Treponema sp. | reverse complement strand
GCGTCGGAACCGAATAAATCGTATTTTTTAATCATATCTTCGGTATTTTTTTCTTCTTCGCCCTGTTCTTTAACAAACCAGTCCAAAAACTGCATGGTGCGGTAATCTTTTGCTTCAACCGCCGCCGCATAAATCGTATGAATTAAACCGGTAACATATCGTTCATGCTCCAAACTTACGACAAGGGCATCCTTAAATTGCTTGTATGTGTGATTCGGTTTATCGATAGCTTCCAAGGTGATTTTTTCACCGTTGTTTTGTAAATACTGAATCATTAAATCCGCATGGTCCTGTTCTTCCTTAGCCTGAATTTTATACCAGTTGCCGAACCCTTCCAAACCTTCGTCATAAAAATAATTGGAAATATCCAAATAGACATAGGCCGAAAACAATTCTTTGTTGATTTGGGCATTAAGCAGTGCGCTTACTTTTTTATCCAGCATAGAACCTCCTAAAATATCTTTATAAAAAACAGCTTTACTAAAAGATAGCGAATTTATGCTGAATAAGCAAGCAAAAAATGCACTTAACGGGATTTTTCAATAATGACGGTAAACGCCAATACGGCAAAAATCGGAGGAATCAATAGAAAGCTTTTTTCAAGTCCCGCCATATCTCCGATAATTCCCATACTAAAGGGAACTAAACCGAATCCGGGGATTCCCGCACAGGACATTAAAATAAAGGCTGATGTCGAATCCAACTGCGGTATTTTATATACGGCATAGGATTGTATAGACGGCCAAAAGCATGCAATCGCAACACCCGAAGCGAATAATGCGGGGAAAAAGAGTGTTTGGCTGTGTATAAACGGAATCAGGGCGGCTATGACAAAACCTGCGGCTGCCGACAAAAAAATCATTTTGCGCAGTTTATGTTGAGGTACAAAGACGCCACTTATCAATCGCATGGTAAGCATTCCGGCTGCAAAACAGGCAGTTCCGATGCCGCCCATGCGGGGTAAAGAGGCAAAATGAAGCTGTATGTAGCTTGCACTCCAAAAGGTAAAGGCTCCTTCGGCACCGCCTGCTAAAAGCATCATAAAACAAAAGACCCAAAAGCGTTTTGAGCGGATACAATCGATGTAAAGCCGGATAACCTTTGCAGGCGGCAGTCCTTGCGTGCGGGGTTCTTTTTTGCGTACTGCCGTTAAAAAGAGGGCGGCGGCAAGTGAAAAAAAAGATAAAAATCCCATAATCAGGCGCCAGGAAATGCCGAAAGTCAATAATTCTCCTGCAATCAATACCGTCGATAAAACTCCCGCCGACCATGCCGCGTTTGTTATATTCAAATATCTGCCCGAATCTTCGCTGTGTAAATCCTGTACCAGCGGATTTATTAAGCCTTCCAAAATACCGCACGAAGCACCGATTAAAACGCTTGCACCCAGAACGGCCGCATAAGAAGGGGCTGCGGCGTAGACGGCATAACCGGCACTTAAACCGAATAAACCGCCTGCAAGCGAGCGAACCTTTCCTACCCGGCTTGCGAGAAATCCGCCCGAAAATAATGAAGCAAAAATCAATATGCTGCGCATTCCTTCAATACCGCCGCTTGCCGAAAGATTGAAATTCAATTCCGCGGCCATGGCTAAAAGGCAGATGGGGGTTACGGTAGCACTAGCCGCATACGAAAGAAGGGTGGTGATAACCGAAAAATCAAGCACGGTAAGTTTTATTTTCATAGTTTTTTCAGCATATAGTAAGGATTAAAAAAAGGCAAGTAATCACATTGACTTTATTTTTCGATTCCGTTATAATAAACATTCACAGCTAAATTGAAGTGTTTTAAATACAGGTGGTTTTTATGTCAAGAAGATGCGATATTTGCGGAAAAGGCCCGATGAGCGGCAACAAAGTGAGTAAGTCGTACAACCATGTACGCCGTACATGGAAACCCAATATTGTGGAAGTTAAAACCGAAATTGAAGGAACAACCACAACATTGAAGTTGTGTACGCGTTGTTTGAGAAGCGGATATATTACGAAAAAAGTATAAAAATAAGTGTAATATAACGTTTTTCCGAAAAGGCTGTCCTGAAACTTCGGTTGCGGACGGTCTTTTTTTATGATGCCGAGCAATCGGCGCAGAGTCCCCAGATATTCATTTCGGTTTTTTGCGGCTTAAAGTTTTTGGGGAGTGAGCCTACGGTTACGTCCCGTATACGTGCAGCTTCATCGGAATATACGTCATAAATCTTTCCGCAGCCGGTACACTTAAAATGCCAGTGCTCCGAGATTTCGGCGTCGTAGCGCAGTTCATCGTTTTCAATGGCAACGCTTTTAACGAGGCATTTTTCCTGCAATAATTTGAGCGTATTGTAAACGGTTGTTTTTGATAAAGTCGGAATTGACGGCGACAAAGCGAGATAGAGGGTATCGACCGTCGGATGTTCGGGATGGTCCTTTAAGTATTGGTAAACGGCAAGGCGTTGTACCGAGGGACGAACTCCGTGAGAGGTTAAAAGTTTTGCCGTGTCGGTCATTATATTCGGCCTGTTTAAACTTTGCAGTGAGCCTTGTTTTATTACGGTCATAATTTTCCCCCTATATTTGTACTGAATTCAAATATGATATTAACTTAATCCCAAGGTGTTGTCAACCGTTTGTCTGTTTGTAAAGAAAAGGCGGCCGTTTTACCGATAATCATAGTATGAAATACCTTTGCCGGAATACACTGTATTGTCTGTGTTTTTTATTCGTTTCCGTAAATGCCGTTCGATTGTCTGCTCAAACAAAGCTTGAATACCGCAAAGCGGGTTCCTATTGGATGGTTGAACGTTCCGATTTGCGCCGTTACGACAACGGAAAGTATACCGGCTTGACAAGCCGCGAAGTACGCTCCTTTGTCTATCCTTCCGAGCAGGGACTTAAAGATACGGATGTTGTCAGGCTCGGTATCGGTAAGCCTTTTACGATTTTTGAAGGCGGGTTTTATGTAGGTGAAAAAACGATGTCGAATTTTAAGGAAACCGCTCTTTCTTTGGATGCATCGATTTCCGCCCGTTTTGCCGTTTCTTCGGACGGCCGCCTAAGCCCGATAGAGGACAACGGTTTTCCGACATTCAGAAGTTTTCCCGCCTTTCCTTCCGAAGCGGTACAAACGGGCGATACCTGGACTTCCGATGCCGTACGCACCGTTGATCCCTTGAACAAGGGAATATACACACGTCTTCCGATGAAGGTTGTGTATACTTTTAAAGGTGAAGAAGTGTATAAAGGAAGAGATACCTACCGTATTCAAGCTGCGTGGGCGACACGTTACGGTATTTCATATACCGATTCCGAAGGGGATGCCGACTTGACTTTTGCGGCAGGTTCTCACAGTGCCGATATTTACGTACTTAAAGATACGGGACAAGCCTTTGTTATTGCGGACAGGGTTGAAGAAGAGTTCCGCTACAGAGACGGAAACCGCGTGCAATTTAAAGGAAGCATTTTGCTTTTTACGGATTTTCCGAGCGCGGTTGAAAAAAAAGAAGTGCTGCCGCTTATGGAAACTTTTGCACAAACCGCTTCCATATCCGATTCCGTGAAGACTTCCGATATGCATCGTGCCGATACGGTATTTGAACAAACGCCGGCAGGCATTCGGTTTTCGCTGCGGAATATAGGTTTTTTGCCCGACAGTACGGACTTTAAAGCGGAAGAAGGGGAACGGCTTGAACGCATTGCCGAAGTACTTCGTCAAGTACCGGACGCAAAACTTTTAATCGAAGGTCACGCCGCTTCGACGGGCAGACCGGAAGGCGAAAAAAAACTTTCGGCCGAACGTGCACAGTGTATTGCGGATGAATTGGCAAAGCGCGGTATTAAGCGGGAAAACTGTATTACAAAGGGGCACGGATCTGAGCGGCCGATTGCGTCGAACGAAACCGAAGAGGGTAGGATGCAAAATCGCAGGGTTGAAATTACGATTTTAGAATAGGGCCGTGTGTTTAAGGTGCGCACGGCGTATTCAAAACAAGGCCGTCATAAGCGGGTTCTATATTTAAACTGGCGTCCGTGTGAGAGGCTAAAAAAGCTTTGATTTGACTGTGCGAAAAATCGTGGCATATATGGGTAAAAAAACTGCGCTTTGCCCCTATTTTTTGCGCGTAAGCTATACTTTCTTCAAAGTTTAAATGTGTGCTGTGCGGCCGCTTACGCAGTGCATCGATTACAAGGATGTCCGCACCGCGCACAAGCTCTATCGATTGTCCGCTGATAAAATTACAGTCGGTTAAATAGGCGAGAGAATATGTTTTATCGACCGAAACTTTTTCCGAGATTTTCCAACCGTATACTTCCGAATGCCCGTGCAAAAGCGGTACGGGTATAATCTCAAGCTCAGCGATACACAACGGATGCTCGGTACTGAAAATTGAAGCGTCAATCAATTCGAGATAGGGCTTTCCGCCCCCTTCTTTTACGGGCGAAAAAATATAGTCGAACCGTACTTGTATATCGTTCAGGGTTTGGGCATTCGAATAAATGTGCAGGGGCTTTTCGCTTGTTTTGCAGCGGCGGCTTTTATGAGAAAAAATGCGCAAATCGTCGATACCGTGCAAGTGGTCGGCATGGCTGTGAGTATACAATACCGCGTCAATCTTATTCAGTTTTGCACGCAACGCCTGTTCGCGGAAGTCCGGCCCCGTATCTATGACGATAGAGGTTCCGCCGCTTCCTTTTACAAAGATGCTTGAGCGAGTGCGCTTATCTTCGGGGGCTTGCGATGTGCAAACGGGACAGGTGCAGCCTATAACGGGTATGCCGTGGCTGGTTCCCGTTCCCGCAAAAAAAATCTCCATACTTTCAACGAACCCCTATTACAATCTATCACGGGTTGTCCAAAAAAATCGGTTTTTTTGACAACCCCTATTGGTTGTCGTATTTTTCGACGCTTTCGTCAACGTATTCGAGGGCGATACCGGCTGTTTTAAACATTGCTTCGCTTTCCGCACCGGCATGATATTTTTTTTCGCATACGATGCGTTTTATGCCGCAGTTTATAAGCATCATAGCGCAGGTACGGCAGGGCGTCATTTTACAGTAAACGGTTGCACCGTCGATTGCAACGCCGCGGCGGGCGGCTTGGCAGATTGCGTTTTGCTCGGCATGAACGGTACGCACACAGTGCATGGTAACCGAGCCGTCGTCGTGGAGCATCTTTTTTAAGTCGTGTCCCACATCGTCGCAGTGGGGCAGCCCCGACGGGGAGCCTACATAACCGGTTGCCAAAATCTGACAATCCTTTGCGATAACGCAGCCCGATTTTCCGCGGTCGCAGGTTGCCCGCTTTGCAATTGCGCGGCATACTTCCATAAAGTATTCGTCCCAGCCGGGCCGCCCATTTTTTTGTTCTGTTGTTTGTGTATTCATACCTTCCTCCACGTTCAAGCAAACTGACGCCGTCAAGCGAACTGACGTTGCCACGCGAACTGACGCCGTCAGGTAAACTGACGCTTTATTTCTTCTATTTCATCGCGTATCGCCGCGGCTTCTTCAAATTCCAAACGCTCGGCGTGTTCGAGCATTTGTCTTTCCATCGCTTTTAAAAGTTTTTTGCGCTGTCCGGGAATAAACATATTTGTTGCGGCCTTGATAACGGACAGTTCCGTACCGATGATTTCTTTTTTTTCTTCGCTGCGGCGCACCAAAATATCGCCGACGGCTTTTGCAACGGTGGTCGGCGTTATGCCGTGTTTTTCGTTGTAAGCTTCCTGAATGGAACGGCGTCTTTTTGTTTCGCCGATTGCTTCTTTCATTGCATCGCTGAGGCGGTCGGCATACATCACAACCGTACCGCTGCTGTTGCGCGCCGCCCGCCCGATAATTTGCACCAAACTTGTCGCCGAGCGTAAAAAGCCGATTTTATCCGCGTCCAGAATTGCGATAAAGGATACTTCGGGTAAGTCGATTCCTTCACGCAGTAAATTGATGCCGACTAAAACGTCGAATTCTCCCGCGCGCAATCCCTTTAATATTTCGACTCTTTCAATCGTTTCGACTTCCGAGTGAATGTATTTGACTTTTAAATGAAGTTCGTCCAAGTATTCGGTTAAGTCTTCGGCCATTTTTTTTGTAAGCGTCAAAATCAGCGAGCGCTCGTTTTTTGCAATGCTCTGTTTTACTTCTTTGTAAATATCCTGCATTTGCCCCTCGCTCGGCCGTACTTCGACAATCGGGTCTAAAAGACCGGTGGGGCGTATAATTTGCTCGACGACTCGGCTGCTGCGTTTGATTTCTTCGTCACGCGGAGTTGCCGACACAAAGAGGGTTTGATTCAGTTTTTTTTCGAATTCGGCGAATTTGAGGGGGCGGTTATCCAATGCGCTCGGCAGCCGAAAGCCGAAATTGATGAGGTTTGTTTTGCGGCTGCGGTCTCCCTCGTACATTGCGCCGAGCTGCGAAAGGGTAACGTGTGATTCGTCTATCATGCATAAAAAGTCGTCGGGAAAATAGTGCAGCAAGGTTGCAGGCGGTTGGCCTCGTGCGCGCCCGGTAATAGGCCCCGAATAGTTTTCGATTCCGGGGCAATAGCCCATTTCGGCAAGCATTTCAAGATCGTAAACCGTGCGCGTTTTTAAACGTTCGGCTTCAAGATTTTTACCCTGTGAAAGTAAAAAATCAACTTGTTCTTCCAATTCGGCTTTTATGCGCTCTTGTGCGGCGGCAAGCATTTCAGGCGGTACGATAAAGTGCTTGGCGGGGTAAAGCATCAGCTCGTCCATGTCTTCGCGGATTTCGCCGCTTATAGGATCGAAGCGTTTGATTTTTACCACTTCTTCCCAGTCAAGCTCTATGCGGTATGCTTCGTGCATATAGGCCGGGAAGATTTCCATCACGTCGCCCCGTATGCGGAAATTGCCGCGCTCGAATACGGCATCGTTTCGCTCGTACTGCAGTGATACAAGTTTTTGGGCAAACTTGTCGGGTGCCAAAACTTCTCCCTTTTCGATGTGAATGCTCATGTCGCGGTAGATTTCGGGCATACCCAAACCGTAAATGCACGAAACGGTCGCCACAACGATAACGTCGCGCCGCTCCACAAGGGAGTAAGTCGCGCTTAAACGCAGGCGGTCTATTTCGTCGTTGATCGAAGCGTCTTTTTCTATGTATAAATCGCGGGCCGGCACGTAGGCTTCCGGCTGATAGTAATCGTAATAAGATACAAAGTATTCGACCGCATTATTCGGAAAAAAGCTTTTAAACTCGCGGTACAGCTGCGCCGACAGGGTTTTGTTGTGGCTTATAATCAGGGTGGGACGCTGTATGCGCTCGATGATTTTAGCCATCGTAAAGGTTTTACCCGAACCGGTAACTCCCTTGAGGGTTTGAAAACGCTCCCCGTTTAAAAAGCCCTGTGCAAGCGCTTCTATCGCCTGCGGCTGATCGCCTGACGGTTCAAAGGGGGATTCAACCTTAAAGGGGCGCACTATTCGGCCTCGCTGAGTTTAACTGGTATGCGCTCGCTTTTTTTGCCGCGCTGAACGGTGAGCGTTACCGTATCGCCGGGCTTTTTGCTTTCCAACAGCGAATAATAATCGGCGTAACCGCTTACCGCAGTACCGTCTATGGCGGTGATAATGTCGCCTCCCAGATAGATGACAACGCGGTTTCTGCTTGAACCGTAGCGCACCGCCTCGGTTCCCGCACGGAGACCCGCACGTTCGGCCGTTCCGCCCCGCGTCAATTCGGATATTAAAAGGCCCGAAGAAACCGAAAGGTTTGCGTAAGAAGCGATCGAGGGGGTAAGCTGTATGAGGCGGGCGCCCGGATCGAGGACGCCGCGGCGCACCTTTCCGTACTGAATCAAATCGGCTACAACCCGCTTTGCAGTATTGATAGGAACCGCAAAACCCACGCCGGCGGAACTTCCCGATGTGGAATAAATCATCGTGTTTATGCCGATCATTTTCCCCTGTGTATCCAAAAGCGGTCCGCCGGAATTACCGGGATTGATTGCCGTATCTGTTTGAATCATATCGCGTATAATGTTTCCCGATGAGGACTGGATGGGGCGTCCCAAGCCGGAGACGATTCCGGTGGTCATTGTCCGCTCCAAACCGAAGGGGTTTCCGATAGCGATAACCTTTTGTCCCACTTTAAGCAAATCCGAGTTGCCGAAGTCGATTGTCTTTAATTCGGTGCCGCGCGGCGGATCGAATTTTAAAACGGCAATATCGCTTGCGCTGTCCTGACCGACTACCCGTCCTTCGTATTGGGTGCCGTCGGAAAGCGATATGTAGATTTTATATGCGTTTTCGATTACATGGACGTTTGTAACGACATAACCGCGCTTATCGATGATGGAGCCGGAACCGGAACCGCCGTCTTGGGGTACGGGTTCCAAAAACCAGTTGACCGCGACAACCTGCGTGTTTATGTTTACAACCGCTTCATTGCAGTTTTCGTAGACAAAAATATTTTGCACCTCATCGCGGGTATATTGATTTTGCTTATCTGCCGTATTGAGAACGACGTTTTGTTTCGATGTTTGAAAATGAAAAGAGTCTTCGTCCTCTTCGGATGAGGGGACTTGAATCCCCGTCTCCGCTTCTTCAGCGGTTTGAATGCCGAGTTCTGCAGTATCGGCCGGCTTTACCGTGATTTTATATATCGATAAAAAGATTAAAGCCGCCGCTGCTAAAGAAAAAATCGCCGTCAATAGGGAAGCAAAAAAAATCTGCCGTTTTGTATACAATTTCATACTATAAATATAGTAAAAAAACGCAGAAATTTCCAGCACTTAAAAAAATTATGGCCATCCGATATTGCCGTTTGTCTATTCCGAAAGTTCGGGTATCTTTTCTTTCAGGTTTTGCAAAAAATCTTTGCCGCTTACGCCTTCGCCCAAACAAACAAAAATACAGTTGTCGCCTGCAATCGTACCCAAAACGCCGTCGATATTAAAACGGTCAAGGGCTTCGGCTACCGTGTTTGAATGCCCCGAATGTGTTTTAATGACTACCATGTTTCCCGAATATTGAATCGATGTATAACCGCGCAAAAAATCCCGGGCATATAGATGTTCGGGGCTTTGCACTTTTTCTTCGGGAAGGGTGTATACATAGCCTCCGCTTCCGTCCGCCGCTTTGCCGACCTTTAAAAGCTTGAGGTCTCTTGAAAGGGTCGCCTGAGTAACCGTATAGCCTTCTTTTTGCAAATGCACGAGCAGTTCTTCCTGCGATTCTATGCGGCGGTTTTTTATAAGAGTGCGTATATCTTCCAAGCGGGTTAAACGGTTTTTCACATTTTACCTCTCGTATTTGAAAACTTCGGTTTAAAAGAAAGAGCCGAAACCGACAAAAAACAAGCAGCTTTTGAGTCTGCCTCGGCTGAACGGTTTTTCTTAAAACGAGTGTTTTTCTTAAAACACGTCTTCATATTGTATAAATATACATTTTTTGTCAAGGATGAAAATTTTATTTGACAAAATCGATTTTACGGCGTATAATAATTGCATTAACAAATACTGTTTGTATATACGAATAAAAGAACGGTATCGGGAGATTTGAATTTTAAATGCATAACCCGACATTTCGTGTTATTTCGGTTTTGAATTTGATTTCAACTGCTAAAAGCGGTCTCTCTTTAGCCGAATGTTCCCGTTCTCTACATATCCCTTCCGGTACGCTTTACCCTATTTTACAAACCCTATACATACAAAAGTATCTTAATTATGATGAGCATTCTTACCGTTATACGGTCGGCTCCCGCTTGTTTTTTGCCGGTATCAATTATGTTTCCAATTCGCAGCCTTACGAAAATGCGCAAAAAGTTTTACGGCGGATTGTGAACGCCTGCGGAGAAACGGCTCACTGGGGAGTTTTGGAAGCGGGAGATGTATTATATTTTGCAAAGGCGGACTCGCCGGAAACTGTCCGTATGTATTCCGCCGTGGGAAAAACGATGCCCGCATATGCAACGGCGTTGGGCAAAGCTCTTTTATCCCGCTTTTCACTTGAGGAACTTAACACCCTGTATCCGCAAGGCTTGGAAGCTGTAACCGAGTCAACCGTAACGAATATTGCAAAATTATATGAACAGCTGCAGTGTGTAAAAAAAGACGGCTTTGCTTATGAGTGGGAAGAGTCAAACAAACATATATGCTGTATTGCCATTCCCGTCTTGATTGAAGGAAACGTCGTTTCGGCACTGTCGGTTGTCGTCCCCGTTTTCCGCTACACGGAAGAAAAAAAAGAATGCATAAAAAACTGTCTTATACATGCAGCCGAAGAAGCTGTAAAAATAATGCCCTATCTTAATTTATCGGGAAATTAATTATTATGAGGAGAAACGTATGAAAAACGTGATGAGTGAAGATGTGTTAAGCCGTATAACGAAAAGCGGTGTGGTTGCGGTTCTGCAAATCGACAAGGTCGAAAATGCCGTTCCTGTTGCAAAAGCTCTTGTTGCGGGCGGGATAACCGCTATTGAATTGGCACTGAGAACCGATGCTGCCGAACCTGCAATTCCGCTGATTTGTAAAGAGGTACCCGAAATGACCGTCGGTATAGGAACGGTTATTTTAAGCGGTCAGGCAAAGCGGGTAAAAGACGCGGGGGCGGCATTTGCCGTATCTCCGGGATTGAATCCTTCCATTGTAAAAGAAGCACAAGGCTGTGCTTTGGATTTTGCGCCCGGCGTTGCAACCGCAACCGAAATAGAAGCCGCTTACGGTTTGGGCTGCACCTTTTTAAAATTTTTCCCCGCAGTTCCCCTCGGAGGACTTTCGTATTTTAAAAGCGTTGCCGCTCCTTATAAGCATTTAGGCTTAAAATATTTTCCTTTGGGCGGTGTCAGTGAAGAAACGCTGGCGGATTTTGCGGCTTTGCCGGATGTCGCGGCCATAGGAGGCACATGGATTGCTTCGCGCGATTTAATCACTGAACAGGCATGGGACGAAATAGAAAAGCGGGCAAAACGCGCCGTTGAAATTTGGAAAAAGGCAAAGGACGTCCTTTGCGCAAAGAACCGGCAGTAGACAAAATGGGGCTGTCCAAAAACTGAAGTTTTCGGACGCCTCATCAAAATAATAACAGGAGTGAGTATATGAAAAAAACGGTGGTCAGTTTAGGTGAAATTATGATGCGTTTAAATCCCAAAGGATTTCAACGCTTTATACAGGCTGACGAAATGGAAATCAGTTATGCCGGAGGAGAGGCGAACGTAGCCGTGTCTTTGGCAAACTACGGGTACAATGCCCGTTATATTACAAAGCTGCCCGTAAACGATTTGGGACAAAGTGCGCTCAATGCGTTGCGGCACTTCGGTGTGGATACTTCATATATTGTCCGCGGAGGAGAAAGGCTCGGCTTGTATTTTGTCGAAAAGGGCGCAAGCCAGCGTGCTTCAAAAGTTATTTACGACAGAAAAGATTCGGCTATAGCCCTTGCGTCCGCTTCGGATTTCGATTGGGATCGTATTTTTGAAGGAGCGTCATGGTTTCATTTTACGGGAATTACCCCCGCTTTGGGAGGCGATATGCCTGCGGTTTGTCTTGCGGCATGTAAAAAGGCTAAAGAAAAGGGCTTAACCGTAAGCTGCGACCTTAATTACCGTAAAAAATTGTGGACGCGCGACGAGGCGAAAAAAGTCATGTCTTCGTTAATGCCCTATGTGGACTTGTGTATTGCAAATGAAGAAGACGCCTCCGATGTGTTCGGTATAAGAGCTGAAAATACCGATATAGACGGCGGAAAGCTCGATAAAAAAGCATACGTGAGCGTTGCAAAGCAAATATGCGATCAGTTCGGCTGTAAAAGAACGGCAATTACCCTGCGCGGCAGTCTTTCTGCAAGCGTGAACGAATGGGGCGGTATGCTGTACGAGGGTGGTGAAGCCTTTTTCTCCAAAAACTACACGATTCAAATTGTAGACCGTGTAGGCGGCGGAGATTCTTTCGGGGCGGCCCTTATTTATGCGCTGCTTGAAAATTATGCGGGGCAGGAAGCAATCGAATTTGCCGTTGCCGCTTCCGCTCTCAAGCATACGATAGAACAGGATTTTAATCTTGTATCGGTTGATGAAGTAAAGGCGCTTGCCGCCGGAAACGCATCGGGCCGGGTACAGCGGTAGTTATCATTACGAGGGGCTGTCCTAAAACTTCGGTTTTCGGACAGCCTTTTTTATTCGTGCGGAGGTTTTAATACCCCGACGCTTTGTGTCGTAACAAAGGGTATTAAAGCCGACTGCAATCACCTTATGAGAACACACAGTGCGAAACGTTGAGCGCTGTGCCCCGATGCTTGCGTCGGAGTATGTTGATTTTACCTGTAAGTACAAAATTTTTCTTGACAATTCGGATTTACGATGCTAATATAAATAAAACATTAAGAAAATATTAATTTTATGTTAAGGAGGAAGATGTGAAAAATCGTCTTTTTGTATTAATCATGGTAATTGCGGTAACGGTGCCGCTGTTATTTTCATGTTCCGGTAAAAAAGATTCCGCAGCCGCAAAAATGCGGGAACCGGAGCAGACAATGACGAGGGAAGAGCTTATTGAAGCGGCAAAAAAAGAAGGCAAATTGGTTGTCTATTCCACTACGTCCCGTGTTTCTCTTGCTGCCGAGAATTTTGAAAAACTCTACGGTATTAAGGTTGAAACCGCGAACTTAAAAGACGGCGAACTGGTAAAAAAGGTATCGCTTGAGGTAAGCGGTAAGGTTGCCGGTGCCGATATGGTTTTGTGTCAGGACGGTGCCCGTGTATACGGTGAATTGATAAATCTCGGTTATTTGGTAAACTATGTACCTTTTTCGCTTGCCGATCAAATTCCGCCGGAAAATCAAAATCCCTTGGTATTTCAATTCTGTGATAAAATCTTTGTTTTTAACAGTGAAAAATCGGAAGAAACTCCGGTTACCAATATTTGGCAGCTGACTGAACCCGAATGGAAAGGACGTGTTCAATTTAAAAATCCGCCGCAGGAAGGCGTAAATTCCAACTTTTTAACTATGCTTACGAGCGACAAATGGGCCGCTAAAATTGCACAGGCTTATAAAGACTATTACGGAAAAGAAATTGTCTTGACAACCGAAAATGCCGGCTACGAATGGATGAAAGGCTTCTTTAAGAATGCTGTTTTGGGAACGAGCGATTCGAATATCGCCGAGAATGTGGGAACGAAGGGACAAAAAGAACAGTTGATGGGCTTATTCGTTCTTTCAAAACTGCGCTATGCGGCGAAGAAAAATCTTGCTTTGGCACCTGTAAAAGAAATGCAGCCTTTTTCAGGATTTTATTATCCTATCTATGCTCAGCTTACGGCCAACGCACAAAACGTCAATGCGGCAAAATTATTCATAGAGTATCTTTTAACCGAAGAAGGTTTTGCGCCGTGGAAATCGGATATAGGTTCATATTCGGGTAATCCTCAGGTTCCCTGTAATGAAGCGGATGAAGATATAAATTTCTGGGCAGCCCGTCTTGTACGTGAGGAACCTCAGTATTCTTATGAAAACCGCGCCAAGGTCGAAGAATTCGTCAATAATTTAATAAACTGAACCGTAAGGCGGTAAAACGTGTCCGAACCCGTATCGAAACAGGTACGGGCGGACGCGATTTTTGAATACAATGTTTTACTGCGGCATCTTTTCGTTTTAGCCGCTTAGAATATGCGTATCGCATAAAAGTCAATTCTTCAAAATATTCAGGAGGAGGCATATGCCGTGGCGAAGCAATGTTAAAG
>CAUURR010000033.1:0-13701 GCA_963547555.1 uncultured Treponema sp. | reverse complement strand
TAAACAACGTTTGCGTGAGCAAACTTGAAGTGTTTTTAAGCGGTACCCATTTGTGCCGCTTAAAATAAACCTCCGACTTTCTTATAGATTATATTTTTTTTAATAAAAAGGGAAGCTCCCAAAGGCGATGTGTTGTTAATCAGTGTGAAACTGTTGACATACGCTGTAAACAGGCTATACTGAATTTATGAAGATTCTTATTATAGGCGGAAGCGGCACCATAAGCACCGCCGTTACCGCCCGCTTGACATTGCAGGCGGATACCGAAGTATTTGTTTTGAACAGGGGAAACCGCAATGAAGAACTGAGCCTCGTCTGCGAAAAAGAGGCGGCGCGTTTGGGGCTTGCGGTAAAACCGCCCGTATTCGTAAAGGGAAATTCCAAAGACGAAGAGGACTTAAAAAAGATTGTCGATTCTCTTTTAAGCAAGGGAGAACGCTTTGATGTCGTTGCCGATTTTATCGCTTTTACAAAAGAAGACGTTGTGCGCGATGTGCGCGTTTTTAGGGATAAAACACGACAGTATATTTTTATCGGTTCGGCTTCAGCCTATCATAAACCGCTCGGCGATTACCGCATAACCGAAGGCACCTCTTTGGCAAACCCTTTTTGGAAGTATTCGCGTGATAAAATAGCATGTGAAGACTTTTTAATGAATGCATACCGCACCGAAGATTTTCCCGTAACGATTGTCCGCCCAAGTCATACTTACGGCGAGCGTTCCGTTCCCCTCGGACTGCACGGGGCAAAAGGAAGCTGGCAAATTGTCCGGCGTATGATAGAAGGCAAGCCCGTTATTATTCACGGCGACGGTACATCGCTGTGGACAATGACTCACAACCGCGATTTTGCGCGTGCCTTTTGCGGTTTGGTATGCAATGCGAAGGCTATCGGAGAAGCCGTACAGATTACCGGCGATGAAAGTTTAACATGGAATCAAATATACGGCTGCATCGCTTCGGCTGTCGGCGTTCCTTTAAAGGCCGTGCATATGTCGTCGGAATTTTTAACGCTTGCAGGAAAGCTGCCCGTTTCCGGTACCCCCGTTTACGATTTTGAAGGAACGCTTATCGGCGACAAGGCGAATACAGTAGTTTTTGATAATACCAAGCTGAAGCGTTTGGTAAACGGCTTTTATTCGGAAATCCACTTTGAAGACGGCGTAAAAGAAACCGTCCGCAATATCCTCGCTCATCCGGAACTGCAAAGTGCCGACCCCGATTTTGATCTGTGGTGCGATAAACTGATAGAGGCACGAAACCGCACACTTGATTTTTTAAAGGCCTAAAAAGGTCGAGCGGAAAACGGCCTAACCTCCTTTTCTCCTAAAAAAACGCCGATAAGCAAAAGTCGGCCGTCTTTAACGGAGTCTATTGTGCCGCCCTTTGCAATTCTTTGCGTAAGGCTTCGGCAAAGGCTTTTCTTTGGGCCGCATCGGTAAAAGCGGCTTGCGCAATATCGGGCATAATACCGTCGGCCGCGCTCAAAGCGTGCAGGACTCTTTGGGCCTCGCCGTCCGTTTCGGCCTTTGAATTTGAAGGAAGCAGACGGGGCGATGCGGCAAGTTTTGTCTGCGAATGGGCGGCAACGGATTCGCGGATAAGGGCGCGGCCCGCTGCAAGCTTATTTGTTGCCTGTGCCGCCGTTTGAAGCGGAGATTTCGGCACGGAAAACTGAAGCGCGGCGAGGGTGTGAGAAACAATATAACGCTGCGCCCTGAGGGAATTCGCAGGCATAAAATAGAGGCTGTACCTGTGTGCCCCGGATTCTTCCAAGCTGCGGTAGAAGGACAGGGGGGCAAAAATAATAAAAGCTTTTTCCCCGTCCGCCGCGGGAGCAAGGTCTTCGGCCGTTAATTCAAGCCAATTCCGCGGCAAAAGTTCGTATTTTTGCCATAAGGCAAGGCGCGATACGGTATCCCGGACGGCACCGATGGCAAAAAAAACGGTAAAATCATTTTCCGTTGAAGCTTTAAGTCGTGCAAGAGCTTCATCAAAAAGTTCAATGCCCTCCTGTGCTTCAAGCAAAGAAGAAAAAAACATAATCAAGTGATTGTCGTCTTTACCGGCACACAGCAGGGGCGAAGTTTCGGACTTTGCATTAAAGGCAAGATTTTCCAGCTGACGAAGACTTGCAGGCGGTAAAGCGTTCATCGCTTCAAACCGCTGTTTTGAGCATAAAAGCTGAAAGGTATCTAAAAGAACCGGAGTACCGGTAAGCCGTCCGTCGGTCTGAACCGATATACGGACGGGAAGGGGTAAGCTTTGCAGGGCGGCGGTTTCCGCATTGCGTACAACCGTATTGACCGAATCCATATTCGCCCCGTCGTAAATAAAAAGCAAATCGTACTGCACGGTTTTTTTAATTTGAGAACGTAGCGGTTTTAAATCGTCAAGTATAAAGTCCGTGCGTTCGACTCCGCGGCCGTCAAGCCAATCGCGGATATTTTTTACAAGGGTTTCCGGCAGTCCGTAATAGGCAACACGGATTGTCTCGGTTTTTTTGCTGAAATGGCTATAAACGAGGCTTAAGATAACGGCGGCTGCGGCAAAGAGGATAAGACGGACGGTTTTGCTGAGAACTTTATTTGGCTTTTTCATACTTGCAGTATAACATAAAAAAGCCGTTTTGCGTATATTTTAGCGTCTATAATTTTTTTATAAATCGAATTCGAGTAGCTGACAATTTTCGACGCACGTATTGAGTAAGTCGTTTTGTGAATAGTCTTTAAAGAACGTACACATTAAAACGGTAATCATACCGTGGCACACAAAAAGCACGTTGCCGTCTCCCGCATGTGTTTTGCGAACGTGTTCAATCAATCCGTATGCGCGGTGAGCTGCCTGCACAAGAGATTCTCCGTGCGGAAAAGTAACGAAAGGATTGTTCAGCATTTCGCAGAACGCCGGATCGGTAACCCGGTGTGCGTCCTCAAAATCGCCGAAAAAGACTTCTTTTATGCGGCCATCGGGAACTGCTTTTATACCCAAAACCTTTTCGATACAGGCTGCGGTGTCGCGCGCACGTTTAAGAGGCGAAACATAGATATGCTTTATTGCGTTTTTTTCTTTGTCGGCGGCAAGGCGTTCGGCCAAATCGCGGGCTTGCGAAAGACCGCGTTCGGTCAATTCCGATTCCGTCCAGCCGCATATACGTTTTTGAACATTCCGATCGGTTTCGCCGTGGCGGGTGATAAAAAGCTTCATAACGGTCAGTATAACGGTTTTAAGCAAAAGATAAAAGAGGTTCAGGACGCGGGCAGGACGCCCGCTAAAAACCTTTTCTGCATATTGTGCATGCTCACGGCTCAAATAGCGCCGCTCATTTTAAACTTGCGCGATGCGCTTAAAACCTGTATACTTTTTAAATGAACATTCGCCTCGAACAACAGATGAATTTTATTTTTGAGCTCGAAAAACTGAAAGTCGTGTACAGGCAAAACGGAACACACGGCAATCAGCGCCGTGAAAACAGCGCCGAACATTCATGGCACGTTTCAATGATGGCCCTTGTACTGCGCGAATACTGCACGGAAAAAATCGACATTGAAAAAACGCTTACGATGCTTTTGATTCACGATGTTGTGGAAATCTATGCGGGCGACGTTTTTTTATACGACGACACTGCGCGCGAAAAGATAAAACCCGCCGAACACGAGGCGGCGCATAAAATATTCGGCTTATTACCCGAAGATCAAAAAGATTATTTTCTTAGCACGTGGGAAGAATTTGAAAAAGCCGAAAGCAAGGAAGCGCAGTATGCCCTTGTGTTGGATAATCTTCAGCCGCTTTTAAATCATTACGCCGTACAAAACCGAAATATCGTTGCAAAAAAACTTTCCAAAGCGCAGATAGTCGCAAAAAAAACCTTTATAAAAGATTTTTCCGAAGAACTTTGGCACTTTGCCCTCAGGATAATCGACGAAAGCGTCAAAATGGGCTTGTATAAAGACGAGTAAGCGTTTTTGAATCCGCTATCGATAAAAATCCGAGGGCAATATGTCCATCAGTACGATATTGTGAGCTTTGCCGCCGTAGACATGGGCTTCGCGTATTTCACCGATTTTTTTAAACCCGATTTTTTCGTAACAACGGATTGCGCGTTTGTTAAACGCATAGGTTTTTAAAAAAATATTGTGCAGATTCAATACCTTATAGGCGTAATCGATTAAAAGCGACAAAGCTTCCGTTCCGAAACCTTTTCCCCAACAGCTTTTATCGCCGATAAAAATACCGGCTTCGGCTGTTCTATGCAGATGATTTATATTGATTAAGCCCGCGTTTCCGATAAGCGTGTCATTTTCGGCATTGATTATCGCGTAATCCTGCTGAGCAGTAGAACCTGCGGCCAGTTTTTGCAGCAATTCCCTCTCTCCTTCAAGGGGAATGACGGTCGCGGCAAGGGTCAGGTTTTCGATTACTTCAAGGTCGTTGAGCCAGCGCGTATAGGTTTCGGCATCGTTTACGTCAATCGGAGAAAGATAACATTTTGTTCCGCTTAATTTTTTAAAGTACATTATTCGGTCTCGGTTATACTTTTTAAAAATGCCGCTGCATTTTGTATGTCTTTTTCGTCGGGATGATTTTTTGCGATGCCGCCGAACAATTTGAAAAAAGCAAACGTATCGAAGCCCTTGCATTCAAAGGCACCGAGAACCTCAAAACCTTTCGATTCAAAATAGCGGGGAAGCCTTTTGGCATAGCTTCCCTTACCGATACCGCTGGTACACAGGATAAAGCATTTTTTTGGGAGGGCTTCTTTATGATTTTTCATGTATTTGTAAATAGATGCATGAAGTTTGCCGGCGTATATGCCCGATGCAAAGCCGACCGCCCTGTAAGCGGAAAAATCGGCACTTTCGGCCTCTTTTACGGTTAAAAGGTCGACCGAAAGATTTTTAACCGCTTCTTTTAACAAACGCTCGGTATTTTTGTGATGAACCGAAGCGTAGATAATTGCAGTTTTTTTCATAATAGTATTAGTATTGTGTTTTTTGGGGCGGTTGTCAATAACGGAAATTTTCCGTTTTACAAGCGCGGGTCTACGGCTTCGCTTTCGAGGGCAAGCACGGCAAAGGCGCTTTCGTGAATGCGTCTTAACGGTTCTTTTTTTACAAAACGCTCAAGGGCCTCAATACCAAGCGCAAATTCCTGCAAGGCAAGGGAACGCTTTTTTGCCAAACCGCGTCTTTTTAAACGAGCCAAATTTTCCGGCTCGCAGTATTCCGGTCCGTAAATAATGCGAAGATATTCTTTGCCGCGGCATTTAATCGCCGGCTGAATGAGTTCATGTTTATCGCTGTATGCGGTAAAATCATAGGGTTTGATAACCGTTCCTTCTCCGCCCTTTGCGGTAAGAGAAAGCCACCAATCCACGGCGTCCCGTATATCGGCTTCGCTTTCCGTGTCTACGATTTTATACGGAGTAAGCTTAAAAAGATTTGTATCGGCAAGGCAAATTTCTTTTATATGTTCCATGTGCCATTCATGATTTTTGTCGGCATGCACACAGTCTTCCGTTGCCAAAATGTGAAAGGGTGCAAGTTTATAATCATCTATGCTTTTTACATCCCAGCAGTAGTTACGGTATGACGTAATGAATTTGTGTGCCGCATTTTGTTTCCGTAAGAATTTTTCAAAAAGAGGCTGCGCTTCTTCAATCCCGCGTTTGGCGGTAAGTTCTAAAACCGTAACCGCTTCCGAAAGCGCATGGACTGCCGCCGAACCGGTAGAAGCATATTGACTCCGTAAAAGACTTTGCGCTTTTGCCGACCAGGGCATAAGCTCTGCATCCAGACAGACCCAATCCGTATTAAGCTTTTCCCAAAAGCCCGAACCGTCCAATGCGTTTTTGACTTTTTCCCAAAAAGCTGTTTCAACTGCCGAATCGTTAAAAAAATTCCGTCCCGTACGTGTATAGCAAATCCCGATACCTTCATTTTTAATGCCGAACCTGTTTTCCGCGGTTTTTTCGTCTTTGCAGATAACGAGAACGGATCTGGAGCCCATGTGCTTTTCTTCGAGTATGATTTTTTTTATGCCGCGGCTTTTATAATAATCAATCGCTTCGAGCGGGTGTTCCAAAAAATCCTCAAGCTTGCTTGTTTCGGACGGAGACATTGTGGGCGGAAGATAAATCAGCCATTTAGGATTTACCGCAAAGCGGCTTACCGCTTCAAGAGCGGCAACGGAATTTTCTTCACGAATTAAAATATTATTTTTTAAACGTGTTTGGATAATCCGTTTCCCGCTCACATCTTCAATATCAAGTAAGTCGTCATCCTCATGCTGTAAAGAAAGTGTATTCGCATTCGTTTCACCGCCTGCTTTTTCGCAGGAGATTTGCGCTATCTCCAAAGGACGGACAGGCTCCGCATAGGTCTTTCGTGCCTTAACCGATACAAGTTCTTCTTCCGGGTACCGCAGGGCGGTTAAAGAGCCGCCGAATACACAGCCTGTGTCTATATCGATAGTGTTGTTAAGCCATTGCGCCTCGAGTACCGGAGTATGACCGTAGACAACTTTTGCGCGCCCGCGGTATTCAGCCGCCCAATTATGACGTATCGGTAAACCGTACTCATCGGTTTCTCCCGTAGTTTCTCCGTATAAGCAAAACGAACGTACCGCTCCGGAACCCCGCCCGTGCATCTCTTCTTTCAGTCCCGCATGAGAGACGACAAGCCTTCCCTTATCCAAAACATAATGGCTGATTAAATCGTTTAAAAAAACGTTTACATCGTTTTTAAAAGCTTCGGATTCGTCTTCAAGCTGTTTGAGCGTTTCCGCCAAGCCGTGTTTTTCCTGTACGGTTTTTCCGTTCAGTTTTTTTTGCAGCTTCATATCGTGATTGCCGGGAACGCACAGGGCGCTTCCGCTTCGCACCATACTCATCACCAGCTTCAGCACGGAAGGTGAAGCTGGGCCGCGGTCAACCAAATCGCCTAAAAAAACGGCTTTTCGATTTTCGGGATGATGTACGTTCAAGCCGTAATTCGTTCCGTTATCTTCTACCGAATCGACGGAATAATTCAATTTGTGTAAGAGTTCAATGAGTTCCTCATAACAGCCGTGAATGTCTCCTATTATATCGAAGGGGCCGCAGTCGTCGGTTTTATCGTTGTAGAGCTTTTCGCGCACAATGGCGGTAACCGCATTAACCTCTTCTTCGGAGCGTAAAATATAAATTTTTACAAAACCTTCCCTTTTTAAGCTTCTGAGCGCCTGTTTTAAATCCTGCATTTGCCGCTGCAATGTGCGCCGGGAAATCGTCCTATCGGTGCGCCGTCCGTTGCGCTCCTCGCAGACTTCCTGAGGCATATTAAAGACAATCGCCGTCGGCAGTGCATGAAAGGAACGCGCAAGATCAATCAGTTTTTTTCTTGATTCCTGTTGAACGTTTGTCGCATCCGCAACCGTCAGCAATCCGCTTTTAAGGCGTTTGGAAATAATAAAATTAAACAGCTCAAAGGCATCGTGTGTAGCCGCCTGATTGTTTTCGTCATCGGAGACGATTCCGCGGCACTCATCGGAAGATACGATTTCGTACCGGCCGAAATGTTTTTTTGCAAAGCTGCTTTTGCCCGAGCCGGAAACGCCTATGAGTAATACCAGTGAAAGTTTAGGTATGCTGAGTTCCATACGTGAATACCGCCATTTGACACGGCGCTCCTATAGTTTTTTCTTCTTCCCCGACCGGAAAAAATGCAAGGGTGTAACCGTATGTTTCGGCCGTCTTTTGTGCCCAAGCTTCAAATTCGGCGCGGGTCCATTCAAAGCGGTGATCGGAATGCCTCAGTTTTCCCTGCACAAGATTTTCGTATTGCACATTGTATTCTCTGTTCGGTGTGGTAAGGACGACCGTTTGCGGTTTAGCATATTTAAAAACCGATTTTTCCAAAGCGCTCAAACGGTTTTCGTCAAGGTGTTCGATTACTTCCACAAGGGCCGCCGCATCGAAACCTGAGAAGCGTTTGTCGCGGTATGTTACCGAACTTTGAAACAGGCTTATTCTTTCTTTTTGCTTAGGCGGCATTTCTTCCCAATGAAGCCTGTCCTTGCATTTTGTCAATTCGGAAAAGGATACATCGGTTCCGGCTATTCGTTCAAACTGCCGCTCTTTTAAAAGAAGTTTTAAAAGCTTGCCGTCTCCGCAGCCCAAGTCGATAACGCTTTCGGCTCCGCTTGTCTTTAATTGTTCGGCAACAATTTGCAGTCGGATATCGTGCAGGCGTTCTTTTTTTTCACGCTGGACGGGGCTGTCTGTGTTTGTATCTTCGTCCGGGACTTCTTCCTGCGCGGACAATATTTCAAAGGCCGAGCGCACAAGCGAACGTATATTGATTAAATATCGGGAAACGATAAGATCTTTTTCAGGGTGATTTTCGAGCCAGCCGCGTCCCTTGTGTAAGAGTTTATCCACTTCGTCACGGGTAATAAAATAGTGCTTTTCGTTGTCGGAAACGGGAATCAACACATATAAATGCGAAAGTAAGTCTTTAAGTGTGATGTTGTTTTTCAGCGTAAGGGTAAAATACTTTCCGTATCCCCAATCGGTAAACTGCGTGTCGAGTATGTGCCGTTCGGTTGCAACCGTGTAGCCGAGCGGCTCAAAGAGTTTTTTGATTAAAAACTCTCCCCCCTTCGGAGCAGGCAGTACCGAAATCCTTGCCGTCAAATCGAGGGGAATATCAACGAGTTCCGGATGTTCTTTACAGCTTCCGTTCATGGCACTTGAAAAGGCTTTTGAAATTGCCGAACTTAAAAATGAAGATGCCGCATAGGGACGGTCGTTTACATATTGACCGAGTAAAAATTCTTTACCGGCAAAATTTTTGGCATTACGCACCATACCGACCGGATCTACATCCAAGAGCAGGGCTGCCGTCGTTTTTTCTTCCGTGTATTCCGGATAAAACACATGGGCGGAACCGACGGACAAATCAACCGTTTGCAGTTTGCCGGGATGTTTATGCAGTAAAAAACTCAATGCACCGGAGCCTTGCCCCTCGGCACTTATGGTTAACAACATTGCGGATTTCCTACGCTTGGAATAATTCGGCTGTCTCCAAACCGGAGTTTTTGAACAGACCTATTATAAGTATATAAAAAATCGGGCAGGCATTCAATCGGGAAAATGTTCATTTGCAGTTTACATAAAGCTTTCTTTGTGCTATTCTGAACCATCACATTTTCTGCGGTGTTCGGTTTTACGGACGATTAACTCGGTCGGCTTATATTGCGCCGCCCGAGTTATCATAGAGTTTTGCTTAACAAGGGTCGGCAAAACTCTTGTTATTGACTGTGCTTTCTCACATTCGTTGCGAAAGCACGCAATCGAACATCCTCGAAAATTGACATTTTCTGCGGTGTTCGGTTTTAAGGACGATTAACTCAGCGGTAGAGTGCTACCTTCACACGGTAGAAGTCACCGGTTCAAACCCGGTATCGTCCATACTTGTCTTGCGTAAAAAATCATTTACCGCTATACTGCTTTTCATACCGGGGTGTTAACGTGAGGGCTTTGTGCCTGAGCGTTTTCTGAGAGCAAACCCGCAGGACGGCCGTAGGGCTGTCCCAACCTGATCCGGACAATACCGGCGGAGGAAGTTATGAAGACCCGTCTTTGTATTCTCTTTTTATGTATTACGTTTATTGCAGTTCTTCCCGCAAAAGGAAAAAGCGATGTTTCCGTATTGCGTGCGAAAGAGGTTGTTGTGTACGCATACGACTCGTTTACAGCCGATTGGGGGCCCGGTCCCGAATTGGTAAAGCTTTTTGAAGCCGAAACGGGTTACACCTGTACGCTGATTTCCGCAGGAGATGCGGTGCAGGTGCTTACCCGCGCGGTGCTTGAAAAAGATGCCCCGCAGGCAGACGTTTTGCTCGGCCTTGATAACAATCAGGTAAAAACCGTAAAAGCGCACAAGGTTTTGCAGTCCTATAAGCCCGCCCGGGCGGCCGGCCTTATACCTGCGGATGCGGTTATGGATTCCGATTGGCAGCTTATTCCCTATGATTGGAGTTATTTTGCCCTGATTTACGATATGCAGTCGAACGTTCCCGCTCCTAAATCCTTGTCGGATTTGACAAAGAGCGTATACGCGAAAAAACTGATTTTAATGGATCCGCGTACGTCAACACCCGGTTTGGGTTTTGCCGCATGGACACGGGCCGTATTCGGCGAAAAATATGCGGACTACTGGAAAAACCTAAAGCCGAGCATTTTGACGATGGCTCCGGGCTGGGATGCGGGCTACGGTCTTTTTACCGCAGGGGAAGCGCCTCTTGTTATCAGCTACACGACCAGCCCCGCTTATCACGCCGAATACGATAAAACCGACCGCTACAAGGCATTGATTTTCGATGAAGGCCACATTATGCAAATTGAAGGAGCCGGCTTGGTAAAGGGTGCACCCAACGAAACGGGCGGGAAAGCCTTTTTGGACTTTTTAATCGGCGAAAAAGCACAGTCGGTGCTTCCTCTTACCCAGTGGATGTATCCTGTCAATCCGCAGGTTATGCTGCCGGACTCGTATAAGGCCGCACCGAAAGCGTCAAAAACGCTGACTGCCGATTCCTCCGAAGCGGATAAAATCGCGGCAGACATAGCTGCCGTCCTGAGTTTTTAATAATGTTTTTTAAAGTCTTCCGCCGTGTTATTACGGCGGGAAGCGTTTTTATTTTTATAAGTCTTTGTCTGATTTTTGTGCTGTCTTTGGGTGCGGCTCTCACACCCTTGACTGCCGCGCAAAGCACTTCTTCGGCTTCACTTTCTCTTGTATCCGTTGTGCGGCCCGCTTGGTACACAATAAAAATTGCGGCCGTATCTACCGTTATTGCCCTTATTTTCGGTATGGCGGCGGCTTTTTTTACGGCAAACCGCAGTTTTTTCGGCAGGCGTTTTTTGCTTGTGTTTTCCGCCGTTCCCCTGTCGGTTCCGCCGCTTTTAATTGCCCTCGGCTTTGTGCTTGTCTTCGGTACGGGAGGAACGCTGAACCGCCTGATTCTTGTTTTAACCGGTACGGCCGGAACCGGAGCAAAACCGCCGCTCGGTTTTTTATACTCTTTTTGGGGAATCGTTATCGTGCAGGGATTTTACAATTCTCCCCTTGTTATGCGCCTTTGTACCGACGTGTGGCAGCGCCTGCCGTGCGATGAAGCCGATGCCGCCCGCCTCTTGGGTGCATCCGAATGGAAGGTGTTTCGCACCGTTACCCTGTATCAGCTTGCACCGACGATTGCATCGTCGGCAATGCTTGTTTTTTTATACTGTTTTTTCAGCTTTATAATCGTGCTGTTGTTCGGTTCGGCGGGCGGCACAACGCTGGAAGTTGCCGTGTACCGTTCACTGCGCGCTTCCCTCGATTTTAAACAGGGCGCTTTTTTTGCTCTTGCCGAAACCCTTATAGCTTTGTGCTTTGTTCTTTTATATGCCCGTTTTGAATTTTCGGGCAGAAGAAGCGCGGGTATTACGGGGAAGCGCAGAAAACTTCAAGGCCGTAAACTGCAAAATCCGAAAGAAGGTCTTTTTTTTGCGGCGGTTTTTATTCCCGTTATACTCTTTTTCTTTGTACCGCTTTTTTCGGTTTCGGCAAACGCCTTTATATATAAAAAATCGCTGTCTTTTGCCGCTTTCGGCACCGTATTATCCCGGCGGTCATTTTGGCTGTCGCTTAAAAATACCGTATGGACTTCGGCTTTTTCTGCGGCTTTGGCGGTTATCGGAGCCTGTGTGTACGCCGTTTTTGTGCGCGCGGTTGACCCTTTTAAAACAAAGCCCCGGCTTCGCCTCGTTCCCCTTGTTCCGATGGCGGTTTCTTCCATTGTAATCGGTTTCGGTATGATTCTTTTTTTTAGGCGGGGAAGTCCGCTTTCCTTGATTGCCGCTCAAAGCGCCCTCGGCTGGCCCCTCGCATTCCGCTATATTTCTTCGGCGATGGACAGAATTCCTCAGTCTACGCTGAATGCCGCCCGCCTCTTATCGGCCGATTTTTCGGACAGCGTTTTCCGCATCCAGCTGCCTCTTTTACGCCGCAGTATTCTTTCGGCCTTCGGTTTTTGTTTTGCCGCCGCAAGCGCGGACGCTTCCCTGCCGCTTATATTGTCGATTCCTCGTTTTGAAACCCTTGCCCTTTTTACCTATCGCTTGGCGGGTTCTTACCGTTTTAACGAAGCCTGCGCCGCCGGAAGTATTCTCGCCTTGTTGACAATCCTCTTTTTTGTTTTGGGAGACCGATTAAAATGACTCCGTATTTTGAAGTGCGCAATCTGCGTAAAAGTTGGCCGGGTACCCGTATCGATTTTTCATGTTCCGTTGAAAAGGGAAAAATGCTCGGTATCACCGGACGCTCCGGAAGCGGTAAGTCCACCGTTTTACGCATTATTGCGGGGCTTTTGGAAGCCGACTGCGAAGACAACCGAAAAACCGGCACCGCCGCACCCTGCGAACTGCTTGTACTGCGTTTGGACGGATGCGATATAAGCCGCCTTGTTCCGGCAAAGCGGAATGTGGGAATGGTATTTCAAAGTGCCGCCCTCTTTCCGCATATGCGGGTTGACGATAACGTCGGCTACGGTTTGCGCTGTGCGGGAATGAGTAAAAAGCAAAGCCGTATGCAGGCTGCCGACTTTTTAAAAGACTTCGGTCTTGAAGGTTTTGCTGCGCGTTACCCCGAATCTCTTTCGGGCGGAGAAGCCCAGCGCGTCAGTCTTGCCCGCACCTTGATTGTTCGACCTTCCCTTGTACTCTTTGACGAGCCGTTTTCGTCGCTGGATGCGCCGCTTCGCAAAAAACTTGCCGCGGATATACGCGTTCTGCAAAAAAGAATCGGTTTTACGGGTATTCTCGTTACCCACGATATAAATGAAGCAAAGGCGATGTGCGACATCATAACGGTTTTAAAAGACGGGGGGCAAATATGGACGGGCAGAGCCGAAGGCTTTAACGAAGGACTGCTTTAAAACAAAAAGACAGCTTTCACAGACAAAAACAGCTGTCTGGTAATTTTATCTATTTTAAGTTATAATCGCGGTAGACTTATGAAGAATAGTACATTGGATGGAGCCACCGAGTGGACGCTTGAACAGCACGTAAACGATTATGTAAAACGTCAGCTTGAAAAAATCGGTTTACAAAGCATCAAAGATTATAACGTAGAACAGGCAATGAACGCCAAATTAAAGAATGCGTTGCAAGGCGGCTCAAAAACGAAGACAAGAACAAGCTTTGGTATTCCTGATTTTAATATCACAAAATATCAGTGTCCCGTTATTATCGAAGATAAACTCGGTACAAAAAAATTTAAAGCAGAAAACAAAGATGGTATTAAATTCGATAATGCTTCCGTAAAAGATTTTGCTGTTAATGGTACACTTCACTATGCCCGCTGTATTATAGACTCAGATAGCAATTACAAGGAAGTCGTCGCTCTTGCCGTTGCGGGAAATAATGAAAATGACATACAAATTGCCGTCTATTATGTATACGGTTCAACCGTCTCTTCGTTTAAGCTGATTGAAGGTGCAAAAAACTTTAACTTTTTAGAAAATGAGCGAACCTTTAACGCTTTTTTATCCGAAGCACGTCTCAAAGAAGAAGAAAAACGCGAAATAGTCCAAATCAATAGCGAACGCTTGCGACAAACGTCAAAAACTTTGAATAAATTGATGCACAATCACAATATAACAGCAGCTCAGCGTGTTC
>CAUURR010000032.1:0-14110 GCA_963547555.1 uncultured Treponema sp. | reverse complement strand
GCAGCCCGTTTGCGCGAAGGAGAAGATACCGAACTTTCGCAGGAAGAAAGCCGTCTTTCGCAGTACGAAAAACTCTATCAGGATATAGAAGGCTTTTCCGGCATTGTAAGCGGCGAACAGGACAATCTGCTTTCGGCCTTAAAAAAGGCAAAATCCCATCTTGAACATGCCGCCGGTATGGACGAGTCTTTGGAGGGGCTTTCAAAGCGGCTTGAAACCGCTTTTTACGAATTGGACGATATTGCCGAAGAAGTGCGCTCATATACGCAAGCCCTTGTTTTTGATCCTGCACGCTTGGAAGAAGTGCAGGAACGGCTGGCGCTCTTTTTCAAGCTGAAAAAAAAGTATGCTGCTTCCGTGCAAAGCCCGATTGCGGAGGTTATCGCCTATGCGCAAAAAGCCGAAGAACAGCTTGAAGCCCTCTCTTTTGCCGATACGAACAGGCAGGCGCTCGCCGATGAAGTTTCCGCATTGGAAAAACAGGCGTATAAAGATGCTTTGCTTATTTCGCAAAAACGCCGTTCCGCCGCCGATGCAATGGCCGCTGCGGTCGAAAAAGTCCTTGCCGATTTGGGCATGAAAAATACCCGTTTTTGCGTTCACATTGAACAAAAAGAAGCCGTATCCGACGATCAAAAATGCGGTCCCTACGGTATAGATAATATCGAATTTCTTATTTCGGCGAATCCGGGCAATCCGCCCAAGCCGCTTGCAAAAATCGCTTCGGGAGGTGAATTGTCGCGCGTCATGCTTGCGCTTAAAACCGTTTTAAACCGCTCCGATACGACCGGCACCCTTATATTCGACGAAATAGATACGGGTATCGGCGGCGAAGTGTCGGTTGCCGTCGGCGCACACTTAAAGCAGTTGGCTTCATCGCGCCAAATTTTATGCATAACGCACCTTGCAAGTATTGCGGTTTATGCCGATAATCAAATAAAGATAGAAAAAACGGTTGTGCAGGGTAACGCTTCAACTCAAGTGTATCCGATAAGCGGGGAAAAGAGGGTTGAAGAAATTGCACGCATGCTTTCAGGCGATGCGGTCAGTGCCGTTTCTCTAGAACATGCACGCAGTCTGCTCAAGACGTATGGAGGATAAGATGGCCAAGCTTACGGAACAAAACAGAGATTTATTTGCGGCTAAAATGCAGCCTTATAAAGATAATATAGATAACATTTGCGAAAAAGAAAAAAATATGCTTGCCGTTATGGCTAAAGACAAGACGGGACTTTCGTATAAACGCGTTATTTTAGCCGAACAGATGATTTACGTTACGACCTTATATGTGCATATCAATAATCTGTCCGTGGAAATTCTGTCCATAAAAAATACCGATGCTTTGAATGAAGCGCGAAAAACATTGTATAAGGCTATTATTTATTTGGAAGAAACCGTTACCGATTTTATAGACGCTCCTTTTGCGGATTACGAAGATAAGGTTGCCGAAATTGCCAATATTCCGCTGGCAAAGCGTTACGAATTAAGCCGCAAACTCGGTCTTGCAATTCGTCTTGTTATGGATGGTTACGGCGATAATACAAAATGGCGCTGGACCTTCATCGAATTGAACGGGCGATTTGCCACCGTTGCAAAAAATATGATTGATATGAAAGCGGCGGCAAAAATTTATTTCGATCCCCGTAACCCCGACTACGATACGGTTGTATATTACCTGCGTTTGATAAAAAAACTGCTCGGAGAATCCGCGGCCGGCTACCGTGACCGCTATGAACTTTCAACGCGCCGTCTTGACGATATTCGGCTCGGAATAAATTATTTAATCGGTTTGCGCCGTATTCAAATCGCCCTCAACGAATCCGCGGAAGCGGAGGAAACCAAAAAAAAGGCTATTGTTTGGAAGGCAAAAATGGATGCCGACCAAAAAAAAGGCCGCAGTAATTAAATTTTATCTTGTGTATTTTCAAAAAGTGCGGTATTATTAACATACACTAAGGACAAAGATCCTATGGAGGTAATAAACAGTGAAAAAGCTTATTTTTGTATCGGCAGCCGTTTTGTTGACTGCCGCCGTTATGTTTGTCGGTTGTAATAAAAAAACCGCAGCAAGCACGCAGCCTACGGTTCGTCTTATTACGGATGCGACCGGTATTGACGATAAATCCTTTAATGCGGCGGCATGGCGCGGTATTTTGGAATTTTACGGCGATACCTGGGAAAATCAAAAGAACCGCGGAAAATTGTATGACGTCGTTACCTGTCAAACGCAGGATATGTATGTTCCCAACTTAAAACAGGCCGCGGATAAGGGATACGACCTTATTATCACAACCGGTTTTACTTTTGCCAATGCGGTAGGTGAAGTTGCTCCGCTCTATCCCGATCAGAAATTCATGATTGTAGATGTCAACTGGGTAAATAAGCCCAACCTCGCAGAATACGTATATTCCGAAGAACAGGGCTCTTTCCTCGTCGGTGCGGCTGCTGCTTTACAGGCTGAAGCCGAAGGCGTTAAAAACCCGAAGTTCGGTTTTATCGGCGGAGTTCCCGGTGCAACCATTACCAAATTCGAAATGGGCTATATTCAGGGTATCCGTGCCGTATTGCCGAATGCCGAAATTGTAGACTATTATGCAAACGATTGGGGTGCTCCCGAAAAGGCTAAAGCTCAGGCTAAAAACTGGTATGACTCCGGCGTAACCACAATCTTCTCCGCAGCGGGCGGAACCGGAAACGGAACCATTGCACAGGCAAAAGAATACCGCGTGCAGGGTAAAAAAGTATGGGCCGTCGGTGTAGACTCCGACCAATATGAAGAAGGTGTCTATGGCGAGGGAAAATCCGCCGTTTTGACTTCGATGATTAAAAAGGTTGAAACATCCACCTTCCTTTCTTTGAAAGCCGTTGCCGATGACACTTTTAAAGGCGGCGTATACCAGCTCGATTTGGCGGGAAAGGGTGTCGATTATACAACCACCAATAAGGAATTAAAACCTGAAGTCGTAAAAAAAGTCAATGCGATGAAAGACGATATTATTTCCGGCAAAATCAAAGTTTTCGGAACCTATAAAGAAGCTTTGGATGCAGGTTCGGTTCCTGCCGGTTTGGGTGCTAAGGACGACTGATTGCGGTTCGACTTAAAAACATTTCAATGAATGCGGAGGGGATGTTCGGTATGCGTAATATTTTCGGACAGCCCCTGTATCCCGTCATTTAGATTTTTATGCAAGACTGTCCGAAAGCTGCAATTTTCGGACAGTTTTCTTGTTTTAGCAGGCGGAAAATGGAACAGAATGCAATAGAGATGATCGGTATCACAAAGACTTTCCCCGGCATTATCGCAAACGATGATGTAACGATTTCGGTACGCGAAAACGAAGTGCTTGCCCTGTTGGGCGAAAACGGGGCGGGTAAATCGACCCTTATGTCGGTGCTGTTCGGGGCATACGAAGCCGACCGCGGTACAATCCGCATACGGGGAAAAGAGGTAAAAATTAAAGACCCGAATGCCGCGACCGCTTTGGGTATCGGTATGGTGCATCAACATTTTAAATTGGTACACAATTACACCGTTACCGAAAATATCGTACTCGGTATGGAACCCGTAACCCGTTTCGGTACGCTCGACTTAAAAAATGCGGCAAAGCGTGTTGCCGAATTATCCGAACGTTACGGCCTTATGGTAAATCCCAACGATAAAATCGAAGATATTACCGTAGGTATGCAGCAGCGGGTCGAAATTTTAAAAACCTTGTACCGCAACGCCGACATCATTATTTTTGACGAACCGACCGCCGTTTTAACCCCTCAGGAAATAGATGAACTGATGAACATTATTCGGCGTTTAAAAGCCGAAGGTAAAACCATCATTATAATCACTCATAAGCTGGAAGAAATAAAAGCGGTTGCCGAACGCTGTACGGTACTGCGCCGCGGAAAACTCATCGGGACGGTTACCGTTGCCGACGTAACCGAACAGGATCTTGCCGAAATGATGGTCGGCCGCGCGGTTAAATTTCAAATAGAAAAGGCTCCGGCAAATCCGGGAAAAGCCGTTTTGGAACTTAAAAATATTTCGGTAAAAAACAGCCGCGGCCGTCTTGCCGTAAAAGATTTATCGCTTGACGTACATGCCGGTGAAATTCTCGGCATTGCGGGCGTTGACGGCAACGGGCAAAGCGAGCTGATATACGCAATCACCGGTTTGGTTCCGGTTGAAAGCGGTACCATACTGCTCAACAGAACCGATATTACAAAGTACGGTATCCGCGCGCGTATAGAAGCGGGGGTAGGACATATTCCCGAAGATCGTCAAAAACACGGTTTGGTGTCTGACTTTACCGTTTCTGAAAATATCGTATTAAAAAATTATTATAAGATGCCCTACAGCTCCAAAGGCGGCTTGTTGAATTATCAGGCAATCCGCGAAAAAACCGCTTCTCTTATAAAAGACTTTGACGTGCGCGCCGCTGAAGGCACCGCCACCCTTGCAGGCAGTATGTCAGGCGGTAATAAGCAAAAGCTTATTATTGCCCGCGAAATAGAACTGTCGCCCGAAGTGCTTGTTGTCGCCCAGCCGACGCGCGGTTTGGATGTCGGTGCAATAGAATATATACGCAAGCGCATTATAGAGCAGCGCGATAAGGGTAAGGCGGTTTTGTTGGTATCGTTCGAACTTGATGAAATTATGAACCTCTGCGACCGTATCGCGACTATTTCCAAAGGCGGCATTGCCGGTGTTTTTAAAGCGGGCGAAGTTACCGAACGCGAAATCGGCGTTATGATGGCCGGTTCAAAGCATAAAAATACGCAAGAGGTGCCGGCATGAAACAGCAGGTTTTAAAAAACGATTATACCAAGCGCGGAAGCTTCGGCAGTCTCGTAAACTTTTTATTGCATTCGGACGGTGCCGTTTCGGTTTCGGTTGTTATTTTGGGATTTTTATTCGGGGCACTGCTTATACGTCTTGTCGGGCGCAATCCGATGGGAATGTATAAGTCGTTTTTTCAAGTGCTGACGGGTATTTTTTGGAACAATAAGGGCGTTATGAAATGGGAAGTGCGCTATATCGGCGAATGGCTGAATATTTCGGTTCCCTATATTTTATGCGGTCTTACAATGGGCTTTGCCGCACGCGCGGGGCTGTTCAATATCGGCGGAGAAGGGCAGTATTTGTCGGGTTTAACGATTGCAACTCTTTTGGCAATTTATTTACCGCAAATTCCCGTGGTGCATTGGCTTGTCGCCATCCTTGCCGCCGTGGTTTTCGGTGCCGCATGGGGAGGAATCGTCGGTTTTTTAAAGGCGAAATTTGAAGTTTCCGAAGTCGTTGCGACTATTATGCTCAATTATATAGCCCTGTATTTGTCGCGTATTATTATTTTGAGCATACCGGGGTCAAATACCTATCAAACCGTACACTTTCCCAAAACGGCTTTAATCCGCGTTGCTTTTTTGGATAATCTTACCAACGGTTCAAAACTTAATTTGGGTTTTTTCTTTGCAATCGCTTCGGTTTTACTCTATCGGTTTTTAATGGAAAAAACGAATTTGGGCTTCGGTCTTCGGGCAACCGGCTTTAATAAGGATGCGGCCCGTTATGCAGGTATTCCCGTTGTTAAAAGCATTGTGCTGTCGATGGCGATTTCAGGAGCTTTTTCGGGTTTGGCAGGCGGCATTGTTGCCCTCGGTTCCTTCGATTACGGCCGTGTTCCGGTGGTGCTGGAAGGCTACGGTTTTACGGGTATTGCCGTTGCCCTTGTCGGAAACAATACTGCAGGAGGAACTCTGCTTGCAGGACTTTTATTCGGTATGATGGCACGCGCTCAGGGGATTATGCAGGACAACGGCATCCCCAAAGAAATCACCTTTATTATTCAAGGTTTGATAGTCGTCTTTATCGCATTACGTTCAGGTTTAAAAATCTATTTGCAGTGGCGCTTAAAAAAAGACCTTGAAAAAACGACGGAAAAAGCGTCGCTTGACGGTACGGGAACGGGCATGGGTGCGCTCGGCAAAACTGTGAAAACCGATTCTGCGGCATATACCGAAAACCCGAAGGAGGATAGATGATGGACATTATACGCGGACTTATTCCTTCAATATTGATGATTGTATCTCCCATTTTAATAACCGCCGCAGGCGGCATGATTTGCGAGCGTTCCGGTGTTGTAAATATCGCCCTTGAAGGTCTTATGGGAATCGGAGCATTTACCGCCGCAGCCGCGCACGTGCTTTTGGAGTCAAGTTTTCCCGGTTCCGTTTGGTTTGCTCTGTTTTTAGGAGCTTGCACGGGAACCCTTATGTCGCTCATTCACGCTTATGCGGCGGTTTCTCTCAACGCCGACCAGACTATTTCGGGGACGGGTATAAATCTGCTTGCAAGCGGCTTGACTATTTTCTTTTCGCAGATTTTGTTCAATGCGGACCGTACGCGCCCCTATAAAATGGGAATGCTCCCCGGATTCGGCGGCATTTATCCGACCGCTCTTATTGCGCTTGCGGTAATTCTTATCGTATGGTTTATTTTGTATAAACTGCCTTTCGGTCTTCACTTGCGCTCGTGCGGTGAACACCCCCATGCGGCAGCTTCCGTCGGTATCAATGTGCGCCGTATGCGCTATATTGCCGTTGCGGCTTCCGGTTTTTTGGCGGGCTTGGCCGGCGGCTGTTTGGTTTTAACGCAGACAATTCAGTATACATCCACGACTATAAACGGTGCGGGTTTTATCGCCCTTGCCGCCGTTTCGTTCGGCCGTTGGCGGCCTGCGGGTATTACCGGCTCTTCTTTGCTGTTCGGTTCTGCGGTTGCTTTTGCGATTTACGTTGTCAATATTCCGGCCCTCAGAAATCTGTTTCCGTCGGAATTTTTCAGTTTGCTTCCCTATGTGATTACGCTGCTTGCTCTTGTGGTATTCAGCGGTAAAAACTATGCTCCCGCTGCGGACGGGAAGCCCTACGAGCAGGGATCAAGTTAGGCGATGATTACAAAGGATTTGATTTTAAAGCTGTTTGAAGGATTTTCGATAGAGCGGTGGACGGATTTGGTGCGCCCCTTTGACTTAATCGAAATGGATAAAAGTGCCGAAAAAATGGTGCTTGCCTACATTATCGGAAAATTCGAAGAAGAAAAGGGGCGGAAAGTCGATTGGGATTGGATGATTTACGCCTCCTTGTTTGAACTGTTTCGAAAAATAGCTTTATGCGACATCAAATCGCCCCTGCAGCGCCGCATACGAACCGAATATCCCGATGAATATCGGCGTTTAAACGAGTGGGTGGCTTCTCAATACAAGGATATAATCAAAGACGATGAACTGTATAATCGGTTTTATACCTATTTAACCGAAAGTGCCGAAAACGAAACCCATATCAGTGCGCGTATTTTTAATGCGGCTCATAAATTTTCGGCACTGCGCGAATTTGAAATGATTGCCGGCGTAAACGAACCGTATCGTTTAAAAAATATCGAAAAGGAATTGAATGCGGATATACGTTCGTTTTTGGATTTGGAAGGTTTACAGCTTTTGTTTGCGAAACAGCGCCCCTATGAGTTTTTGATGGTGCTTGAACAGCTTCGCTTTCAGGTTCGTTGGAATCAAACCCCGCGCGTACCCAAAACAACCGTTCTGGGGCACTCGTTTTTTGTTGCGATTGTAACTCTTTTATTGGCGCGCCGTTACGAGAAATCCTGTACCGATATGGGGCTTTCGTTTTCCATGTGCCCCAAGCGGCGCTTTAATAACTTCTTTTCGGCTTTGTTTCACGACCTTCCCGAAGCGGTAACGCGTGATATTATATCGCCCGTAAAACAGGCAACCGATACCCTGCCGTCTATCGTAAAGCTTATAGAAGCCGAAACGGTCGAAAACGAATTAAAACCGCTTATGGAAGATATTTATGCCGACGAGCTTATGTATTTTACGGGCGATGAATTCGATAACAGAATTTTGATTGACGGGAAATCGCAGTCGGTTTCGTTTGAAGATTTGAACAATCTCTATAACGAGGATAAATTTTCTCCGGTTGACGGGCGTTTGGTGCGCATAGCCGATCATATTGCGGCTTTTGTGGAAGCCGACAGTTCCATACGTTACGGCATTACCTCGGTTCAATTGGAAAGCGGCCGTGAAAATCTTTTAGATCTGTATCCCAAGGGAAAAATTATAAACGGCTTTGAGCCGGCTTCCTTTTTTTCGTTTTTTATGTAAATGTTCCCTTTAAAAATACCGAATATATGGATATGAGAGTTTTTATCCACATAGTTCTTGTGTTATTTATGTGTACCGCCGCTTTGTTCGGCGAAAATATACAGCATACCGTTGCAAAAGGCGACACTCTTTATTCGCTTGCCAAAAAATACGGCGTTACGGTAGATGAAATACGATCCGCCAATTCGATGAGCGGAAATGATTTATATGCGGGACAAAAGCTGACTATTCCGGTAAAAACACAACCGCGCCAAATTACCTATGAAAGTTATACGGTTAAGGCGGGTGATACCCTTTACAGTATCGCGCGCCGTCATGAGATAAGCGTAGAAGAATTGCGCGAAATAAACGGTTTGTCATCAAGCTCGGTGTTAAAAACCGCCCAAAAGCTGAAAGTTCCCTCAGGTACTTCTTCCGCATCGCTTGCCGCAGCTTCGTCATCGACTTCTTCGCAGCAAACCGCTTCCAACGCTCTGCCGGGTGTAAGTACCTCGAGCGCTTCAAACACTTCCGTTTCCGCTCCTCCGTCCCTTATCGATTCGGATAAAGGCCTGCGTTCTTATACAAAAAAAACGGGGGATACCGGTCTTGTGTGGCCCGTAAAGGCAAGCGAGGTTCTGTATGTATCGGGCAAGATTTCGGGCGTGGCTTTAACCGGCGGGAAGAATGAACAGGTAACCGCTATCCGTTCGGGGACGGTTATGTTCAGCGGGGTGTACCGCGGTTTCGGGCAGGTGGTTTTTGTTCAGGCTCCGAACGGTCTTATCTACGTATATACGGGACTTGATACCCTTTCGGTTGCAAAGGGACAACAAGTCAATTACGGTCAGCAGCTCGGCGTTATCGGGCGCGACCCCATATCCGGTAAAAATCTTATCAATTTAATGGTGTTTAAAAACGGCAGCCCGATAGACCCCGCCAAAGCTCCGCGCGGATAGGGCAGATATTACTCTCTCAGTTTGTTTTTTTTCAGTACGAATGCCGTTATTTTATCGAAGTACGCTTTGTTTGCTTCAAAAATATCGGCAAAGGCCGAAAAATTGACAATGTAGAGATCATTTCCTTTGGTACATATAAAAAGATACTGATAATTTTTGTATCCGTTTTCATCATATAAAAAATATGAAAGTTCTACATTCCTCTCAATTTGTCGGAATTCCACCGAAAGATAATCCGCTGCGGGACACGATGCAAGAGCGCTGCGTGCGAAATCCGTTAAATTATCGGAACCTTTCAAAATCGATATATCCGCTTTTTCAACCGTAATTTGCGCATCGCGTTCGCGGCCGTGAATATTCAGCCAATAACCCGGAGGTCCGAAACCTTCATTGTATTTCCAGTTTCCATCCAAATCCACTACGAAACCGTTTATTTTATATGTACTCTTCTTCTTTTTGGGAATACTCAAATCGGTGCTTTCGCGGGTCTGTTTATCCGGCGGAAAAATAGGAGCATTAAAAAAATCATCGACAGTCGAATCGGTCAATTTTCCGCCTTTTACAAGCATATAATAAGTTTTTTCATCTTCTTTCATAAACATTTCACTGAATCTGAAAAAGGGCAGTACCTTGTTTAAAGCAAATAAAAGCGTATGATTTCCCTGTATTACTTCAGCGATTCCGGCATCTTTCAAGTGTGATTCAAAAGCGGTATACATCGATATATACCTGAAAAAATCTATATAAGATTGTGCTATTTCGGGAGGGGCATTTTCATCTATACCCATCATACC
Source organism: uncultured Treponema sp. (assembly GCA_963547555.1). GTDB lineage: Bacteria > Spirochaetota > Spirochaetia > Treponematales > Treponemataceae > Treponema_C. The sequence continues at coordinate 4,207 of CAUURR010000032.1, read as the reverse complement.
CGTCAATTCACATGAACCCTCTTTCGGCTCGCTGACTGTAAAATAATAGTTCATCTCTTTATTTGTCGTCAAATCGATATTCCGCGAAACAACGGTTAAACCTTCTTTATTTCTGAATGCAAAGTACCCGCGCAAAAAATCCGTGCCGTTCCGCCTGTCAAGATAATAGGCGTATTCTCCCGACTCTATATGGTCGGCCCTTGTAAGCGAATAAGCCGAAATTGCCGTTATAAGGCATAAAACAACAACAGTCGATAATTTTTTCATTTTTTCCTCCTCTTCTTCAAAACAACATATTTTCGGCGGGGTGTTTTTTGCGGTACTCGGCGATACAGCGCAAAAAAACTTCACGACAGACGAGGGCGTCATCCAATGCGCGGTGCGCCGTTCCGGGGGGAATTGAAAAGCTTTGGGCTAAAAACTGTAAATTGTGTTTTTCAAGCCGGGGGAAAAGTTTACGCGCAAGGTACACGGTATCGGCTGCCGGAATAAAGGGCTCGCCTATAGGTTTTAAGCCTGCGCGGGCAAGTTCGGTATTTATAAAATCAACGTCAAAGCCCGCATTATGGGCTGCAAGGCGCGTCCCTTCAATAAACTGCAAGAAGCCGCACACGGCATCCGCAAAAAGGGGAGCGTTTTTAAGCATTTCATCATTGATGCCGTGTATTTTAAACGAGTTTTCAGACATAGCCCGTTCGGGATTTATCAAAATATTGAATGTATCCCGAACGCCGTTTTTGTCGAATTTAACCGCGCCTATTTCTATTATGCGGTCGCTCGACGGGTATAAGCCGGTTGTTTCGGTATCGAAGGCGGTAAAGACCGTCCCCGATTCAAACATCTGCACAAGGTCGGCCGGCTTGATTTTATGCCGCATCCAAAACTGCCTGAATTTCTTTTTCTATTGCCGCACACAGAGTTTCCGCCGTTTTTTTCGCTTTGTTCAAAGAAGGAGCGTTCAGTATAACGGCGTTTATATAGAATTTGATTTTCGGCTCGGTTCCGCTCGGACGCGCGCTTACAATCGTTCCGTCTTCAAGGAAAAATTGCAGTACGTTGCTCGACGGAAAACTAAGCTTTTCGCGTGCATTCGGATTTTCGGGATTATATGCAACGCTTTCACCTATATCGCGTATTTTGACTACTTTTTTTCCGCCCAGCGTTTTTAAGCCCTCCGCGCGCAGTTTTGCCATGATTTTTTTCATGGTTTCGCCGCCCGAAGCGCCTAAAAAGGTTTTGGATATGGAGCGGTCTTCAAAATAGCCGTAAGTTTTATATAATTCCTCTAATCTCTCTAAAAGACTCTTTCCTTGAGAACGCCAATAGAGGGTCATTTCGGCACACATTGCCGCGGCGGAAACCCCGTCTTTATCGCGGACTTCCGTTTCGACGTTGTAGCCGTAGCTTTCTTCAAAACCGAATATATAATTATAGTTTTTCTTTTCGTCGTATCCGTTCATAACCGAGGCAATCCACTTAAAGCCGGTTAAACACTCATCGACATGGACGCCGTTCGCCTTTGCAATATAATCGACCATCGGAGAAGTAACGATTGAGCGGATAAGTGCGGGGTTTTGCGGCATTTTGTTCAATTCTTTGCGCGATACGATAATGTAGTCGGCAAGCAAAACGCCCATTTGGTTTCCGTTTATAAGCACCCAATTTCCTTCGGAGTCGGGAACGGCGCTTCCGAAACGGTCGGCATCGGGGTCGGTTGCCATAACCGCATCGGCTTTTTCTTTTTTTGCCAATTCAATCGCCATTTTAAGGGCGGGTGCTTCTTCGGGGTTCGGTTTTTCGACCGTCGGAAAGTTTCCGTCGGGGCTGCGCTGTTCGGGCACGGTGATAACGGTTAAGCCCAAATCGCCTAAAACCTTTTCAACGTGCATGGCGCCCGTTCCGTGAAGGGGAGTGTAGACAACCCGCACTTCTTTTGCCTTTTCTTTAATCAGGGCGGGGCGGAACAGTTGATTTTTACACATCATCCAGTATTTTTCGTCGACTTCGCTGTCTACAAGGATGATTTTGCCCTGTTTAACGGCTTCGTCTTTGGAAATCATGCGTACCGACTCGACTTTATTTACCTCATCGATAATGCCCTTGTCGTGGGGAGGTGTTACTTGAGCGCCGTCGGACCAATAGGCCTTGTAGCCGTTGTATTGGGGCGGGTTATGAGATGCGGTTACGACAACACCGGTTGTACAGCCGTATTTGCGTACAATGTACGAAAGTTCGGGGGTGGGGCGAAGTCCCGTAAATAAATAAACGGTAAAACCGTTGGCTGCAAAGATACAGGCGGCGGCTTCGGCGAATACGTCCGAATAACGGCGCGAATCGTAGGCGATTGCGGCTTTGAGTTCTCCCTTGGCGGCTTTGTCGCTCATAGCTTTAATGCAGTAATTTGCCAAGCCCTGGGTTGCTTTGTGAATCATCAGGGTGTTCATGCGGTTTGTGCCGCCGCCGATAATGCCGCGTAAGCCTCCCGTACCGAATTCCAAACTTTGGTAAAAGCGTTCGGTCAGTTCATTCATATCGTTCTTTTTAAGCAATTCTTCAACTTCCGAACGAAAATCGGCGTCCTTTTCTTGGCGAATATAGACCTCGGCCCGTTTTTTAATTTCTTCCGCGTTCACAATAACCTCCATAATATATTGGAATTGTCCGATTTTTTAGACAATCCGCTAAAATAAAGAGCAAAAGCCCCATGCTATACAAAACTGTGCGCTTATATAGGTAGACATTACGGCAAACCGCGATTGAAAAAAGGGTTTGACGAATATTGTCCTCGATAAAATACTGTCGGATGCAATAAATAAAAGAGTTCCCGTATATAATTTAGCTAAAGAGCCGATAAGTTCCCGATGTTCTTGCGTGTATATAAGACCTGCAAGATGCAAAAGCGCAAGTAAACTGAATGTTCCGAGTATGCCGGCGTATACAATCACTCCCGCACCCAAAACTCCTCGCGGTTTCCCCGCTAAAATTCGGCTCAAGTATACCGCTCCTGCATAAACGGCAACGGCTATGACCGTAAACAGGGGAGCGGGCGGTATAAAAGGAACAAAAAACAGCAAAACCGCGATGTATATAAAATGTCCTGCTAAAAATGAACAAAGGCCCTTTGCCATTGTAGCGGGTTTTACATTGCCCAATAAAAATATATCGCCCGCGTTTCCCGCCGCCAGGGCAGCACAAATAAGTATAACGGGAACGAGCGGGATTTCTGTTGTCCCGTCCGTTTTAAAACGGATAAAGTAAAAGGCGGCGATGCCCGCTATGAGAAGGGGCATAAGCACAACTTTTGAAATATCCGCATACCGCTCTTTGCCGGCAATGCATGAGATTAAATGAAAGAGTGCGGCCGCAAAAAAGGGCATACAGCACCGTAAAAATATATATTCAGTCATATCGTTATTATAATGCATTTATCCTTCTTGAACAAGATTTATATTTACGTTACAATGAAAATATTTATAAGCGGCCGTTAAATATTTTGCGGCGGCCGTGATCCGGAGGCTTTATGACAATAACGGAAATGCTGAGCCAAAGTTTGATTTTAACTTTACTCGGTATGGGGGTTGTGTTTTCATTTCTCATTATTATGATCGGTTTTATCAGTTTGAATTCAAAGCTGATTAAATTGTTGAAACTTGATCGGGAAGAAAATACGGCAAGTGCTGCGGCACCTGCACAAGGTGTAAACGGAACGAATACGGCAGTCATTGCGGCAATTGCGGCAGCCGTGCGCGAAAAACAAAACAGCTGAAAAACGATTTCTAAACTGAGGAGAGACTTATGGCTAAAAAGGTTAAACTTACGGACTTGGTGTTGCGCGATGCTCACCAGTCACTGCACGCTACCCGCATGACAACCGCGGATATGCTGCCTATTTGCGATAAACTGGATAAAATCGGTTATTTTGCTTTGGAAGCATGGGGAGGAGCGACTTTCGACTCGTGTATCCGCTTTTTAAATGAAGATCCCTGGGAACGCCTGCGCCTCCTGCACGCCAAGCTTCCCAATACGCCCATTATGATGCTTTTGCGCGGTCAAAATCTCTTGGGCTACCGCCACTATGCCGACGATGTGGTAGATAAATTCGTCGATGCCGCCGCTAAAAACGGTGTCGGTATTTTCCGTATTTTTGATGCCTGTAACGATCCGCGTAACTTAAAACGTGCGGCCGATGCGGCGAAAAAAACCGGTA
>CAUURR010000031.1:0-14346 GCA_963547555.1 uncultured Treponema sp. | reverse complement strand
TGAGCCACACGTGATTCGAACACGTGACCCACGCCTTAAAAGGGCGTTGCTCTACCTACTGAGCTAGTGGCCCATCGCATTCTCAAATTGAATGCTCGACCAGCATAACCTATCTCGGTAAAAGTGTCAATACCCTTTTACAAGAAATATCAATATTTTATCAACATTGAAAAGCCCATATTCAACTGCGGATTATATCCGGGTTCAAATCCCAGTTCCTTTCCATATATGGAAAAGTCCATTTTAAATTTACTCAAATTCAACCCCAAGCCCATAGCCGGATACATCTCATTCATACCGACCCGCAACGCAAGCACTTTGAACAGTACCAACTCCGTTCCGCAAGACAGTTCAAGAACAGGGTTACGGTATATGGCATTTTTACCGAAAAACTGCCATATATTGTTATAATCGGCATACACCGCCCATTCGGAAATAATGCCCAGGGTAATTTTCGAAATAGGAATATCGGTCTTAATACCGAAGCCCAAGCGGGGGTCAATCTGTTTATATTCAAATTTGCTGCCGTTTTTTCCGAATTCCGTTATCTTCGGGTAGGTTCTAATCCACATCGGACTATATAAGTCCTGACATACGGCGGAAATACTCAATATATTAAAAACTTTATATTGAACTCCCATGTCCAAGCCCAAGCCGAACGACAAATACGCGGGAAGCCTTTCCCAACCGGCATTTGCTGCAAGGTCTATAATGCTGTCGGTATACACGGTTTCAACCTGAGTCACGCCGCGTGCCGAAAGTCCGAGAGATAATACGCCGGCTTTACCCAATTTTATCGGATAGCCGTAACCGACAACGAAAGCAAGCCCTCCGCCTCCGCGCAAATCGGAACGCGATACTGAAAAGATATTACCGTCAACGGCAAACGTATTTACAAACCCCCAGCCGAAATGCTTGCGGACGGCACCGAAAGTTAAAGGACCTCCGATTCTGAGTCCCAAACTTAACCCCGATTCACCTATAATATCCCCGACGGAATTTGCCAAGGCGGCCGGATTGCCGGAAGAACCTTTTCCTTCTATCAACGTTTTTCCCGTTTTTATTAATTTATCAAGCGGTCCGCCCAACCCTATAGCCGCAATCGGCGGCCAGAGTGTCTTTTTGTCCATAAAACCCAAAGAGGCCGGATTGGAAAAAAAGCTGTATACCGACGTCGGATCCGTAAGATAGGGACCGCCGAAAGCTTCGGCCCTGGTTTCTACCGGCTCAATGCGGTGCGGCGTATATGCGAACACGGTGCACACCGTGAATAAAAGAAAAAAGACCGATATAATTTTTTTCATAGTAAAACTCCGTTTTTAATTTTAAAAAGCCTTTAATATATCGCTCAGAGGCTTGATGCCCAGGAGCTTTACCTTTTCCGGGTCAATGTCGCGTTTCGGAACCGTATTCCCGGCGGAATCCTTAGCATCATCGGCACCCGACAAAAGTTTTGCGGCATTTACGGCAGCTTTGAGTGCAGCTTTATCTTCTTGGGAAGCACTTGCACCAAGCATTTTAGTGACAATATTGTCTGCGGAATCGTTTTTAAAATCAATATTTCCGCCGCCGATATTGTCTTTAATCTTATCATAACCGCCGTTTTTAGCCGCAACCTGCGCTATCAGCGAAACCGCCGCATTTGCCAAAACATTCGGATCGGCCTTCCTCATTGCTTCGGGGTCGCTTAAAAGCTGAGCGGAAGCTTTTGTATCAAAGGTTCCCATATTGTCTGAAAGTTTTTTTACAATTTTTCCCATTTCATCGGGGGTGGAAGCAAGATTACCGGCTTGAGCGGCAATTTCACTTATCTTTTCCATGGGTAATGTTGCATCCGTGGTCAATTTCAAAGCTGTTTCTTTATCGGCAACCGGAAGTTTTTTTAATTCCTCGGGGTCTTTTTGCGACAATAAATTCAAAACCGCTTTAACGGTTTCACTCTTTGAAGCGTTTGCTCCCTGCGTAAATGCAAGTAAATCGCTCGCCGAAGCTTTTTTCAAAAATTCCTGCTGATCTCTTTGCAGTTTCGTTCCCCACGAAGTTGTAAACATCTGACAAGCGGAAAACAAAACAGAAACCGAAAAACATAAAGATATAAATACAATCTTTTCAAAACTCTTTTTTTTCATTTTCTTCCCCCTAAAACCGATTGTTAAAAGACCGAAAAGCAGCCCGCACGGAACTTTCTTCATCGTCTACTATAATATCATAACACATTTTTTTCTTAAAATCAACTGAAAAATCGTATACGGCGCATATTTGAAAACGACCGGATTCTAGAGGCACCTTATGTCAAAACGGCAAAAGCTTCGCAGTCCTCTCCGCGAAAACCCGCCTCGTTTACCGCTTCTATGCGGACTAACACTTCACTTCCGCCGCGATTTTCAGGAATTTCACCGCGTTTTTCAGCTTTTCCGCCCGACTGCACAAAATCCGCCGAAGCATCGGAAGCTGACTTGATACGCACGTGTAAAAAATTTTCCGTAACGGCGCGGACTTCTCCTATGCGGAATTTTTCGATAACGGCTTTAAAACGTTTTCCGATACAGCTTTCTATATAGGCTTTTTTTTGTACTTCGGCGATGAGGGTTAATTCATGCACTCTGGTGCGGGCGGCCGCGGAAGCAACGGTATTTTTCATCGTACAGGCGGCGGTTCCGGGCCGGGGAGAAAAGGGAAAGGCATGTATCCACGAAAAATTACAGGAACGGCACAGCTCCGCCGTTTTTGTAAATTCCTCATCGGTTTCGCCGGGAAAACCTGCAATAATATCGCAGGCGATAAATGCGCATTCTTTTACCGAACGCAGACGCTCAACCGCCTGTTTCACACAATCGGCATTATAGGGACGGCGCATCGCTTTCAAAACCGTATCGCTTCCCGATTGTACCGAAAGATGAAAATGCGGCCGTATGCGTTCATCGGATAAAACGCGGCACAAAGCTTCATCTACAATTTGCGGGTGCAGGCTGGAAAGACGAAACGCTATATGCGAAGTATTATGCAATAAATAGGCAAGAAGTCCGGCAAGCCCTCCCTCCTCAAAACGGTACTGCCCCAGATTTACCCCGGTCAGCACAACTTCGCGGTGTCCTGCCCGTTCAAGCTGCAACACACGTTCAAGCACCTTAGGCGCCTCCAGCGAAACCGAGGGACCGCGTGCAAAACAGATACGGCAATAAGAACAGCGGTTATCGCACCCATCCTGAATTTTAAGCGAGGGGCGCGAATGCTGCAAAAAAGTATCGGTTGAAAGTACAAAAGCCGCCTGCTTTAATTCTTCAAAAGGCCGCATATCCGCCGCCGCATCTTCGGCATAAAGAGTGCGAAGTTCGGCTGCAAGAAGCTCCCCTCTACAAAGCGCATTTTCCCCGCAATGCGGCGGATTTTCGCCTGCGTACCATTTTTGTTCCGCAGCGCCGCCCGTATATGCATTAAAAAATGAGTGTAAGAATTCGGGAAGCCGCACCAGAGCGTCTTTACGGCGGCCGCCCAACACGGCGATTCTTTTATCGATAGCGTTTAAAAGGCAGGCATCAAGCTGAGCATAACAGCCCGTAACCAGAATTGCCGCACGGGGATATTTTTGTAAAAGAAGGCGTATAACCCGTCTGCATTTTTGTTCGGCTTTTGCGGTAACGGTGCAGGTATTGACAATGCATAAAAGGGTATGCAAATCGGTCGATGAGGATGAACTCACCGAATCCATGCGGCAGTCAAAACCTCCGTCGGAAAATGCGCGAGCCGCACTTTCCGATTCAATTTGATTTAATTTACAGCCGAGCGTTTCAAATCTGACAATCGGATTTTGCATTACAAACGGGCGCGTACTCTGTCCCTGCCGCGCAAAGCGTCCGCCTGTCCCGCATTAAGCTCTAAAGCCTTTTCATAAGCCGCGGCGGACAAGGCAAAACTGCCCGCCATTTCACGTGCATAGCCCAGCCGTGTCCACCAATAATCATAGAGGGGTTCGGTACGCACAGCTTGAGAAAAGGCAATATCGGCGTGATTGTAGCGCGCAAGGCGGATATAGATTTCGCCCATAAAATAGTAGGCTTCTCCCAGGCGGCTTCCTTTTGCACCGACTAAAGAAATATACTCCTGAAAAAGTGCAAGCGCTTCGCGGTTTTGCCCCAAATAGAATTTGGCTTCACCTAAAACTTCAACCAAACGCTGGTCATATCGTGATATTTTACGGCCCTGTAAAGCCCAATACTCGGCTTCGGAATACTGACGGTTCCGCACAAGACTCCAGCAAAGAACTACATAAGATTCTATATTATCGGGTTTTTCTTTTATTTCCTGTTCACATACGGTAACCGCTTCCGCATAACGTCCGGCGGAATATAACTTTAAAGCATCGGGTTTTTGCCGCGAGGTATTTTGAGCCGGAGCAGGACGGGAAGGCCGCAGGACTTCTGCAGGAGCGGGCGGCAGCACTCTTTCTTCCGCAAGCGGAACAGCGGAAGGATTTTCCGCCGGCACCGTTTGTTCCGATGCATCTTCCTGCGCAAAACAAAGAGCCGCGATTACAAAAAAAACAAGACAAAAAAAAGCGTATTTTTTATTCATATACACCTCATTTACTGTGAAGCATCGTACAGCGGCCGGAAAAAACGCTGCCGGGTTCAAGGACGACTTTTTCGGAAGTAATATCACCGAAAACGGAACCGCCCGAGGTAACAAATACAAGTCCTTTTGCCTCTATGTTACCGGTAACCTTACCGCGCACCAAAACGCGCCGGGCGGTAATATCGGCTTTTACGGAAGCACCGCTGTCTATAACCAAATCACCCGTTGCATTGATGGAACCGTCCATTACCCCCTTTATCATAAAAGGCCGGGTAAAACCGATAGTTCCCGAAAAGGTTATATCGGAAGCCAAAACGGTATCAAAATCGTCTTCTTCCAAATCGAAAAAATCGGTATCTTTTACTTCAAACATTTCTCAATAATACACCGAAGCGGCTTTACAGTCAACAATGCACCGGCACAATGCATCGGCTGAAAAAACGGGATTTTAAATTAAACAATGTACCGCATAATCGATTTTGATGCAATCCCCTAATTGACTAAAAAGGGCTAATCTGCGATACTGTATAAAATATTATGGGTATTCCGTCCGAGACAGAATTAACCGCAGCTTTTAATTCGCTCAAAGAGGGTAATCCCCGAAAAGCAAAAGCGGTACTGGAAGATATTCTATCGGAAGCACTTGAAAACGAAGAAGTGTTGTTTGCAGTCAAGTGTGCCGGTTATTGGTGCGATGTATTTCGGAAAGCCGAAATCGTTCCCGAAGGATACGAAAAAGCGGATTTATTGCTGAACGAGTGGAAAAAATTCGGTTCTTATATACGTCAGGGCAAGATTTTTGAACGGCCCTTATTTGCGGTAAAAACGGGTGTGTGTACAACGGCACTAAAACTTTACCGCAGTATGTTGAACGAAAAAAACAAAGCGTTAAAAGCCGTGATTTTGTCGAAGGCGGGATTATGCAACAAGCTTTTGGGTAATTATGAAACGGGGATAGCTCTGTTTCAGGAAGCGAATACGCTCAGCCCGCAAAACGCCGACATATTGGCGGAATTGGCGGATTGTTATGCGCTAAGCGGCGAAGAAAAAACGGCAAAGGTTTTGTTCCGTGAAGCTTTTTTTATTGAACCGCAAAAGGTGGATAATTCCTTTTTGGAATCCGAATTATTTTGCCGCCTTGCCGAACGCACGGCGGAACAGGGCTACAGCGGCGATATTTTACAGGAATGGATTCCCGTATACGGTGTATTATACGGCGTATTTAATGTAAAACGGGAGCTGCGGGCATTGGAAGCGGGACAATTAAAACAGGCCGTGTTCGCGCTTGAAAATGAAATAAAGGAAGCCGGAGACGAAAGCGAATTACTTGTTCCTCGCCTTATAAACCGTTATTTTTGGCTCATAGACCATTATATAACGACGAACGGCGAGCGAAAACGCATAAACGAATTATTATTGAAGATTAAGTTATTGGACGGTTCTATATACGATATGTATACGGTGTAAAACGGGTCTAGTACGGAAGGAGTAAATTATGTCGGAAACATTGATTAAATCCGTTCAGGATATGCTGAATGAAGAAAAATGGACACGGGCGGCAATCGGCAATTATACAAAAAACCACTTTATCGAGCTTGCCGCCGTTGTAGAAAAAGCCCGCTCGGAAAACTGCATGGACGAAGTGCAAGCCGCCTGCGATGAACATCTTTCGCACACCAAAAACAGCATTATAGCTTTGTATATTTCCGGTATGCTGGGCTTGAAGAAAAAAACGCTGGACAACTCACCGCTTATATCGCTTGTAAATATTTTTCAGGACAATCATAAAAATCCGATTGTCGTCTATTTATGTGAAAGCATTTTGGACGAAGACGAAAGCAACAAATTCGCCCTTCGCACTTTGGCAAACGCATACCGTGAAGAAAACAGCGATAAAATCTGGGACGTATACGAAAGCCTCGTAAAACTCGACTACGAAGAAGCCGACATTGCCAAGCTTTTGGCCGAAAAATACGAAAAAGACGGCAATATGGAAGATGCCGTAGATTATTATAAAAAAGCGTTACTGCGCTATGTAAACCGCAAAACTTTAAATCAGGTTAAAGAATTGTGGACAAAACTGGTATCGCTTATTCCCGAAGAAATCGACTTTTTTTACCTTGTACAGCGTAAAATTGCAAAATCGATAAGCGATGTACGCAGTGCCGCATTGATGCAGGAATTATTTGTCTACTATAAAGAAAAAGGCGATTGGGATACGGCCATCGATATTATAAAACTGATTTTGTCGGTGGACGAAAAGGATTCGGCTGCACGCAAAGATTTGGTTGAATGTTTCCGCGGTAAATATGCCGACCACAGCCGTTTGGAAGACTATATCCGCATTTCCAACTTGACTCAAAGCTGGCGCAACGTATTTGAAGCCCTCAGCGACTTTGAAAAACACATAGCCTTTGATGCGAAAAACTTCGTATTCCACCGCTCATGGGGGGTCGGTCTTATACGCAAAGTCGAAGACGACGATTTGGTCATCAACTTCGGTAAAAAATTCGGCGTGCGCAATATGTCGCTTAAAATGGCAGTCAATGCCCTGCAGCCCCTGCAAAAAGACCATATCTGGGTTTTAAAGGCGACCAAATCGAAAGAAGAATTGGCAAAGATGATTAAAGCCGATAAGGCCTGGGCTTTAAAAGTAATTATAAAAAGCTTCGGCAATAACTGCGATTTTAAGCGCATCAAAGCCGAGTTGGTGCCGACGATTTTAACGGCCGGCGAATGGACAAGCTGGAACACGGGTGCGCGCAAAGTACTCGAAAACGACCCGACCTTCGGTGTCAATCCCAACGATATTACGATGTACACGGTACGCGACAGGGCCATTTCGCAGGAAGAAAAACTCTCGAACGAGTTTAAAGCGCAAAAGAACTTTTTTATGCGTATCGATATTTTAATGCGCTTTGCAGAAGATGCAGACCCCGAATCGGAACTTTTTGCCGACATTTTTTCGTATTTTACCGGTTATCTGCGCGCTTTTTCGTCGGTCAACGAACAAACGATTGCGGCCTTTTTGGTTATCAAACGCATTGTAACGCGCTTTCCGCATATGAACCCCGGCATTCCCTACACTTTCGAGCAGCTGTACAAAGAAATCGAAAATCCCAATGCCGTGTACCTTGCACTCAAAGATACAAAAAACACTTATTTGCGCAAAGACTTTATCAACTGCATACGAACCTTGCTGGTTGATTGGCCGCAACAGTACGTGCGCTTATTCCCGACCGTTTTACAGGAAGATATGCTGACCGCATTGCTGAATAACGGACACAAGGATTTGGTAAGCCGTCTTGCTGTCACCGCTTTTGAAAACTACCGCGATTATCGCGAAGCGGTTATTTTCTTTTTCCGCGACTGTCAAAACGAAGAATGGTTTACCGAAACCGGCATAAGTTTTGAAAAGCAGCTTATTACTCTTATCCACATTTTGGATTTGACCTACCGCGAAATTGCAAACCACCGCGATACAACGGAAAACCGCAAAATCAATCGGCACGTACAGCTTTTGCTGTTCAAAGAAAATACCCTGCTCAATTATATGCTCGAAAACGACGAGGACACGATTACGCGCTTATATACCCTCGTAAATGACGTGCGCGACTTGGATCCGGCAATCAAAATGAATATGCGTAACCGCATTTTGGAAAAACATTCCGGCTTTAAGTTCTACGGCATGGAAGAAAAAACCGTCGTTACCCGCGGCCTTATTGTAACGGCAAAGATGATGGAGCAAAAGAAAAAACAGCTTGAACATATCGTTTCCGTTGAAATTCCGGAAAACTCCAAAGAAATCGGAGAAGCCCTTGCCCAGGGCGACTTACGCGAAAACGCCGAATACAAGGCCGCAAAAGAACGCCAACAGCAGTTAAATGCTGCAGCATCCCGCTTGCAGGATGAACTCGACCGCGCACAGGTATTCGATCCGTCAACCATTACAACCGCCCGCGTTTCGTTCGGTAATACGGTCTTTTTATACAACAAAGAAAGCGGCGAAGAAGAAGAGTACACGATTTTGGGTCCTTGGGAATCCGACCCCGACAACAAAATCATTTCGTATATGTCTCCTTTCGGCAACGCCTTAATGAACGCAAAAGAAGGCGACGAGCTGAACTTTGAAATCAATGAACAAAACTATACCTATACCGTAAAGGGAATCAAAGCCGTTAAATTCTAAAAAGTTGTCAATCAGACTTAAATAAACGACAGACTTAAATAAACGCGGTTGAATTCTAAAAAAAATGGGTTGTCAAAAAGGCATAAGCTTTTTGACAACCCGGCAGCAACAGGCGAAACCGGTCTGAAAGTCTGTTACTTTTCAGCCGGTTTCACTCCTTTCAGACTTTTTCAGTACTGTCCGTACATGGGGCCGTAAGCCTTACACGCGCGGTAATCCTGACCTTCCTTATCCATACCGAATGCGTTCCATGCGGCGGGGCGGAACACCTTGTCTTCCGGCACGTTGTGCATACACACGGGAATGCGCAAAATCGAACAAAGCGTAATTAAATCCGCACCGATATGTCCGTAGCTGATGGCGCCGTGATTTGCACCCCAGTTGTTCATTACATCATAAGCGGAAGTAAAGGCACCCTTGCCCGTAATACGCGGGGCAAACCAGGTACAGGGCCAGGTGTAGTTTGTGCGCAGCCACAGCTTATCGGTTACTTCATCCGGCAAGAGGACTGTCCAGCCTTCGGCGATTTGAATAACGGGGCCTAAGCCTTTTACGATGTTCAAGCGGGTCATCGTTACGGGCATTTCGGCATTCGTTACAAAGCGAGAGGAAAAACCGCCGCCGCGGAAATAGCCGAAATCCGCCGCGCACCAGGTGGTCGCTTTAAGACAGGCTTTTTGATCTTCTTCGGTAACTTCCCAGAAAGGCTTCATAACGCGCTTTCCTTTTGCGTCTTTCATTTCGGCGCTTGCGTCCAAGCAGGTTGCACCGGAGTTGATAAGGTGCAAAAAGCCGCCCGCGTCTTTTGCAACACCTTCCAATTCGTAGCCGGCAGCTTTTTTAACCGCGTCGGCGCTCCAGTAGGTACGCACGTCGGAGAAGATTTGAGCGCGGCCGGTAAGCAGTTTTCCGAACAACATGGAAACACCGTTTAAGGTATCGTTTTCGGTTGCCAAAACATAGGGCTCGCGCGCGCCGTTCCAGTCGAACGACGAGTTAAGTAACGCTTCGGGGAAATCGCAGTTCGGATAAAAGTCCGTCCACTGACGCTGTCCCTGGAAACCGCCGACAATCGCATTGTGTCCGACCTTTTCTTCGGAGCAGCCTTCGGGCAGGTTTTGATTGCCGTTGTACAAATCTTTGATGATACACATCATCTTGACGATGAATTCCCAGGACTCGGCTTTTTCTTTATCCGATTTTTTCATGTTGGCCGGATTCATATCGATGCCTTCGGGGCAGTATTTTTTTGTCCATGCGAGGGCTTTTTCGTATTCTTTTTTGTCGTAGACACCTTCGGTCATGCGGCGGATAATTTCCACTTCGTCAACGGATTCGACGCGCATTCCCAGATAGCTTTCAAAAAACGAAGGATCGATAATGGAGCCTGCAATACCCATACAGATTGAACCTATCTGCAAATAGGATTTTCCGCGCATAGTGGCGGCGGCGACAGCGGAACGGGCAAAGCGCACAAGCTTTTCCTGTACGTCGGCGGGAACATCTTTTGCATCGGCTTCCTGAACGTCGTGTCCGTAAATACCGAATGCGGGTAATCCTTTTTGCGCATGACCTGCCAAAACGGCGGCCAAATATACGGCACCGGGGCGTTCCGTTCCGTTAAAGCCCCATACGGCTTTGATAGTCATCGGATCCATATCCATGGTTTCCGAGCCGTAGCACCAGCACGGCGTTACGGTTAAGGTGATATCTACGCCGGCTTTTTTAAACTTTTCGGCGCAGGCAGCCGCTTCAGCAACGCGCCCGATAGTTGTATCGGCAATAATAACTTTAACGGGCTCGCCGTTTGTATAGCGTACATGCTTTTTAAAAAGCTTTGCAGCCGCCTTTGCCATGTTCATTGTCTGCTCTTCAAGAGCGGCGCGAACATTAAGCGGTCCCTGTCTTCCGTCGATAGTGGGGCGAATACCTATAATAGGATATTCCCCGATAAGTCTGCTTTTTGCCATATATATACCTCCTGCGGCAAGTCAATTCGGCATCGGAACCGCGCCGGCAACGATCCGCGGCGGCACCGAAACCCTATAATGCGAAACCTTCAACGCCGAATCAGCGTTGTAGGCAATCGTATTTCACAATATTCCCTTTCGGGATTACAAATCCGTTCAATCATCAATTCAGCAGCCTTGGTACCGATGTCCTGCATGGGCTGGGCGACAAAGTAGCGGCACCACGAAATAAGCGAAGAATAGTATATATCGTCAAAAGCGGCAAATACTATTTTTTTTTGCACGGATTCGCTTTCTTCCATAACCCGCTTTGCAGCCCCCAAGGTTACCATAAGGTTGACGCAAAAATACGCATCGGGCGGTAAAGGGAGAGACAACATGGAATCCATAGCTTTATAGCCGCCCTCCAAATTCATCCCTGTCTGCACAACAAGATTATCATCAATTTCACAGCCTGCCTTATGCAAAGCCTGTGAATATCCGTCAAAGCGTTCGTGACTGGTCATAGAATCGGCATCCCCGCCGATAAAGGCTATCCGTTTAAAGCCGTCGGTAATAAGAGCGGAAACGGCTTCACGGCTTCCGCCGCTGTTATCAACCAATACGCAGTCGGTAGACAAACCGCTGAAATTCCGGTCAACCAAAACAAGAGGAATATCTTTGTGCACGCGCTTAAAATGACTGTATACGGGACTGACGGGAATGGCGATAATGCCGTCGACAAATTGACCGGCAAGATAATCGAGCCGTTTTTTTTCAACTTCAACCGAATCGTTTGAACAGCACAAAATCATCGAATATCCGGCTTGGCGCAATACCTTTTCTACACACTCGCATAAAAACATAAAAAAATAGTTCGACAATTCGGGAGCTATTACCCCGATTGTTTTACTTTTTCCCATTTTTAAACTGCGCGCGGCCGGATACAGGCGGTATTTTAAACGGGCAATGGAAGTGTTTACGGCTTTGCGTTTTTCATCGGAAACCTTTGCATCTTTATTCAATACACGCGACACCGTTGCGGTTGAAACGCCTGCATCCTGAGCAACATCCTTTATCGTAACCACTTCCGTATCTTCCCGTTTTAAAATCCTTCAGTTACAATTATTAAACCGAATTATCGAACTTACGCTTTGCGCGCGTTTTTGCGCATATCGAAATAAACGGCGATAATGATAATCGTACCTTTTACCAACAGCTGGTAATAGGAGTCGATACTCAAATAGGTCATACCGTAGTTGATAATACCCATCGTCAATACACCGACAATCATACCGCCCATCGTTCCGACACCGCCGGACTGTGAAACACCGCCGACCGTAACCGCCGCAATAGCATCAAGTTCCATACCCTGACCGGTAAGCGAGTTTGCAAGACCGAGGCGTGAAGACTGTAAAACGCCTGCGACACCGTACAATAAACCTGCCAAAGCGTATACGATCACCAGATTCGCTTCAACATTGATACCGGCAACGCGGGCCGCCTGCGGGTTTCCGCCGATTGCATAAAAGTTTGCACCCAGCCGCGTATGCTTGAGTATAAGCCACACCAAAAACGAAGCGACCGCCACATAGATAACGAGGTTCGGAATCGGCCCGATAAAACCCTGTGCAATATGCTTATAGCTGTCTTTTACGCTTCCGACAACTTTCGCCTGCGTATAGATGAGCTGAAGACCGCGCGCCAACGACATTGTACCCAGCGTTGCGATAAAGGGCGGAAGTTTTGCATACGCAACCAAGGTTCCGTTAAAGGCACCGAACAACAAACCTACGAGCATTGCCGCAACAATGGGCAAAAACAGCGGAAAGTCGATACCCGGATACATAGCCGAACTGTAATCGGGGTTTTGCGAAAAAGATGCGGCGATACTGGTTGTAAGACATACCATAAAACCGATTGAAAGGTCGATACCGCGGGTAATGATAATCATACCCACACCCAAGGCCGCAAAAGCTCTGACCGCTTCGGCAATCACCAGGTTTTGAAGCGATGCGACTTCCATCGAGCCGCCTTTCGTTAAAATGCCCAATACGATAAAAAGCACTACGAAAGTAATGTAATTCGTATATTTACTGCCGAATTCTTTTAATGTACGGCGGTTTATTACTATTTTTTCCATAACAGTTCTCCTTAATAAAAACGGGATATTCGGTTTTCCTTAATCGGAAAACTTTGTAGCCAAACGCATAATCGATTCCTGATCGGCATCTTTTTTGTCCAAAATACCGGTCAACCGTCCGTTACACAAAACCGCAATACGCTGCGACATACCGATAAGTTCGGGCATTTCCGAAGACACCATGATAATCGATTTACCTTCTTTTACCAATTCCGTCATAATCGTGTATATTTCGTATTTTGCGCCGACGTCTATACCGCGTGTGGGTTCGTCCATAATCAAAATATCAGGCAAAGTCATAAGCCAGCGGCTTACGATAACCTTTTGCTGGTTACCGCCGGAGAGGTTTTGTATTTGCGTATTCATTGACGGTGTTTTTGTCCTAAGCAGCAAACTTAAACCGGTCGCCATTTTTTCCACTTCATTATGGCGGATAAGGCGGAACTTATTCAGATATTTTTTTTCGGTATTCGTCGCAACGGCGGCAATCGCCGTGTTTTTTGTAATCGATAAAAGGGGAAAAATACCCGTGCCGCGGCGGTCTTCGGTGATAAGACCGATTTTGTTTTTAATCGCATCGCGCGGCGAACGGATTTTTACTTTTTTGCCGTTAACGGTTATTTCGCCGACAACTACGGAGCGCAAACCGAACAGAGCTTCAACCATCTCGGATCGCTGGGCACCGACCAAGCCGCCTATCCCTAAAATTTCGGATTTACGTAAATCGAAACTGATATCCTGGAAGGAATGCGGGTTCGGAGAAGAAAGATGTTCGACTTTCAAGCACACCTCACCCGGAACCGTTTCAACCGGCGGAAAACGCTGGGTAGTAACGCGGCCTATCATCAAATTGATAAGCTTGTCTTCATTCAATTCCGAAGCAGGATAGGTTCCGACCTTTGTTCCGTCGCGCATAACCGTTACTTCGTCCGCAATACGGAATATTTCGTTCATGCGGTGTGAAATATATATAACTGCAACGCCCTGCGAGCGCAAATCGTTTACAATTCTAAAAAGATGTTCAACTTCTTTTTCCGACAAAGAAGAAGTAGGCTCGTCCATTACGACAACGGAAGCTCCGTATGAAACCGCTTTTGCAATTTCGCAGGTTTGCTGTGCCGAAATCGATAAATCCCCCATTTTTGCCGAAGGAGATATGGGCATATCAAGCTGTTTTAAAAGATGCGCCGTATCTTCAATCATTTTACGGTGATTTATAAAAGGCAGTTTTCCCGCACGCACGGGTTCCCGCCCGAGCCAAATATTTTGAGCTACGGTACGGTACGGAACATTCGACAATTCCTGATGGATCATCGAAATACCGGCCTCCAAAGCGTCTTTTGCATCGTGAAATTTAACTTCTTTACCTTTAAAGATAACCCTTCCGCCGTCCGGATGATACATACCGAACAAACACTTCATAAGGGTTGATTTTCCCGCGCCGTTTTCTCCCTTAAGGGCGTGCACGGTACCCGGTCTTACATTAAGCGAAA
>CAUURR010000030.1:0-14377 GCA_963547555.1 uncultured Treponema sp. | reverse complement strand
TTGTTGCTTGTTGCTTGTTGCTTGTTGCTTGTTGCTTGTTGCTAAAAATTGTGTCGGGCGCGTTATTGTGTGTCAAGTGCTTTGCACCGCTTTTGTGCGTTTTGTTATGAGAAAGTGTGTAACTGTTATCGGTGCGCTTATCTGTCATCAGTATAGAGTATAGCATGGTTTGGTGGGGATTTCAATGTTTTTGTTTAACCGCAAGGGGCGCAGAGAACGCAAAGGAATTTTAACGGTGGTTTACTAACATATCTTGAATTTACCTTTGCGCTCCTTGCGGGCTTCGCGGTTCATTTAATTTAACCGCTAGGGGCGCAAGGAATTTTAACGGTGGTTTACTAACATATCTTGAATTTACCTTTTCGCTCTTCGCGGACTTTGCGGTTTCATTTTTATATTAGCGGCGAGGAATCTTTAATAGTTAATGTGTAATTCCGCAGTTTGACAATAGCATAAAAAAAGGATAGGATAAATACAAAAGACGGAATATATACTGAATTTGCTTTTGAATGATGTTTTAAGTATTTTAAAAGTCGAAGTTTAAGCAGTACGTGGAGGTACTATGAAAAAATCCGCCGTAACCGCATTGGTGATTGTCGGCATAATCGTGCTTTTTGCAGCCGGTGCGTGCAGTTTTTATACGGGAACATATAATTCCTTTGTCGCGATGGAAGAGCAAATCAAGGGGCAATGGGCGCAGGTTGAAAATCAATATCAGCGCCGTTTGGATTTAATTCCCAACCTTGTGGCGACCGTTAAGGGCTATGCCGCCCACGAAAGTCAGGTACTCACCGATGTAAGTGAAGCGCGCGCCAAAGCCGGCGGCGTTATGCAAATGCCTGCGGATTTATTGACCGATGAGCAGGCATTTAAACGTTTTCAGGAAGCGCAAAATTCTTTGGGAGGGGCGCTGAGCCGACTTTTGTCCGTAACGGAACAGTATCCCGAATTAAAAGCGAACGAGCAGTTTTTGTCTTTGCAAAATCAGCTTGAAGGAACGGAAAACCGCATCAGTGTCGAGCGCAAGCGGTTCAACGATGCAGTGCAGCTGTACAACCGCACGATACGCATGTTCCCGCAAAACATTATTGCCGGCATGAGCGGATTTACGCAAAAGCCGTATTTTACCGCCGACGAAAAAGCGTCATCGGCTCCCGCGGTTTCGTTTTAAAACGGTTTTTTTATGGATGAACGTAAGTATCGCCTGCGCGTTTTAAAACTCGCAGGTTTAAGCGAACAGGATGCCGAAGCAGTCGGCAAGGCTGTTGCGCGCGCGGAAAAAAACACAAGCGGAGAAATCGTCGCGGCCATTACGCCGTCAAGCCATACCTATTCTTTTTGGGAATTGTTTTTCGCCCTTACCTGTGCGGCCCTCGCCTTTGCTTTGTTTATGGCTTTTTTTCCGGAACTGTCTTCTTTTGCCGCGCTCTTTTTTTGGGGAAGCCTTCCCGAACGGTTTATGCCCCTTTTAGCCGGCAGCCTTATATTTTTAATCACCGCTCTTTTGTTTTGCTTTGCAAATGTTCCTGCAATCGACCGCTTGGTTGTGCCGGCCGCCTATAGAAATGCGGCGGTGTTCCGCCGCGCAATGCGCTTTTTTGCCGAAAGCGGCATATACGATACGCGCGAACATTCGGGGATTTTAATTTTTATTTCCCTTTTGGAAAAAAAAGTATTCATTATCGCCGACCGCGGCATTTCGTCAAAAATCGAACAGGACGTATGGGACAACCTTGCCGCAAAGCTTTTGGCAGGATTTTCAAAACGCACTCTAAAATCGGTACAAAACGAAGGTGTACACGCAAGCCGTTCCGCCACAGGTGATGATTCGCCCGCCCATACTTTATCAGAGTCGTCCCATACTTTGTCGGCGCCCGCTTCCGCGATTGTGCAAACGATAGAAGAGTGCGGCGTTTTACTGGCAAAGCATTTTCCGCCGTCTGCGGACAATCCCGACGAACTGCACAACGGCCTTGTTGTATTGGAGGGCGGCGAATGAATATTGCCCTTACAAAAAAGATTATAAACCGGCACAGCGCCTCAAAACGCTTTCGGTTCACGGCTGTCCTTTTTGCCGGCACTTTGATTTTTTTCTTTTCGGCTTTTAATCTTTTTGCACTGAATGTTCCGCCGATGCGCGCTGCCGTAAACGATTATGCAAAAATGCTTGAATCGCGCGACGTTCAAATCATTGAAAACTATTTGGAAAAGCTGAATCGCGATACGGGTATACAAATCGCCGTTTTAACCGTACCGAGCCTTGAAGGCGAACCCATCGAAGATTTTTCGATACGGACGGTTGAATCATGGAAACTCGGTCAAGCGGGAAAAGACAACGGCGTTCTTTTGCTTGTCGCGGCCGCCGAAAAAAAAATCCGCATAGAAGTCGGCTACGGCCTTGAAGGCATATTGACCGATATGCAGTGCGGCTTGATTATCCGAAACCTTATAGCGCCTCATTTTAAAAACGGCGATTACGGAAAAGGCGTTGCGGCGGCGGTTCAGCATATGGCGCAAAACGTAACATTCGGCGAAGCGGCAGTCATAGACGAAAATCTTTCCGCCGCAGAAGACGATAGGGAAAACGGGTCTCTTTTATCCGTTGTCGTTTTATTGATATTTTTTATGATTATGATGTCCGGCATGAACCGAAGAGGACGCTATTCAGGCGGTTCGGGGCTTTGGAGAGCCGCGGCGGCTGTTTCTTCTTCTTTATTGTCGTTAAGCTGCTCAGGAGGGGCTTCACGGTACTCATCAGGGGGAACCCGCGGAGGGTTCGGCGGAGGTTTTTCCGGCGGTGGAGGAAGATTCGGCGGAGGCGGTGCTTCCGGCGGCTGGTAATAGTGTCCCCAAAGCCGCTTACTTTTGACCGGCTCCAACCTTATAACAGGATTTTTAAGAAAAAGGCGGAAATATATGAAAGAAAAAATACTTGAAAGTGCGCGCCCGTATCCGGGATTTAACCCGATAGACGATACGGATTTTGAGCGGACAATGCAAAACGAGGTTGTCCCTTTTTTGGACACACTGCGTAAAACGCACCGCATTACGGCACAGGGCGCACGGGAAATCTATTGCGAAACCTTTGTACCCGAAGATTTTCCTGCCGGTGCCGACGGAAAAAAAGAATGCCGCGGTCTTATCGTGCTTTTTCACGGATTTTGCGAGTTTTGCTCGAAGTTCGACGAGTTTGCCTACTATGTTTTAAAACAGGGCTATGCCCTCTGCCGCTTCGACCAGTTCGGACACGGCTTTTCGGGTAGAGAGACAAAAAACAGCTCGAAGGTGCATATACGTTCTTTTCAAACATACGTCGACTGTGCCCATGCCGTTGTGGAACAGGCCGCCCGCCCCCTTGCCGCCGATTTATCGAAAACACAGCATAAAGAAATTCCGCTTTTTTTATTTGCCCACTCTATGGGCGGGGCCGTTGCAGCTCTTTTTTTACAGCAGCACCCCGATGTATTTAAGGCTGCGGTTTTTTCTTCTCCCATGTTTGAACTTCAAATCCCCGGAATGTCGAATACCGCTGCCCGCATTTTGCTTACGTTTATCAGACTGTTCGGAGCGGGAGAAAAATTCGTTGCGGGCCGCGGCGAGTTTACGGAGCACTATGTGTTTGCCGATTATAAGAAAACGATATGCAGTGAGCACCGCTTTTTTTATCATTTTAATAAACGCAAAACCGAAGTGCGCTATCAAACGTGGAACGGAACCTATGCATGGCTCGACGAATCGCTCAAAGCTATACGGCGGATTTTCAAAAAAGAAAATCTTAAAAAAATCACAACACCGATTCTGTTGTTTCAAGCCGAAAAAGACGATACCGTATCTTTGGGCGGTCAAAACCGCTTTGTAGAGCTTGTTCCTTCGGCTCGCATGATTGTGTGCAAGGGGGCGAATCATGAATTGTGTAACGGCACAAACGAAATTGTCGCCCGCTGGTACCCCGAATTATTCGATTTTTTCGGCAAATTTGCCGGCTGAAAACCGAAACGTATATCACAAGGATTATACAAACTATGAATGAAGCATCCAAAGCATCGCATATCGCCGCCAATATAAAACGTTTATTATTGATTGTGCTTGGCTCCTGTATCTTTGCCGCCAACATAAAAACCCTTGTACACGCGGGAGGTTTGCTGCCTGGAGGCTTTACCGGCTTAACCCTTCTTATTCAGGAATCGTTTTCTCATTTTTTCGGCATCTCAATCCCTTTCAGTTTAATCAATTTTACATTGAATGCAATTCCGGCAGTTATCAGCTTCCGCTTTATCGGCAGACGGTATACCCTCTATTCCGTTTTGATGATTGTACTGTCCGGTCTTTTAACCGACTTTTTGCCCGCCTATTCCATAACCGATGACATTTTGCTTTCAGCCGTATTCGGGGGCTGTATAAACGCGCTTGCAATCAGCTTTTGCCTGTTCGCGGGGGCAAGCAGCGGCGGCAGCGATTTTATCGCCATCTTTATTTCCGAAAAATACGGACGCGACGCATGGAACTATATCCTTGCCGGAAACATTGTTATTTTGGGTATTGCCGGCTGGCTGTTCGGCTGGGAAAAAGCGCTGTATTCGATTTTATTTCAGTTTACGACAACTCAATTATTGAATTATTTGTACCGCCGCTATCAAAAAATGACCCTTTTTGTGATAACCAATCATACCCATGAAGTTTTTGAAGTGATTAGAATAAACACCAACCACGGCGCAACCGTTTTTCACGGTTACGGCTGTTATAACAATGCCGAGCGCGACCTTGTCTATTCGGTTGTATCGGGAGATGAAGTGCGCCGCGTCATACCCAAAATCAAACAGGTTGACCCTGCCGCCTTTATCAATGTCGTGCGCTCAAAGCAGGTTTCCGGCCGCTTTTACCTGCGCCCCAACGATTAGGATGCGTGTTCCACCACCAGTACATCGCCTGCGGCAAGACGGCTGCTTCCTTTGGGGATAATCAAGCGGCTTCCGCGTTTTATAAGCACGATAAAGGTGTCTTTCGAAGCGATTTCGGCCAGAGTCTTCCCGACCCATTCGTGGCTTTTTCCCAAAGGCAGTTCCGCAAGTTCGTCTCCCGCTTCTTCTCCCTGCGTCTGATTTGCAAACATTTGTGCGGCGAGCACTAAAATATCGCCGTGTTGAATCACCGTGCCTCCGCGCGGGATAATACGTTTTGCTTCGCGTAAAATAAGTACCAAAATCGTTTCGGGCGGCAGAACGAGGTCTTTTATTTCCCGGCCGTTCCACGGGTGTTCTTCAGGCTGGGTTACCTGAATAAAACGAATCGGTATTTCATCGGGATAGTCGTTAAAGGTGTGCAAGACGTTTGTACTGTCGTCTATCATATTCAGCTTTTTTGACGCGAACGGTAAAAGACTGCCCTGTATCAAAATCGAAAACAAAACAATACAAAAAACGATGTGGAATAAATCGTGCTCCAATATGCCGCCCGTTCCCCGGACACTGCTTACCGCCATAACCGCAAAAACGATGGAGGCGGCTCCGCGCAGTCCCGCCCATGATACAAGAACTTGTTGATTTACCGGAAAACGCGAGGGGGTTAAAAGCAAAAAAACCGCAAGGGGGCGCGAAACGAGGGTTAAAAAAACGGCAATTGCCGCTGAAGGCAGTAAAACGTTGATAATCGACGAGGGCAGAGCAAGGAGTCCGAGCAAAAAAAACACGAACATTTGCACAAGGCCGGTAATCCCGTCGAAAAAATGCACCAAAGTTTTTTTATGCGGTATATTGCTGTTGCCGAGAATGATGCCCGCTATATAGGCCGAAAGGTAGCCGTTGCCGCCGATAAGAGAAGGCAGAGCATATGAGATAACCGCCGCCCCTATAACAAAGGCCGAGTCGAATCCCGCGTCGGCAAATTTAAATTTGCGCAAAATAAGGGCCGATGCCTTTCCCGCCGCAATACCGAATGCCGCCCCGTAGAGAAGCTGCGATAAAATCAAATAGATGAGGGCTGCCGTTCCCTTGCCCGTTCCGCCGTTTTGCGCTTCCAAAACCGATAGGGCAATAATCGTAAGCATATAAGACATCGGGTCGTTACTTCCGCTTTCGGCTTCAAGTAAAGAGGCGGTGTTGTAACGCAAGTTCAATTTTTTTGAGCGTAAAATATAAAACACCGAAGCGGCGTCGGTCGAGCTTGTTACCGCCCCGATTAAAAAGCTTTCGCCTATGGAAACTTTCAGCACAAAATAGCAAAATGCGGCGGTAAAAAAAGCGGTAAACACAACCCCGATTGTAGACAACAAAAAAGACTGCACGGCAACCGGTTTAGCCGCGCTCCATTTTGTCCCGAAACCGCCGTAAAACATAATAAAGATAAGGGCTGCCGTACAAAGTTTTTCCGCAAAAGGATAATTGTCGAACGAGATTTTAAAAAGTCCGTCGGTTCCGAACACCATTCCCAAAACGATAAAGGCCAACAGCATGGGAATGCCGAGTTTTGAAGCGACTTTATTCAAAAGGACACATAAAAAGATAACGGCCGAAACCGTCAATAAAAACAGGGGCATAAAACCTCCGCAGTAAAAATCCGCACAATCAACACCCCGACACAGAGCATCGGCGCACAGTGCTCAACGTTTCGCACTGTGTGTTCTATAAGGTGGTTGCAGTCGGCTTTAATACCCCCTGTTACGACGCAAAGCGTCGGGGGATTAAAGCCTCCGCACGAATAAAACGGTAAGCCCCAGTATAATAAAAAACCGCTTTTTTTACAATAAAAAACGGGACTGTTTCAACAGCAGGTTGTTTTTGACAGTCCCGTAAAATCGAAAAAAAAGATATGTTACTTTGTTGTCATCGTTAAAACGCCCGACCAGTCTTCCGCAACGCCCGTTTTTATAAATTCGGTACAGCGGGAAGCAAACACTTCCGAGGGGCCGTCGCCGGGCAAAATGCGCGAGGCTGTTTGAAACAGTTTGCGCGCTCCTTCAAAATCCTTTTGCAAATAGCGGTCAAGTCCGGCGTGAAAAACCTTTACGCATTCTATTTGCTCGTTGCTTGCTTCGGACTTTACCGCGACAATATTGTACAGTTGAACGGGCTTTTCGATACCCATAACGCGAACCCTGTCCAACCGGCGTCCCAAGAGGGTCCCCGCCTTTGCTCCTGCGTTTGCGGCGTCCCATGTCGATTCGGAAGCGAGTACCCAGGAACCGTACATTTTATTTACCCCTTCCAAACGGGCGGCAAGGTTTACGTCGTTACCCATAATCGTATAGTTCATCTTCATATCGGTGCCCATGTTGCCTACAACCATATTGCCCGTATTTATACCGACGCGGGTTTGCAAGGGCATCGGAAGACCGCCCGCTTCCTGCAAGCGGTTGTTCAGCAGTACTTCGGCCTGTTTCATGCGGATTGCCGAAACGCAGGCTTGCCATGCGTGATCTTCAACGGTAATCGGCGCACCGAAAAACGAAACGATGGCGTCTCCGATATATTTATCGATTGTACCCTGATGTTCCAAAATAATATTACTCAAATCGGTTAAGTATTCGTTCAAAATATTAACAAGCTGAACCGGCGTAACCTTTTCGGAAAGGGTTGAAAAACTTTTAATATCGGTAAACAGGGCGGTAATATTTTTTTCTTCGCCGCCGAGTGTTAGTTTCGTCGGATCGTTTACGATTTCGTCTACAACTTTTTCGGACAGATACGTGGAAAAAGCGCGGCGCAAAAAGGTTTTATCTTTTTCTGCCGAGGCGAACCGGTAAAGAGAGTTCCCGATATAAACCAAAGCCGCCGCTAAAAAAGGAGATACTATGGGCGTGTAAATACCGAATTGAATTAAAATTATTGCACTTATCGGTACCGCCAAAATACCGCTTGCGCCGATAATATTCAGCATTGCCATATTTATATGTTTATCGAACAATACGATAATAAAAATCAGTACGGCAAAAAATGAAAATACCGCATACCACGGCAGCGGATAGATAAACGTTTTGTTTAAAATCGTATTTAAGACATTCGCGTGTGTTCCGATGTTCGGATATTGGCCGTGAAAGGGAGTTGTTCCCAAGTCGGTGGAATTGCTTGCGGTGTGTCCGATAATACAGATCGCATTAGCGTATAAACTTTCAAGTTCGGAAAAAAGGCTGTTGTACTCCTTTAAATACGAGGCAAGCTTGGCAAACTTATCCGACACCGACTCTTTTATCTCGCCGATTTCCGCCGCATTTTCATCATCCGTAATTTCGTCGAGCACATCGAGTATTTCTTTTTCATACGAGGGATCGGTTAATTCGGCGCAGTCTTTAAAAAACTCCCGGCGGCGTTCAAAGTAATCGGTGTAGCGTTCATCTTCGCGCGAAGGTTTTGACGTATCTTTCAATAAAAGCGTCTTTGTTTGTTGTAAGTCGGCATAGACACCGATCAGATATTGCGCGGCCGCGTAATACGAAAGCATATTACCGTCTTTTCCCAAACGGAAGCCGGCAAGGTTTTGCAAAATCGATACAATTGTTTTTTCTTTTTTATCCAAGTCATGTAAAAACAGCATTGATTCGTTTTTAAAACTGTCGCGGAAATCGTCACGTATCCAGTTTACAAGCATACGGCCGTGATTATCCAGGGGGATCGATACGTCGGCGCGGTTTGTTTCACCGGGGTACAGCGCATTTTTGACGATGAGAGTTTTTGGAGTACGAACAAGCGTATCGGTTTGCAGCATCTCCAAAAGCGGGGCAAAGACCAGCTGGGGAATATACTGGCCTTCGGTTTCATGAAGGAGTTCTATTCTCCGTCTTGTTCCGTCCGAGTCCAAAACGACGTTTGTAAAGCCGGCTCCGCGCGCCTGTTCCAAAAGCACAAGCAGGGCGGGCGTCATTTTTCGGGTCAACTGCTGTTGGGATAAAAACAAATCGTTTTCGTGAGCGATAAGACCTTCCGGTGCGGTTACATTATTTAAAAGCATATTGGAGCGTACATAATCTTCAAGGTCTTTGGAAAGCTTGATTCCCATATCCCCTGCATTGATGGTAAGCCATGTATTTCCGAAAAAATGGATTGCCTGTGCAAAATACAAATCGTTATCACGGGCAAGTTTGCCGACAACCGCATCCTGCAAATCCGCAAATTCGGGTGCTACATAGGATTGAATCAGTTCTTCGGCGGTTTCCGGTACGTAAGCGGGGGGCAAGTCTCCGCGGGCAACGGCTGCCGATAAATCCTGTATAAGACCGGTGATATTTTGCTCGGATTCGTTGAAGCGCTGCGGCAATGCGCTTTCAACAACGGGGTCTATACCGTGCTGAGAAGGCGAAACATATTCAATATCGAATACCGCCCCCGCCGCCCCCAGTTCGCGCATCCTGATGAGTGCATCCGCAAGGATATCCCGCGTCCACGGGAATGTTCCCATTTCACCGATAGAAGCATCGTCGATAGCAACAATCAAAATATCATCGCGTTCCGGTGTTGCCGGTTTTACCGACATTAAAACATCGTACATTCTCAAATCGAGTTTTTCAAATAAGCCGGTAACCGAACCCAATGCCGTAAGCAGCAGAACCCCTATACAAATTAAGAGTTCGGGGCGCATAAAAAGTGAAAAAAATATACCTTTTCCTTGCTTTTCCATGATTTTTAGTATATCATATAATAGAGAAGCTTTGCAGGAGTAAATATGCAAAAAAACATATTTTTTATTCTTTTTTTGTCGATTTTGTGCTCTGCTCTTCCCGCACAAAGTTCCGACAGTATAACAAAGATGCTTGACTCAAAGACCGTTACATTCAACGAGGTGTCGTATTTTGCCGCCGCCTATCTTGATTTGGAGCAGGATACCGTCAATCTTGATAATGCGGCGTCCGTATTACAGTCCGCTGTAAAATTCCCCCAATTGAAAAACACCGAAGGGGCTTTGTGTTTTAAGGATTTTGCCTACATTTGTATGAGAGTATGGAATATTCCCGGCAGCTTAAATTATCGTTTATTTAAATCTCCGCGCTATGCTTTGCGCGAACTGAAAGCATTGCGTTGTATTCCTCCCTTTACGGATCCCGATGCATACATAACCGGCAGGGATATGCTTTATGTTATGAGTAAATGTGCAGTCGCGGCGGAAGTCCGGAATGCCAAAGAAAAATCAAAACAAAATGTTAAAGGGAAATCAAAATGACAAAAAAAATACGTTTGATTATTTCGGTTCTTTTTGTTTGCATTTTGTTCGCGCTTCCTCTCAGTGCGTTTGACTGGGGCGGATTTGTTTCCGCCGATGTCGGTATTAAGGGGACCGCCAATGCCGATCTTATAAAAAAAATTACCCAGTCGGACAGACTGACCTTATGGATGCGCATTCCGTTTCCTCTTAAAGATTCTTATTTTACGGCTGAAGGTTTTTACGATTTTAAGTACGCAAATGAAACAAAAGAAATAACGCACCTGTTGGATATCAGTTTGTGTAAATTGAGTATAACCGTAAACGAACCCGAAGCAAAATTTACGTTAAATATGGGGCGCTACGGCATATCGGATTTATCGGGCTTTGTGGTTGCACAAAATGCCGACGGTATTGAATTGCGTACAAGTTCGAGCAGGTTTGAATCAAAGCTCTACGGAGGCTATACGGGCTTACTTAACTCGTATACCGCGCCTATGAATGTATCGCAGTTCAGCACGGGACAACTGTTGTATCAACCGGCAGCGAATATCGTTATCGGCAGTTTTTTTATGAGCTTTCCCCGGCTTTTTAAACAACAAACGCTTTCCTGCGAAATATCGGGATTCGGAGGGCAAACCGTTCCCGTAGTATTTACAACCGCAGCGCTGAACGGGCCTATATACGGTTCTTTGTTTTATGCGGTTTCTTCAACAGCCGCCTTTGAGATGCCCCGAAAGGATTCTTTTTTGTTTTCAAATTTATCGCGCTTTGAGTTGACAGCTTATCTGCCCTTTATGTCGTCATTTTTGTCGTGGAATACGGTTTTTGCTACCGGAAAAACGGGCTCCGAAAAGACAAAAAATATCGGTGATTTTAAATCGCTCAGTATTATCCCTGCGAACTTGAGCGGTTCGCTCTCCTATGCGGGTAATGTAAAAACGGGGCTTACCGGTTCATTTAAACCGCATTCCTCGCTTTTATGGACTTTAAATGCGGACGCATTTTTTAATGTTATGAATGCATCCGCGGCAAAGGGCTTTATAGGAGTGCAATGGCAAACGGCAATACGTTGGCATATATTCAGCGATTTGCAGCTTTCCGTATCGGCCGGTCAGTTTTTTACCGATTTTGATAAAAAGAAAGCGCCGTATACGCTTGCAACGGTAAAGTTGCTTTATTCTTTCTAAGGCAGTAAAAGGGATGTCTAAAAAACCGATTGCTTTTTAGATATCGCAATCAAAATAAGGAGACTGTTTGAAAGGGGAAGTTTTTTGACAGCCCTACATTTTATATACAGTGCTTGAAGCGCAAATGTTTCGGCATTTTTTAGGAGGTTATGATGAAAAAGATTTGTGTATTTTTTGTTTTGCTTGTTCTTTTTGTTCCCGTATTCGCCTTGGATGCAACGGTTGTATCCGTTTTGGGTAAAGCGGAAATGCAAACGGTAAACGGCTGGGAGCTGATGAAAGAAGGTGCAAGAATTGCGGAAGGAACCGTTATTTCAACCGGTTTTAAATCACAGGCGGTTTTGGCAATCGGTAAGTCGAAGATTACCGTTCAACCTTTAAGCCGTCTGACGGTACAGGAATTGAGCGAACGGCCCGGAAAAGATGTTTCAAAGGTGTATCTCGATGCCGGTTCGATAAAAGCCGATGTTAAAGCTGCCGAAAACAAGCGTGTCGGCTTTACGGTAAAAAGCCCCGTTGCAACCGCTTCGGTACGCGGTACGGCGGGTACGATTGATGCTTTCGGCATGCTGGAAAGTACCAGCGGCGTATGGGCGGTAATCCCTCGTGAAGCTGAAAATACCGGTGCTCCGGCAATTGAGGTTGTAAAAGGTTCCGGTATTGCGGTCGCTGCAAGCGGTGAGGTAACTGCACCCCAGCAGTTCAACATGGATGCAGCCTTGAGTGCAAGCCCCCTCGCGATTGCCCCCAGTGCGGCTGAAGTAAGTGCGGCGGCTGTTCCCGCTGCCGTTGCCGCCGTTCAAGCTGCAATTTCCGTCGGCGACGATAACGGAAAGGCTCCCGTAAAACTGAGTGTAGGCTGGGGAGACTAACTGCAATTATACATAGACTGCCGACATTTCGGCGGTGTAAAAAAAGGGTGCCTGAAAAGCTGTTTGCCTTTTAGACACCCTTTTTTATTTGTGCGTAACCCGCGTCGGCTGAAACCGCCACGGGCAAGCCGCATACAGCGGTTTTATAAAGAATTGTCCATATTCGCGGATTCTATATCCTTAAAATACTTTACCGTTCCGACTTTCAATTCATCGGTTGCGTCTTCATCGCAGACGATAACAGCCTTTGGGTGCATTTGCAGAACGCTGATAGTCCACATTTGGCTTATGCCGCGTTCAACCGCATGGGCAAGGGCTCGTGCTTTGTTGTGGCCGCAAATCAGTACAAGCACTTCTTTAGCCGACGTAACGGTTCCGACTCCGACGGTTAAAGCCGTTCCGGGTACTTGATTGACGTCTCCGCCGAAAAAGCGCGAGTTTACGATAATCGTATCGCGGGTTAAAGATTTTACACGTGTACGCGAGCCTAAAGAAGAGCCGGGTTCATTAAAGGCAAGGTGTCCGTCAACGCCGACTCCGCCTAAAAAGAGATTGATTCCGCCCAAGTCGGCAATCGCTTTTTCGTATGCGGCACATTCGGCTTGTAAATCGCCTGCCATACCGTTCAAAATGTGCACGTTTTCTTTTTTTATATTTATGTGTTTAAAAAAGTTTTCCCACATAAAATAGTGATAACTTTGCGGATGGTCGGCAGGCAGTCCTACATATTCATCCATATTGAATGTTACCACGTGTTCAAAGCTGACCTTGCCCGCTTTATTCAATTCGATAAGTTTTTTGTAGGTTCCCAACGGGGTGCTGCCGGTGGGAAGTCCGAGTACAAAGGGCTTTTTCGCCGTCGGCGCATAATCGATAATCGCCTTGGCAATGTGATTTGCCGCCCATTCCGAGCAGCGCTCATAATCGTTTTGTATAACGACTCTCATAATTCCTCCTGATTACAGTAAATTCTTTTTAAAAACACCGCCGATAATCGAGGCGAGGATATTGAATTGTTTATCGAATACGACAATGTCCGCATCGTAGCCGGGAATAAGCATTCCTTTTTTATTATACCGCATAACGGTGGCAGGTGTCGAAGATGCCGCCCGCACCGCATCGGAAACTGAAAAACCGAATTTAACGAGGTTTTTTACACCCTTTATCATCGTTAAAGAAGAGCCTGCAATAACGCCGTCCGTCGCACGGTGAAAACAACCTCCCTCATAGACTACTTCTTCTCCGTTTGCAATAAGCGGGCCTTTTTCCTGCTCGGTGGGAGTAAGACCGTCGGTAACAAGAAGAATTTTTTCCAGCGGCTTATCGCGGGCAAGCAGTTTGAACAAATCTGGGTGGACGTGAACCCCGTCCGCAATGATTTCACAGGACATTTCAGGATGAATAAGAACGGCTCCGACGGCTCCGGGGTTGCGGTGATGCAGCTGGCTCATCGCATTAAACAGGTGGGTAGAGTGCAAAATACCGGCCTGCATACCTTCAACCATATTTTGATATTCGGCATTCGTATGCCCCGCCTGCATGATAATGCCCCGTTCAAGACCGTAGAGGGCAAGGCGGCGCATTCCCTTCAGTTCCGGTGCGACCGTCATATTGACGATGTGCCCTTCCGAAGTCTGCCACAAGCGCTCCATAAGATCCATATCGACTTCCCGTACGGTTTCCGGTCTTTGAACGCCCAGCTTATTCGGAGAAATAAAGGGGCCTTCCATGTGAATCCCCATTATATTTGCTCCGCTTTCGTTTCCCATCGCTTTGACGATTTCTTTAATGCTGTGCATCATATCCTCTTCGGGGGCGGGATAGAGGGTAGGATTAAAAGCGGTAACACCGTACTGCGCCAAATCTTTTGACATTTCAATCATTGCTTCTGCAGAACAGTTGTCGGTACCGTGCCCCTTAAAACCGTGTATGTGCGTGTCGATAAATCCGGGAGCAATGTATGACTCTTCCACGTCAAATA
The DNA here is from genome assembly GCA_963547555.1 of uncultured Treponema sp. Taxonomy (GTDB): domain Bacteria; phylum Spirochaetota; class Spirochaetia; order Treponematales; family Treponemataceae; genus Treponema_C. The sequence goes on along the minus strand of CAUURR010000030.1, from coordinate 209 downwards.
TCCTGACGGAAGGATCAAATTTTTTTTGTAAAAACCGCCGTTCCGAAAAAACATCGGCAATCTTTCCGTCTTCAATCAAAACGGCGCAATTTTCCATTTTGGAAAATCCCGTGATAAGCGTTCCGTTATGCAAACAAATCGATACAGCCATAACTTTTCTCCATATATGAGCAGTATACTTTTTTTTATGAAAAAAGTATAGCGGCTGT
>CAUURR010000029.1:0-14383 GCA_963547555.1 uncultured Treponema sp. | reverse complement strand
CCTTAATTAACGGGAGCTTGCCGTTCGGCTTGTTTTATTTTGAATGTAAGTAATTGGCTGATATCCTGCACCTTGAATTCGACAAATTGATATAAGTCGTCGGGATTGGAGACCTTTAACGGTTGGTCAAAATCCGGATTTGTACCGTAGTTGCCTCCGTTGATGTCTACCCATTGGTAGGGAGCAAGGGGGCTGTTGCCGGTTTGAGCCATAAGCATATAGGTATCTTCCGAAAGTTCCGTATCGATCAGCTGCCGTAAGATTTCGTTTTTATCGGTGTACGAATTGATTTCAACATTTAAATTCATGCTTGCAAATAATTCAATCAAGCTTTCTTTTTTCACCGCTGCCTGAGGCTGTCCGTTCACTTCGGAAAAATCAAACAGCTCTTGCGAGTTTAGCATGTCGGGCTGCACAAAAGGATAGTAAACAACAATCATATTTACTATACAAAAAAAGAAATTACCGACATTGCCGAAGCTTAAGTCCGCATATTTAAACTCTTGGGAACCGTGCTTTAAAAGCAGCTGCCTGGTTTTTTCGGCGTTTGCGAAGGCTTTTGGGGGAATTATCTGATCCGAATAAAACTTAAAGGTACTGAATTGAGTTGCATCGATCGGCTTGAGTCCCGTAACATCATTTTTGCGGTTTACATCCACCTTATATTTGAGTAAGGTTTGTATTTTTTCATGGGAACATGAGTAGGCAAGAAGATAGAGCAGGGATATGTTATTTGCTGCGGGCTTATCAAAATCAAAGCCTTTTTTATGCAAAAGCGTGCAGGCTTTTTTAAATTCTTCGGGAGAAAAATAGGCGAGCGATACTTGGACATTCATTCCGTGCTCATCGGTTTCATTCAGGTTCGCTCCGCTTTTTACCGCCTTTTCAAAAAGTCTGTAATCCCGGGCTTTTGCCGCTTCAATAAGAGATTGCGCAGAGCCGGCTACGGCAATCATGAGTATAATAAAAAATATGGACAATACTTTTTTCATAAAACCCTCTGAAATAAATATATCACAATTATTACGGGTTCACAAGATAGAATGAAAAAACGGAACGGCTGGTTTCAACTTTCAGTTGTTAGCTTTTAAGATTATGTTTATCATATCGTTGCTTGTATACAGTAAAGCTAATGCTTGTAGGTTTTGACTAAATTCGAGTTTGTCTTCAATGTAGTCGTCAAAGAAATATACATCGGGATTTCCGTTTGAATAATGATAAAAGGTTTTGTGCCGTTTTTTGCATAATGAAACAAACTGCTCATATTTTTTTGTTTTTAACATATAATACAACATATGCAAAACAGGATGCGTAACGGTGTCCATAATCATGTAACGCCACAATTCGAATGAAAAACCCGTCGGTAAATCTTTTTTTTGTAAATCGGTCTGCGAATAGAGCGATACGGTTTTGTTATATTCATCAAGCTCGAACATTATACTCTTTTTTAATTCACCGATATGTTTGTCTTTATTTTTTATCCAATTTTGTCTGTTAAACGCATTAATATCACGGATTTCTTCAAAGTGCCGGTTATAAGCGATAGCCTGTAATTTATCTTTTGAAAAGATAATCCACTCAAGAATATGAGCGACAACATCTTTACAGTTCCAATTTTCGTAACAACCGGCCGTATGCTCCGTTTTGTACAGCTTTATAAAATAACCGATATCCGCTTTTGTTTCGTCGATTTCAGTTTGTATTTCTTTAATTGTCATGCCGGTTTTCCTTATGCCCCAGAATATTGTACAACTCTAAATTAACAAAGAGTTTCTAAAACAAAGTACATATCCATGCGAGTGCGGCGCAAATCGGAATATATATAATGTAATGCATAACATGAGTTTTCCAATTGTATCCGAACAAATGAGGGCCTACGATATCCTTAACTTCAGGATAAAAATGAGGGAAGAAATTCGAATGGCAGAGGAGAACCCAATCGAAAAACACAATGTCGAACGTTTCCATTCCATAAAGCATAATTAAAAATCGTATAAAGAACTGAATAAAATAAAAATCTTTATGAATTCCGTTCCATGCTCCAAGGATAAATGCACTCAAAAAAATAAGAAGAGCACATGCAATTATAATCCAGCCGATTATATGGGCACCGCGGAATCTTTCTTTTCTGTCGGGAACGGCATCGTAAACTTCTTTTGGAGCCGAAGAAAAAAACTTTTTGTCTTGAACAAAAGCCACTCCTCCATACAGTAAAAGAAAATAAAACACCATCAGCATAAGCGTTGCTATTATCGTTATTGTCATTCTATCATGTCTCCTATAAAAAGTTAAGAAAAATTGTCAACTTTAATAGTTCGAATATTTAGGATACTTTTAAAAATCGAAGTTTTTAGACAGCCTCGTCAATGTTTTATTTTTACGGAAAAAGCCTCCCTTCTTCCTACACCCGAAGCCGCTCGAATACCTGTCCGATTGGCTCGCGTATAAGCAAGTCGGCTCTTGTGTCGGCGGAGGTTTCGCCCTTGTTTACAAGGACAAGGTGTCTGCCTCTAAAGTAGTGAATAAGGGAGGCTGCAGGATAGACGGCGAGTGAAGTTCCGCCTATGATGAGTGTGTCGGCGTTTTGGATTGCTTCAATGCTTTTGGTAAGCACGTCGGTGTTTAAGCTTTCTTCGTAGAGAACGACATCCGGCTTGATAACTCCCGCGCAGCCTGCGGTTTCGGTGCAGCGCGGAATGCCGTCTGTTCCCGTGTTTTCTATAATATCATCGAGCGAATAAAAGGTGCGGCAGTTTTCGCAGTAATTGCGTAAAATGCTTCCGTGAAGTTCGTATACGGTTTTGCTTCCCGCCGCCTGATGAAGACCGTCTATGTTTTGAGTGATAACCGCCTTAACCTTGCCCGCTTTTTCGAGTTCGGCAAGTTTTATATGCGCGGGGTTCGGTTTTGCGCCCTGAACGATGATTTTTACGCGGTAAAAGCGGTAGAATTCGGCGGTTTGTGCATAAAAAAAACTGCGGCTTAAAATCGTTTCGGGCGGATATTGCCACTGTTGATTGTACAAGCCGTCGGTACTGCGGAAGTCGGGAATTCCGCTTTCGGTTGAAACGCCCGCGCCGCCGAAAAACACGACCGAAGAGCTTTCGTCTATAATTCTTTGAAGTTTTTCTACCGATTTGCTGTTGTTCATATACACAGTATGCGCCCGAAAAATGTCCCTGTCAAGCGGGGAAACCGGGCTTATAGCCGGGCTTGTAGCCGGGCAAAACGGACGCGTGTTTTGACGGTACGCCTGTGAGCTATCGCCCAAGTATTATCGGCTAACGGCTCGGATAAACGTATTCTTCAGCGTGTTCCGCCTGAGTAATCGATTCGACAAGGATTTGCGGTTCGGGATTTCCGTGGTAAGAGCCGACGGAAAGGGTGCCGTTCACGGTTACCCATTTTCCTTTTTCCAAATTATGAGCGTTATCGTACCGGCAAATAAGACCGTAGGGTACAAGGTCTGCGGCACAGCACACCATAAGAAGGCGGGCGGGAATAAATTCGTTTTCGTTCATAAATTGACTGTCATAAAAAATCATACCGGTAATTTCGATATGCCAGCCGTCAAAGTCTGCGGGGTACTTATATACGGCATCCGTCCAATCCAAAAAGTCTTCATTGTCCGCGCTGATACTGCGGTTTTCGGCATCATACCCTTTCAGTTTTGTATAGGACTTGGGCGTCTTTTGTAAAAGAGCGTCCTCGTCGATTTCCTTTTTTTGCACGGAAAAGCCCTTGTTTTCTGCCGGAGGATTTAAAAACGGATTCATTGTTTCGGCAAGGGCGGGCGGAGCCGAGCGCGCTGAAAAAGCGGGAGAGCCTGCAAACGATAATTTATCTATACCGGTTTTTTCAAGCGGCAGCAGCATAAGTACAAGCGGAATGAGCAATACAAAAACCGATGCCGGCGAAAGCGGATAATGCGATTCCGCCGAACTTTTAAATGCCGAAAAACTCCACAAAAACATAATCACCGCAGTAAATATGAGCCAGGGTTTTATGCGCGGTGTAACGTATAAAAGATAGCCGCCTTCGACAGCGGATTTTAGAATAAAAAAGCCGAATACGGCGCAGGCTGCTGCTTCAATATAAAGCTGTATGCGTTCTTTTTTAGTCACAGCAAAGCCTCCAAACCCGAAAACATTGCGCCGAGCATAACAAGATAACAAATCGTAAAGGACGATATAACAAGGCGGAATGTAAAGCTTTTCGTAAAGCCGCTTGAAAGCATAAGCATGTTTTTAATATCCATCATCGGACCGAAAACGAGGAAGCCCATAACGGACCCGATTGAAAAGCGCGGCATAAAGGTTCGGCCTATAACCGCATCCGAGGAAGAACAAAGCGAAAGCAAAAAGGCAAAACTCATCATAATGAATAAAGAAAGCGCTTTACCCGTGCTGCCCGCAACCAAGGGAAGCTTGCCGCCGAGCGTTTGAAAGGCCGCAGAAAGCGCCGCCCCGATTATAAGATAGGAACCGACTTCAAAAAACTCGCGCCTCGAATGCTCCAAAAAATGAACGAACGTATCGAAAGCTCCTGCGTGATGCGTTTCCGTATGGGACTCCGGGTTGTGCGCGCAGCATGAACAGGTACTGTGTGTAGAGCTTTCGGCATGGGAAGAGGCGGCATGAAAAGTTTCCCCTGCTTCGTTTTTGAGCGGATTGTGCGATTTTTTAATCAAAAAAGATAAGCCTGTCAGCACCGCACAGACAATGCCCAACGATACCCGCGCCGCAACAATACGCATATTGCCGCCGAAAGCGTAATAGGTGGAAAGAATAACCACGGGATTGATAACCGGCGATGCGCACATAAAAACAATTGCCGATGTGAGCGGAATACCTTTTTTTACGAGCGAGCGGAATACGGGAATCGAAACGCAGTCGCAAACGGGAAGGCAAAATCCTCCGATTAAGGCGAATACAATACCGCCTGCAATGTTTTTCGGAAAATACCGCTCTATAAAGCGGCGCGACACAAACATTCCTATCAGAGAGGATAAAAGTACACCTGTAATTAAAAAAGGGAATGCCTGTAAAATAATTCCTAAAAAAGCTTGAATTGTTTGACTCATAAGAAGCATTTTAATTATATACAAAAAAAAGCCGTAAGGCAAGGGATCGATTTAAAATCCTTTACCTTCGGCTTTTTTTGTTCTTTTCGGAAACAAACTTTTGCGTTTCGAAAACCGTTGATTTTTATTCCGCGGCGTTTTGTCCTGCAATGCGGCCGAAGGTGATAATATCGGTTATTGCATTACCGCCCAATCTGTTTGTACCGTGAATACCGCCGGTAACTTCTCCTGCGGCATACAGCCCTTTGATAAAACCGCCGTTTGTCGATTTTACCTGAGCTTTTTCATTAATTGCAAGACCTCCCATTGTGTGATGGGTAGCGGGCGATACTTTTTGAATAAAAAACGGTCCCGTTTCAATTTTGCGTAAAGCTCCCGTTTTATTAAAATCGGTATCTTGTTTATTTGAAACGAAAGTATTGAATTTTTCGATTTCGGCACTGAATGTTTTTTCATCAATGCCGAAAAAGGCGGCCGCTTCTTTTAAGGTGTCCGCTTTTACAATCAATTTATTCTTTTCCATGTTTGCGTATTCGTTAGCGTGAAGTTCGGTCATCTTCCCGATCGATTCGATTTCATTACCCCATACCAGATATGCGCAAGCATCCGTTTGAGAAAGAATACCTTGAGAAATAACGTCGCGCCGTCCGCCTTCATTTGTAAAGCGCTTGCCTTCTTTATTGACCAGCACGGCACCGTCGAATCTGGAGTTTGCAACATACGATATAATGCCGGTTAAGGGATTACATGTGGGATATACCTGTATGTATTCCATGTCAATGAGCTGTGCACCGGCTTCTTTAGCCATAAGAATGCCGTCGCCCTGAGAGGCTTTTAAACAGGTTGTTTTATATTTTTTTCCGTATTCGGGATTGTATTCTTCGCGCATGGCGATGTTTGCTCCGAATCCGCCTGTTGCCAAAATAACTCCCTTGGAAGCCTTAAAGGTGACGGTTTTCCCTTTGTTTTCGGCTTTTACTCCGCTGATGACATCTTTGTTTTGTAATAGTTTTACAGCTTTTGTATTGTAAAAAATATCCACGTTTAATTCTTCGCATCTTTTCAATAAAGGCTCGGTAAGTCCATAGCCCGAATTTCCTTGAGGAATGCATGCCCTCGGAACCGAATGTCCGCCGAACTGCTGAACGCGGTCTTGGATAAATCCGACTTTTATATTGTCACGCAGCCATTCATATGATGCCAAAGCGTTTTCGGCCATAATCGATACAAGAGCGGTGTTGTTTTTATTGTCGCCGCCTTTAAGGGTATCCGCCGCATATTTTTCGGGTGAGTCGGTAATGCCTTTTTTTTGTTGTAAATCGGAACCCGGAACATTCAGACCGCCGCCGGATACCAGAGTGTTGCCGCCGACAAAACCGTTTTTTTCCAAAACCGCGACCTTTGCACCTTTTTCGCTTGCCGTAATCGCGGCAGTTAATCCCGCGCCTCCGGCACCGACAATAACAAGATCATAGGTGTATTCTTTCTTTGCAGCGGCGGCTTGAGTTTGTACGGCCGGCATTGAAGCAATTTGCTTATCGGATGCACCGGCTTCTTTTGCGGTTTCTTTTAATATACGTTTAACACAACCCGATGTTATGGTTGCTCCGCTTATTCCGTCGATATTGACCGAATTGGAAGCGACTGCCGCATTGCTCATAAGAGAGATGACTTTGCTTCCGATTCCGGCCGTTTCCGCCGATTGTATAACTTCAACCGCAAAAAAACGTCCGTCTTTTACCGTTATTTGTAAGGTGACAGGTCCGTTATGTCCCTGCGCAGACTGTGTATATACTCCGTCTTTTAAATGTACCGATCCGGCCGAAATATTCTTTGCACTCGAACAGGCGGCAAAGACGGCACAAAAAGTAATTAATAACGCCGCAAGCGTTTTTTGATTTTGTTTCATTGAAACCTCCGTAACGAAGGATTATATGATATTTACGGTGGAGGTACAATAGGGACTTCCATCCGATGTCACCGTATCAAAGTATCGTGAAAATGTTGAATATATTACCAGCTGAATGTACCCTTAATCCATAAAGCGTTTAACGCATTCATTTCAGCGAAGCGGCCTTTGCCGTCAACTCCCTTTGTATACACATCGGCACCGATTGCGGTGTGAAGGTTGTCGGTAAGGGCATAGTCTGCCGATAATTTTGCGAACATATCGCCGTAGTTTGCTCCGACGGAACCCGCCGCGGAAAGTTTAAGCGTGTCGCGTAAAAGGGTTTTGCTTATATTAAAGCTTACAAATCCTTCGTGCGTTTCGCGCTTTGTATCGTCTTTGCGGTCGACGATTAAGTCTTCAAAATACTGGAGGCTTGCAAACCAGCCGCGGTAATTCCAATCAATACCCGCAAGCAGTAACAGCTGATTTTTTTCGACGGGCTGATTGAAGTCGATATTAGGCGGTGTCGCGGGAGGAAATGAAGCCGGAATTGCCGGCTCAAAGCGGCGGCCGCCTATCCATGCCCCTTCAAGTCGGATAAGAAAATCGCCTGCGGGAATTGCCGCATCAAAGCCTGCCATTGCGATGCGCGCATATTTTTCATGCAAGGTAACATCGGCATTGATATTGGGCGGGGGACTCTTTATTATACCTGTACGTTCGTAATAAGGCGTTTTGTCCCAGCCGTAAAAGCCGGAAAGGGAAAAATCCAGTGCGGGAAGCGTAAACGACAAGCGGGCACCCGCTTCGGTATCCGTAAATTTGCGCGGACTCTGTGCCGATTTTTTTTCAATATATTTAATTTTGCCGGAAATGCTGCCGTGAGAAAATGTTTTCGGCAAGTCGATTGAAAAAAACTCGGTGTCCGCTTCGCTTTCAAAGAAAAAGGGCGGAAGCTTGTCCGGTGTAAAAAGAGGTACGGCGGTTATTTCAAACGTAAAAATATCGTGCAAAAACCGAAGCCGCAAAGCATCCGTTGCAAGGCGCGAAGAATCCGTATCCGAGGCAACAGGATCGCGCAAATCGCGCACGGAAAATACATCGGTTAAGCGGAAGCCGTCCGCCTGTCCCCATGCGATAACTTGGCGTCCAACGGTAAAGTCTAAAAAGTTTCCCGCATAGCGGTAGTAAGCTTCATTTAAACGGAAGCCGGTACGGGATTTGTTTCGGTAATTGTATTCGGCACCCAAAGAAACAAAAGCGCTTGAGTTTCCGAACGAAGCTTTTGTTGTGAGCTCGGCGAATGTGCGGGAAGCGGCATAATCAAAGGGAGATACAAGCTGCACACCGTGTACGGTTTGTATTTTTCCGCCGAAGCTTAAAGAAAGGGAGTTTTCATTTTCTTCAAAAAAATCTGCCGCTTCCATATCTTGAGCGCGGGCAGGAAACAGACAAAACATAAAAACGGCTATACAAAGCGGAACGGACAGTCCGGAAAAGAATGAGTTTTTCATATAACACTTCCTTTATATCGCGTGCCGCGCTAAAGCATATCTCTCTATAACGCGGCGCAAGGTTTCCTCAATATAGGACAGCTTTATTTTATTTTCCCCGATTCCAAAGAAGATACGCGGAAAAACGAGTCGGGAATGTCTTTATTGAATTCGATTTTTTTGGTCAGCAAAACGGTCGTATGTTTTTTTTGCATATTGACCATTTCCATTTTTTTTGCAGTCCAAAATCCGTTTATTTTTTCAATTTCGCTTACAGTCAACACTTTCAGCAAAGCGCCCTGTTTGTCGTAGAATTCGGCCTTTGTTTGCAAAAGAGATTCCTGATCCACCCACGAAACGAATTTTGAATACGAGGATTTTTGTTTGGGAGTCGATTCGATTTTCCAACAGGTTTTACCGTCTTGATTTTCGGTTCCCAACAGTTTGTGCTCGTAATCGTCGGTTTTATGGCCGCTCATATCGTCGTAGGTAAAGTCGGTTCCCATAAAATAATCGCCGCCGGAAGAACCGCTTATGCGCCGTGATTTTTTTAATGCGGGCATATAAAGCCAGCGGTCGTCGTCTTTACCTTCTGCATCGTATACAAACGAAAGATAGCCGACGCCCGTTACGTCCGCGGGTTTTAAAAAGACCATAACGCTTTTTGTTTCGCCGGTATATTCTTTTTTATATACCGAAACTTCCCGAACCCGCTTGTTGCCGGAAGCATTGATTAAAACCATTTCCATTTGAAAAGAACTGGTATCGGCTTTTTCACGGTTTTCGGATTTAAGCATAATATCGCGCCCCGTTAAATCCTGCGCAGCTGCGCCCGCTGTTACGGTTAAGACGGCAAAAAAGAAAACCGCCGCACGGATTGTTTTTTTTATCATAAGTTTCCTCCTAAAAATTAGGTCTCTATAACATTTATATGATATAACTATCCTTAAAATGTTGCAAGTATGTTTATAAAGGTGTTGCTGCGGAAGCGAAAAACCGTACATATTGCAATTCTTTTTTGCAAAGGTTATGATAAGGTCGGGCAACGGAAGAATGACAATGAACGTAAAAAAGCAAACGGTATCCGGCAATATTCACGAAAGTCTTTGTGTTGCGCTCATTCTCGCGCTTTTGGGCGGTTTTTTGGATGCGTATACCTTTATTCTAAAAAACGGCGTGTTTGCAAATGCGCAAACCGGAAATCTGATTCTTTTGTCCGTTTCGCTTTTTAACGGCGAATACGGCCGCGTTCCGCAGTATTTGCTTCCGATAGTGTTTTTTTCGCTCGGCATCCTCCTGTCCGAATATATAAAAGAAACGCCGTTAATCGGGCAAAATACAAAAAAAATCAACAACCCCGATGCAGAGCGGTGCCGAGAAACGGCGGGTATTAAAGCCTCCGCACGAATAAAAATCGTTTTGCTGTTTAAGGCGGCGGTTTTGATTGTTATCGGTTTTACTTCTTCGCGTACAAATCCCTTGTTTACCACCTGCACCGTTTCTTTTTTAGCGGCCGTTCAAGTCGGCATATTCAATAAAATGGAAGGCTCCGCCGTAGCCACGACCATGATTACCGGAAATTTGAAGTCGTCGATGCAGTGTCTGTATGCTTTTTTTTGCAAAAAAGACAAACGCGCAGGAAAGGTGTTTGTGCAATACATTGCCGTTATCGTTTTTTTCGGCATAGGGGCGGGCATCGGAGCTTTTTTAACCCGTACTTTTTTAGACAATTCGATTTACTTTTGCCTGATTTTTATTTTCGCCGCTTATAGCGTTATATCGCTGCGTGTTGCCTGAATCGATTTTTACATCCCGTATTCCCTCAACACCCCGCTTATCAAATCCACGGCTTCTTTATGGCAGAGGGGGCCGGGGTGCTTTTGAGCCCCCGCCGTTGTATCGTCCATCGGAGAAAGCTCTATAAAGCGGACTTTATCGTCGCCGTTTTCCGCTCGGAACTCTTCTACGGCGCTGCGGAACAAATCCATGCAGCCGGTTAAAAACATTCCGTAGCACCAGATAATCAGTGCTTGCGGATTGTGCCGGCGGATTTCGCCGATAAAGTTCTTTGCAGCCGCTTTTAAGCGCGCATAATCGGGATCGCCGTGCAGTTTATATGTTTTTTTCGAAGCCGGATCTTCCCACGGTTCGGCACGGAATGCGTATTCGTCGTTTGAGCCGAGGTTTATGATAACAGCGTCCGTTTTGCGCCGCGAAAAATCCCACGCTTGGGATGCGCCGGCTTCACGGTTTATACCGCCTTTGGCAAGGGAGCAGACAAAGGGGTACAGCGGCGGTATGACACAGGCGGGGTCGTTGTTCCAGCCGCACAAAAGTCCCCAGCCGCTTTGCGCCAAAACGGAAATATCCGCATTAAAGCGCTGCGAAAGAATCAGGGCGAAGTGATTGCGCGTTCCCTGCCATGCAGGATTCCATTCTTTTCCGTCTATTGGGTCTTCAAGGCCTTCCCCGCAGGTGAGGCTGTCGCCGATACATTCAAATAAAAGCGGCCGTTCGGGTACGGGAGCAAACACGTCTTCAAAAACGTCTGCAAATACAATTTCAGACTCACCGCTTTTGCCGATGTAAAAGCCGTGTATCGCAAGCCTGTGCGCGCTGTCGCCCGCCATAGCCTGACATTCTTTTAGAATGCGGATGTAGATGATTTTTCCTTGTTCTGCGGATTCCGCCGCGCATTGTTCCGCCGTTTCACGGATTGCCGCCGTATCGGATGCCGCACTGTCCCAAAGCCGGAGGCGCGTTCGCCCCTTTTCCGGGGCAAGGCGGCGCACTCTTTTTCCGTTTATCCAAATACTCAAATAGGGACGGTAGTGCTTCCATGAAGTTTCGATGTCGGCAAAAAGGCAGAGGTTCGGCAGGTTTTTTACCGCGATTTCGATACCGCTTGCCGTCCAAAAAAGTACCAACGGGTTTAAGCGGACGCTGCCGTTATCGCCAAAGCCCGTGCGTCCCCATACGTTCAGGTACGAGGGATGTTGTGCGCACTCCTGTAAAGACACAAATTGCATATATTCCTCTATGCTGAATATCGGAAAGTACGGCCGAAGCCTTGAAGCCGAATAAACCGCTAAAAAAGGTACATCCTATACCTTTTTTAGCTTCGAGTATTTTTGCTTGCGCAAAAAACTCGACGGTCTTTTCTCAAGCGGGCGTCCTGCCCGCCTGTTTTAAATCTTGCACACGGATGTCCGATTGTTACGGACGCGAGACCAGCCGCAAGCCAAGATAGTTGTAGCGGATGACGGGGTAGTTGTTGACCCGACACGCACGAGCAGCGCGACCCGCATCAAAATTCCAGCTGCCGCCGCGAAAGACGCGGTTAACACCGGACGCAGCACCTTCATAATCATGCGGCAGCGGATAGGAAAAGTTACCGTACCGGTCCCAGCACCATTCCCATACATTCCCGCTCATGTCGTATAAGCCGTAGCCGTTCGCCGATTTCAACTTTACTTGGTGCGTCTTGTTACCGCTGTTTGCATCATACCACGCATAGTTTACGAGCTGTGCTTGCTCATTCGTTCCTGCCCATTTATAGTCTTTTCCGCCCTTGGCAGCCCATTCCCATTCCGTCTCCGTCGGCAGCCGGAAGCCGTTTTTACTCCGGTCGCATACGGCATTATTCCAGTTTGTATTATTCGATGTCGGTATATCGCTAAAGTTCAGTGCATCGAAGTTTATGCCGGTAACCGTGTAACACGGATCAAGATTGCACAACTTACTCAACTTATTGCAAAATGCTATACACTGATACCAGTTTACATTCTCTACCGGTCGCTTCTCCTGCACTTCGCCGCTTTCAGGCGGGTTGGAACTTCCCTGAAAATGGCTCGGATTATTCCCCATCACTGCATGCCATAGCTCCTGCGTTACTTCGGTCTCGCCTATCCGGTAGGCCGAAAGGCTTACCGTGTGCGGTTTATTTTCACTCACAGCGCTGTGCCCTACGGTTCCGTTCGTTACGGCGGCGATGCCTTTCATTGTAAATTTTACCCCGTCTACCGCATAGGTTTTGTCGGCAGGGGGCGTGCCGCCTCCCGAGGAGCCTCCCGTGCCGCCTGTACTACCGGCTCCTCCACTTGAGCCCGAACCGCCGGCACTGTTGGGGCAGCCGGTAAACAGCAGTGCCAGTGTTAAAGTTGCGGCTGTGATAAGCGCCGCGGCTCTTTGTTTGTGTAAGTGTGTCATATAAGACCTCCTTAATAAAATACATTTTTAGGGGGAGAAAACCTGTTCAGTGGGCGCGGATGGGGTTCCGCCCCGTAAAAAGGCTTCCGCGCTTCGCTTGTGCAGAATTTTTTACGGGGCGGAACCCCATCCGCGCCCACTGACTGTTTATCACCCTAAATAAGTCCTTTAGCAGTACCGGCACGGAGGCCGGTAAAAGCTGCACGTATGCGATGTTTGCCGCGAGGCAAACTCGACGGTCAAGAATGTACACGGACGTGCATTTTTGACCGGTTTGCGGAGTGTCCATCCCCCGCCCGCTTCCGCTTTTCCTACGGAAGAGCGGTTTTATAATAACGGCACGACATCTGTCGTAGATTATGTACTACGATCGGCGTAGACTATGCTCTACGACTGACGAAGCTTATAATCTACGGCCGGCGTAGATTAGTATCTTTGCCTGCCGTAGAACCGTTTGTTTACGCGGTGCACGTAAACGGTTTATCGAATCTGCCCGTTTTAAGGGTTTTACTTTTTTGCGATGAACCGATTAACTTCGTCCGCACTTCGATGTAGTACGTTCCTGCCGGCAAGTCGGCGGGGATGATTGCCATAAGACGGGCGGGTTTGTTTTCGGCGATGACTGCGGCACGCACGGCTTCTCCGGTTTCGGGCACAAAGAAAATGCCTTGCGCTTCGTCTTTGGCATCGAACTTGAGCCGGCTTCCGACCAGTTGTACCACCCCGCCTTTAGTCAGGGTTGTGTTTACCGCTCCCGTTACGATGTCGGTAACTTCGGTGATGTAGGGGTCGGTGCTTGCGCCTTCGGTCTTTTCGCATTTAACTTTTGAAGCCGCGTCGCGAAGGAGCGTGCCTGCAGTTATGTTCAAGTTGACCGTGTGCCGCTTTTTATCGAAGGTGTCGTTTGCCCCGTCGAAGACGCCGGATATACTTAAAGCGGTGTTCATAAGCGGGGTGTTAACGGCCGAACCGTCTTTGATAATGGCACTTACTACCTCTCCGTAGACTTGCAGCGTTGCGGCCACATCCGCCCGTGTAAGGGTTGAGCCTTTTTCCATCATCAGGTCGATAATCTCGTCAAGAGTGTACGAGCGCACGTCGGCCGCCTGTGCCATGTAGTCATCGGGCGCAGGGGTGAGTAAGTTTTCGCGCAGTGAATACTTTAACATATAATCCTCCTTTCTTAGGGGGAGAAAACCTGCCAGCGGCTGCAGACGGGAGCCGTCAAGGCGTGGGGCACCGTGCAAAAGGTTGTACAAACTGCATTAGGTGTGCGTCGGGTTTTGCCCCCGTAAAAAGGCTTCCGCGTTCGGGCATACGCCCTCACTTGTGCAGAATTTTTTACGGGTGCGGAAAACCCCGTCGCACACTCTAAGTTGTTATGCACAACTGTAACAGGGCACCCGCGCCTTGTCTCCGTTTTCAGTTAGTCCTGAACGTTGTTCTCTCTTCCTCCTATAAAATCCTTTATCAGTACCGCACACGGATGTACGGTAAAGCTCCATATATATATGCGATGTTTCGCGCTTGTCGCGAAACTCGGGTTGAAAAGTGTACACGGACGTACACTTTTCAACGGTTGTGCGTTTGATTGTATGAGAATGTGTGTGTGTATTCGAATTTATTTGGGCATAGGAAGCCCTTATGCCGCTTTGTTGCTTGTTGCTTGTTGCTTGTTGCTTGTTGCTTGTTGCTTGTTGCTTGTTG
>CAUURR010000028.1:0-14510 GCA_963547555.1 uncultured Treponema sp. | reverse complement strand
AACTTCAAAATAATGGGTTTGACGGGTGATTCAAAAACATCCACACGGATAACAAAAAGTTCCTTTCCCCTGTTCTCATAGCGTATAAAATCGATTCTCATATCGGGACGGGGGAATATATGTTCGTTTACCTGATTGTTAAAAAAATTTCTTTCGTTATCCGCAGCCTTTCGGGAAAATCCTATGAGCTTATTTGTTGCATCTTCCACACCGATAAAAAAAACACCTCCTTGGGCATTTGAAAATCCCGCTATCGTTTTATGCCATCCTTGAACATCATCTCTATTCAACATAGCTTTTCTTTCGATGTGAAAGGTTTCAATTTCGGTTCCCGGCACCAGCTCTTCCAAAAACATACCGTATCTTCCTTATCACGGTTGAAGCACTTCAACCTACTTCAATACTACTTCAACCTACTTCAATACTACTTCAACCTACTTCAATACTACTTCAATCTCACTTCAATGTCAAGTTCAATCTCACTTCAATATATACATTGAAGTGATTGAAGTAACCGATGGTACCCCGGCAGTCTGCGGGTACTCTCGCCGTCGTGACGGCGCATAAAGAAGCACTTGCACGCTTCTTTTTTATGTGTTATAAAAGTTTTATAACGAGTAAATAAGCCGACAAGGAGAGTCATATGCGTATAGAAACCGAATGTTTACACGCAGGCTACACGCCGAAAAACGGAGAACCGCGGGTTGTACCGATTGTACAGAGCACAACCTATTGTTTTGACTCGACAGAACATATTGCAGACCTTTTTAATATGCCGAGCGAGCATATGTATTCGAGGCTCTCCAACCCCACCTGCGATGCGGTCGAGCAAAAGCTTGCAACCCTTGAAGGCGGTGTCGGTGCAATGCTTACTTCTAGCGGTCAGGCGGCTTCCCTCACTGCTCTTTTGAACGTCTGTTCGGCGGGCGACAGCATTATCTCCACAGGCACAATTTATGGCGGCACGATAAATCTTTTTGCCGTTACACTCAAAAAAATGGGCATTGAATGTATATGGATAGACGGCGACGCCCCTGCCGAAAAAATACAAGCCGCTTTTAAGCCGAACACTAAGGCCGTTTTTTGTGAAACCATCGCAAACCCCGCCCTTGCGGTCTGCGATATAGAAAAGCTTTCCGCGGTTGCACATAAAAATCACGTTCCGCTGATTATAGACAACACCTTTGCCACTCCCTTTTTATGCCGTCCCATCGAATGGGGAGCCGATATTGTCGTTCACTCTACAACAAAATATTTGGACGGGCACGCCCTTCAAGTAGGAGGCGTTATCGTCGATTCAGGAAAATTCGACTGGGAGGCCGCACATAAAGCAAGCGGAAAGTTCCCCGACCTTGTAAATCCCGATGCAAGCTATCACGGCCTTATCTATACAAAGGATTTCGGAAACAAAGCCTACATTGTCAAGGCGAGAATGCACTTGATGCGTGACATCGGCTGCTGCACATCCGCCCATGCCGCCTTTTTATTGAACCTCGGTTTGGAAACCCTTCCCCTGCGCATGGAACGCTATTGCAAAAACGCCTTGGAAGTTGCCCGCTTTTTTAAATCTTCGGATAAAATCGAATCGGTACGCTATCCCGGTCTTGAAGGCGACCGTTACTATGAAGCTGCAAAAAAATACCTTCCGCTCGGTGCAAGCGGCGTTATCAGCATAACGGTAAAAGGCGGCCGACAAGGCGCAGTCCGCTTTATGGACGGCTTAAAGCTCGCCTCGAATGTCGTACACGTTGCGGATATCCGCACCTCCGTTTTACACCCCGCATCGGCAACTCACCGCCAGTTGACCGACGAGCAGCTTAAAGCGGCAGGCATAGACGGCGGTTTGGTGCGTTTTTCCTGCGGACTTGAACACATCGACGATATCCTCGACGATATAAAAGGCGCTTTGCAAAAAGTTTAGCCGCGGCACAGAAAACGCTCATACCTGTTTTTCTCGATATTTTTTTCGATTACTTGACAGTACGAGCCTAAGACCTTATGCTGTATTACAGGAGCTTTAGAAAACAGTCAATCAAAATTGACACTTTTTTCACTTTTTATAGGAGTTTGTAATGGAACCGACACCGCTTAGAACACGTTATGCACATTATTTCAGCGATTTGCAACGATTGGCTAAGGCGGCCGATAAAATTGATAACACCAATGTATATCAACAGGCAAATCCAGAAACCCGCAAAATTATGGATGCCATGATAGGCGAAAATCTGCTTGAAGGAAGCGGTTTACAGGGTTTGGAGCATTTTGAAGCTTTTTATAAAGCCCTGCGTGAAGGTAAACGCGCGCTTTTACTGGTAGAGCATTTCAGCAATATGGACTTGCCCGCCCTTTGCTACCTTTTGGATCACTGCGGAAAAGATTTCGGACCGGAACTTTCCAAACGGATTGTCGCGATTGCCGGCATGAAGCTGAACGAAGCTAACCCCATGGTTAAAGCGTGGGCCGAAGGATTTACGCGCATTGTCATATATCCGAGCCGCAGCCTGGCATCAATCACCGACCCCGCCGAACTTGAAAAAGAAAGCGCAAAAAGCCGTGCAATCAATATGGCGTCCATGCGCGCCCTTGACCGCTGTAAAAAAGAAGGAAACGCGGTTTTGGTCTTCCCCAGCGGTACCCGTTACCGGCCGGGCGTACCCGAAACGCGCGAAGGCTTGCGCGAAATCGATTCATACTTGCGATTATTCGACGTCATGCTCCTTGTGTCTACAAACGGAAACTGCCTCAGAATAAATCCCGAAGCTCCCGAAGATATGCTTGCCGACCTTGTCTATGAAGACATTGTGATTATGAGCGCAAGCCCCGTATTAAACTGTAAAGAATTCCGGGCACAAGCTATGGCCGAAGCACCCGAAGACATGGAAGATAAAAAACCTTTTGTCGTCGCTAAAATTATGCAAAAGCTTAAAGAAGGACACGACACATTCCATCCCCGATACCTTGAACTGTATAAAAAGGCGACCGGAAAAGAATCGGACTATTATATTTGAGAAATACAGGATTTCATCCTTGCCGCTAATCGTGTACTTTGCCATTGCATATTCGGTAACCGTATTATGAAAGACGGACCGTATCGGCGTTTGAACCGTTCAAGCGTATGCGGGCGGCTTTTTCGTGGGCGGCAAGACCTTCGGCTTGTGCTATGACGGCGGCCGTGTTAAGTGCCTGTTTAACTCCATCGATACGGTCTGCGGATTTGGCGTTTTCGCGCTCCGGTTTTTCCGCAGTACGCAAAACAGTTACCGTTTTTAAAAAATGCCGCACCGAAAGACCGCCGGTAAAGCGCGCCGAGCCGGATGTGGGAAGGGTATGATTAAGACCTGCCGAATAATCGCCGAGCACTTCTGCCGCCGTATGACCTATAAAAAGCGAACCGTAATTGTGCAGCTTTTGAATAAGGTTATCGCGCGCAGAACCCTTATTCATCGCCAGCTCCAAATGTTCGGGTGCTTTGCGGTTCGCAATGGCGGCAGCTTCTTCCAAAGACTTTGTAATGATGATAAGACCGTAACGCTTTATGCTTTCGCAAGCGGTATTCCGCGTTGCAAGTGAGGCGAGCTGCTTTTCAACTTCAGCGGCAACTTTTTCGGCAAGGCGTTTTGAAGGCGTTGCAAAAACCGCCTGCGCATCCGCATCGTGCTCTGCCTGCGCCAATAAGTCGGCGGCAATCCAATCGGCGCGCGCACTGCCGTCGGCAATGATAAAAACTTCGGTAGGGCCTGCAATCATATCGATACCGACATCGCCGGAGACCAAGCGCTTAGCTTCGGCAACGTATTTATTGCCGGGACCTGCGATAACATCGCAGCGCGGAATGCTTTGGGTTCCGTATGCCATAGCCGCTACGGCTTGGGCTCCGCCTACGGCAAAAACGCGGTCTATACCGCAAATCGAAGCGGCGGCAAGAATCCCCTCGTCGGCCCAGGCACGCTTTACCGTTGGGGCATCTTTTTCATCGGGATGAACGCGAGGCGGCGTACAGAGTATTAAAGATGAACAACCCGCCGCCCGTGCCGGACAGGAAGTCATGACCACCGAAGAAAGGAGGGGAAAGCTTCCTGCGGGAACATACAAGCCTGCGCGCTCTGCGGGAATTATTTTTTGCCCCGTAATCAAACCGGGTGCAAGTTCGGTTTCAAAATCGTAAAAGCAGTCTTTTTGTTTGCGCGCAAAAGCAAGGGCGAAATCGCGCGAACGGCACAGCGCGTCGTATAAATCGCCCGATTTTTTCTTTAAAACTTTTTCACATTCTTTTAAAGACGAACGCGGAATCTCAAAGGGAGAAAGCGTTTTTCCCGCCTCGTCCGCTTTTACCGTTCGCGAAAAACCGGAAGTTTCGGCGGCTCGACCGGACCGGCAGGCTGCAAAAACGGCAGCGGAAAAATCTATCTTATCGAAGCGTTTCGCATAAGCACAAAGCGCCTTATCGCCGTTTTTTCGCACATCGTCAATAAGAGCCTGCACCGTTTCGCGGACACTGCCCGTAAAGCTGCGCGGAGCAAAAAACGAGGACGGAATGTCGGCTGCGTATATAATCTTCATATATAATTTTACGTGTACCTTTAAGCTTTGTGGCGGCGGTCGAGTTCATCGTACACGTCCTGCCAGCTTACTTTTTCGTGGTGAAGCAGTACGCTTACAAAATAGAGTAAATCGGCCGCTTCCCAAATCACTTCTTCCCTTCCTGCCGCTTCAATAAGCTCGCCCGATTCTTCGCGTATTTTTTCGCGCACGCGCTCGTCATTCAGGGTTGCGGTATAAGAACCCGGTCGGGGATTTGCAAAGCGCTCGGCGACAATGCGCTCAAGGCGCTCGAAATCGGACTTTGCAATCGCTTCCGACGAAAAACAATTCCAGCTTCCCGTATGGCAGACCGGGCCGGCAGGTTCGACTACGGCAAGTACCGTGTCGCGGTCGCAGTCCGCCCTCATTTTTATGACCGAAAGCGTATTGCCCGATGTTTCTCCCTTTGTCCACAAAACACCTCGTTCCCGGCTCCAAAAGGTCAGTTTTTTTGTCGTAAAGGTTTTTTCAAAAGCTTTGCGGTTTGCAAAACCGGTCATCAGCACTTCTCCTGAAGGACTTTGGGCTATAACGGGAATAAGGCCCGCACCGTACTTTTCGGCTTTTTCCCAGTTCAAGCAGGCGATAAAGGCATCCTGTAATTGAACCGCACCCGTGTACAGGGCCATGCCCAGCTGAACGTCCGTGTTCATGCGCTCAAGGGCGGCAATTTCTTCGACAGAACGCACGCCCCCTGCAGCGGTCAGCCTGCAATCGACTGCACCGCGTAACGAGCGCACGCTTTCCATATCCGTACCGCTCATACAGCCCTCGTTTTGAACACAGGTAAACAAAAGCTCGTTTGCATATTTTTCGGCAGCCCGCGCTCCTTCAATCAGGGAAATCCCGGTCGATTTTGTCCATCCGTTTACGGTGATGACATTATCGCGGGCATCGACGGCGATGATTATGCGCTGCTTTCCGACAGCCTTTACCAATTCTTCGAGAAAGGCGGTGTTCAAAATCCCGTCCGCACTTGAAGCGGCATCGCAGGCAAAAGCGGCGGAGCCTATGATAACTTTTTCGGCTCCCAAAGAAATCAATTCCTTTGCCCGCTTTACCGTACGGATACCGCCTCCGGCGCGCACATTGCCCTTTCGTAAAAGAGATGCCAAGAGTTCACCGTTCGGACTGTGTCCCTTGAGCTTGCCCTCGGTTTCCGTATTGCCCAAGGCTGCGTCCAAGTCGATAACCGCCGTTTCTCCGTAAAAAGCGAAATCGTCGGCAAGCTTATCGGCGTCGCTTCGCTCAAGCACCGGTTCAACCCCGTTTTTAAGCTGAACAACCCGGCCACCCTTTAAATCGATTGAAGAAATAACCATACCGAAAGTATATAGAAAAGAAAGGGTGCAAGCAAGGGGAATAGACAAGGAACGAACGCGGAATAAAAGTTCAGCCCTTAATCGCACCGCCGGTAACGCCGTTAATGATTTTTTCGGACAAAAAGAGGTAGAGGATAAAGGTCGGCAAAAAAACGATAACAACGCTTGCAAACATACCGCCCCAGTCGCCCGTATAGCGCATGGCGGAAATCATATTGTACAAGCCGACGGCAACGGGACGTACGGCGGTTTTATTTGCAAAAATCAGCGACATAAAATACTCGTTCCAAATCGTAATAAAGTTGAAGATGGACACGGTAATAATTCCCGGCTGAGCGAGGGGAAACATAATCGTCCAAAAGGTACGCATCGGCGGGCATCCGTCTATGGCGGCGGCTTCTTCGTAGGTAAAGCTTAAATTTTTAAAAAATGCCAAAAGATAAAAAAGCGCAAAGGGAACATTGATTGCAATGTACAAAAACACAATTAAAAAACGGTTATTCGTCAATCGGAATGCCGATGCAAGACCGAACAGGGGCATGATAATCATAATCACCGGAATACCGAGGGCGGAAGCGAACATATTTTGCAAAAGCAGGTTGCCTTTAAATTTGAAGCGCGACAATACATAAGCCGCAGGGGCCGCGATAATAACAATCAGGGTACAGGAAATCAGCGTATACAAAAGCGAGTTCATAAAAAACACGGACACCTTTTGCGTTTTCCATGCCTTGATATAGTTTTCAAAATGAAAGCCGGTTTTGAACTTAAACATGTGGTCGGAAAATATTTCGCTCGATGTTGAAAGGGAGGCAAACACAACCCAGCCGACGAGCATAAAGGTAAAAACAACCCAAAGCGTTAACAGCGTATAGCCGGGAAATTTTCCGACCTTATATAACAAAGTTCCTTTTTTGTGTTTATAAGTATTCATAAGGCCTCCTTACATTTCAATATCATCGTTTTTAACAATGCGTTCCGTCGAAAAGAAAATCACGATAACGAGGAACATCATAACAACGCCGATTGCGGCTCCGCTTCCGCTGTCGCGGATTGTCGAAGCCGAAGAAGAAGCTCCGAATACGAGCTCATACATATAGTTCATGGGCGCAACCGTATCGTTCGACAAATTAACCGGACTGAACAGCTGTCCCCACACAAAAAAGCCGACCGTATATACCGTCCACATAACGATGTTCGTTCTGATAACACCGCGTAAAAAAGGAAGCGTAATATTCACAAAGCGTTGCCAAGGATTGCAGCCTTCAAGATAAGCGGCTTCGTAATAATCGGCAGGAATTTGTTCTATGCCGCTCATAAAAATCAGCATATGGTAGCCGACCATACCGAAACAGTAGGCAGCGAGCATACTCCAAAAGCGCGTACCCGGCCCCGTCCACAAAACCTTCGATAAGTCGGTAAGCCCGATGCCGTGAAAAACGGTATGCAAAAGTCCGTAGTCGCTGTTGTACACGTAGTTAATCCACATAGTACCCATCGCAACGGCACTGACAACATTCGGAAGATAAATGATACTGCGGTAAAACACTTTAAACCGGACGGGAACTCCGCTCGTTAAAATGACCGCAAGCAAAAGGGCTAAAAACATAACGCCGGCACCGCCCCAAAACCAGAGCCTGCCGATATTTTTCATTGCCTGTAAAAACATGGGAGTGCTGAAAATTTTTATGTAATTACCGATTCCGTTGAACGACCAGTCCGACAGAGAATCCGAAACGCTTTCCACCGCAAAAAAGCTCATCACAAATGTTCTGAGCGTCGGATATAAAAAGACTGCAAGATAACAAAATACGGCGGGCGTCAAAAAGATGATTATCATCGGTTTGTTTTTTTTCAGCATAACTTCTCTCCCCTAAGGGGCCGGAAACGGGTTTTTTACTGCCGGTTGTTTTTCCGGCAATCCCGTTCCCGGCAAAATACCGATACGGCTTATTTTGCCATTGCGGCGGCAAAACCTTCGGCATTCAAATCACCCTTAATCAACTTTGCAAAGTTTTCTTTAATCTTTGCGTTGATTTCGGGATCGTTTTCCATACCGACCGCCCAGTCAAGACGGTTGGTCGTATTGTCTACAATAACTTTCGCTTCGGCAAGTTGGACAGGCCATGCGGTATTGTTTCCGGCGGGAATACCGATGCTTTCTTTTGCAAGGCGCTCATCCCATTCACCGGTGGTCAGCCATACAATCAGGCGGAACGCTTCTTCGGGGTATTTCGTGTTTTTGTTGATAGCAAAACTCTGGCATCCGTAGTTATTCGCTTCAATGCCGTCACCCTTTGAAGACATTGCCGGCCATGCAAAGGCACCCCAGTTCAAATTCGGAGCTTGGGCTTTGATTTCGTTGGGCAGCCATGTTCCGTTTAAGTACATTGCAACCTTGCCGACAGCCATTTCTTCAACCTGTCCTGCGGGCCAAATATTGGAAGCGGCTTTGGGGCTGATATAGCCTTTTTTCGCCATGTTTTCCCAGATTTTACCGAATTCAAGAACCTGAGGACCGGTAAAGTCTTTGTCGTTCACCATTCTAAGAGTTTCTTTTTCACCGACGAGACGGTCCATATTGTAGCCGAAAAAGGATGCCATGTAGGCATCGTCCACAGTGATGGCGGGAACACCGATTGCCTTTAATTTTTCGCAAGCTTCCAAAAACTCGCTCCAGGTTTTGGGAGTTCCTGTAATGCCCGCTTTTGCAAACAAATCCTTATTGTAGAGGGTAACAAAGGCTGAAGGCTGGTAGGGAATATTTTTTACGCTTCCGCCGCCCAGTTCTTTAGCCAAATTGTACAGAGTTTTGTTTACAACGGTGTTGTACGCTTTTCCTCCGGTAGTGGAATAAGCTTTTGCGGCATATTCATCGAGGGGGAGAATGTATTTTCCCCATGCATTTAAAACACGTTCAATATCTTCATCGAAGAGATCGATTGTTTCGCCTGCATCGAGGGCCGGCTGCAGGGTTTTGCGGATTTCACGGCCGTTGAAGTTTACTTCAACCTGAATACCCGTTTCTTTTGTGAATGCGGCAACCGCTTCGGCGATAACCATACCTTGGGGTTCGGCTTCATTCCACATTGTCCAGTATACGAGTTTTGCCTTTTCCGCTTTCTTCCCGCTGCAAGCCGTAAAGGCAAGCACGATTCCGAGACAAAGAGCCGAAAGAATTAAAAGAGTTTTTTTCATAATTCCTCCTAAAACCGTACGGCACCCGCCGTAAAGCTTTGATTAAAATATGCATACCGGAAAATCCGGATTGCTGCCTTTATGTACCGCCTGATTTTATACGCGGCTGTCCAAAAATCGGTTTTCGGATAACCCGATTCCAAGGTCCCGCATTATCGACTCGATTTCGGTTTTTTGCGCATCCATCGATTTCATGAGAGTAAGCTGAGTGCGTGTGCGGTCCAAATTGTGCGAGGGGCGTTCAATCTTATAGTAGACGTCGCCGTTCAAATAGTCCGTTAAAAAACGTACCGCCATAATTTGAGCGAACACTCTGCCCGATTCGGCAATCAGGCTTTTTTCATAATCGGTTAAAAAATCGGAAGCTTCGCTCATATAGCCGCCAATGAGGGCGCGGAATAAATCGGTATCAAAACCGACCTTGCTTAAATCGCGCTCGTCTTCGGCACCCGTATTGGTTGCAGTGCGGATAAGGTCGCCCGTATCAAAAAGTACCGTACCGGGCATAACCGTGTCGAGGTCAATCATACAAATCGCTTCACCGGTTGCGTCGTCGAATAAAATATTGTTCAGCTTGGTATCGTTATGCGTAATGCCGCTTTTTAATCTTCCGTTTGCAAGACCGTCGCTGAGAATCATTCCCCGATCGCGGTTTGCCTGCAAAAAATCGACTTCATCTTTAACGGAAGAAAGTCTATCCGCCTTATCGGAAGCAACCGCTTCGTCAAACTGCTCGTAACGCCAATGCATATCGTGAAAGCGGGGAATCGTTTCGTATAAGACGGGGCCGGCGTAATCGGAAAGCTGTTTTTGAAAAGTGCCGACCGCCTTACCGACCTTATATGCCAAATCGGTTCCGCTCATTACCTCGAGCGTTGAAGCATGCTCGATAAACACATAGGTACGCCAATAGTCCCCCGCGTCATCAAGATACCACAGCTTACCGTCTTTTGCAGGAACAATTTGCAACACCCGTCTGCTCGGAGAAATTGAACCGTTTTGCTCCGCCTTCAGCTTATTATAAATATGGCCGGTAACATTGTGAATATTTTGTACAACCTGCTCCGGATTTTTAAAGACGTTTTTATTTATACGCTGGTGGGTATAGCGGACAAGGGTTCCGCCCTGATTGCGTACCGAGATATAGGTATTGTTTATATGACCGTTCCCGAAACCTTTAAAAGATTCCAAATCTCCGTAAATCGAAAATTGATTTAAAATATGCCGAACTTTTTTTTCTTCCATAAAATACTCCGCTTTGTTTATTATAAACACACCTGTAATAAAACGCAAGTACACCACAAACATGCCGCTTGCGTTTTTTTCATTTCTTTGATAAAGTCTTGAAAACCCTGCTATTTTTTACAAAAGCTGCACCTTATCTTTGGGAGAAAATAATGTCAAATGAAGTATTGTTGATTGTTTCGGTATTTTTGTACTTCGGAACCGTTTTGGTTCTTTTACGTCTGTTTAAAGAACAGGGAATGTACCTATGGACGGTCATCGCGACGATTACGGCGAATATTGAAGTGCTGATTTTAGTACGCGCTTTCGGAATGGAACAAACACTCGGCAACGTTTTGTTTGCATCCACCTTTCTCGTTACCGACATTTTAAGTGAACTGTACGGAAAACAGGCGGCAAAAAAAGCGGTTGTGTACGGAAGCCTTACCTCGGTGCTTTTTATTATCTGTTCGCAGTATTGGCTGTTGTTTACGCCGAGCGAAAACGATTGGGCAATGGAAAGCATGAAAACCGTTTTTTCAAATACGCCGCGCATTATGATTGCCGGCATTGCCGCCTATATCATCTCGCAATTTTTCGATGTATGGCTCTATCATAAATGGTGGGATTTTACAAACAAAATCTGCGGCTCAAAAAGCAAATTCCTTTGGCTGCGCAACAACGGTTCAACCCTTATTTCTCAGCTGGTCAATACCCTGCTTTTTACTTGGGGCGCCTTTTTTAAAATTTACCCTGTTTCGACGCTTATATCGATTACCCTTTCAACATATATCATCTATATAATTACCAGTATCGCCGACACCCCCTTTGTGTACGCCGCACGGAAGATGATGAAGAAAGAGAAGTAAAGAAAGGGACGCTGACAACGGGACAAATATTATATGATACAGGGCATCTCTAAAAACCGCAGTTTTCAAAGTGTCCTGTAATCCAATAATTCAAACTTCTAAGCACAGACCACCTTAACGTTTTTATTCTCTAAATCCGCTTTCAGTTCGGGAGATATTCCGCTGTCGGTAATAACCGTATATACTTCTCGTGCGGAAAATAAACGAGCAACACTACGGGTTCCGAATTTTGACGAATCGGAAAGAACAAAGATTTTATCGGCATTCTTGCTGATTGTTTTAACGGTTCCCGCCCGCGTATGATTTTCCTGAGAAAAACCGTGTTCTGCCGTATATCCGTCTATGCCGGTAAACAGTTTTTCAACGTGATATTCTTTTGCACACATCTCCGTTATGGGACCAACCATAACCTGTGCATCATTTTGATAATCGCCGCCCAACAAAACGGTTTTTGCACTGGGGATATGACGTATATAGCCTGCTATAAAAGCGGAATTGGTGATAATCGTAATATCTTTTGCCGCGGTTGCTATTTCCATCGCCAACAGGGCACAAGTACTTCCCGATTCAATCATAACGGTTTCGCCGGGAGTCAAAAAAGATAAAGCTTTTTTTGCAATTTTTTGCTTTATTTCATATGCATATGACAGCCTCGAATTTATATCATCATGAGAAACTCTCAATGCATATCCGTGAAAACGGCGTAAAAGCCCTTTGTCTTCCAATATTTGCAAATCTTTACGTATAGTAACAGTTGAAACCTGAATATGGTCGGCTATTTGCTTTACATTCAATTTATCATGTTCGTTTAATAAATTTACGATTGTCAGCTGCCGTTGTATGATATCCGTCCCCATAATGCTTTATTCTATATAATAGACTTATATCTTGTCAACCGAAAAATTTTTTCTCATTCATAAATTTATGATTTTTTATTATCACATCAAAAATGCTTTATTTGAAAGAAAATAAGTTATAAAAAAAACTTGACAGATAAATAAACGCATGTTATCATATTTTTATAAAAGAATTTTACTTTTATTTGAACTATTATTTCTTTTATTCAAAGAGTTTTATGTTTTTGTAGATATTTAATGCAAACAACCGTTTTAAAAATGACTCAAATTTCCAAATCTTTTCCCGGTGTTCAAGCTTTAGACAAGGTCGATTTTGAACTATATAAGGGCGAAGTACATGCCCTTATGGGAGAAAACGGTGCCGGAAAGTCAACATTAATGAAAGTTTTAAACGGCATCCATAAAGCGGACAGCGGCTCCATAGAAATAAACGGAAAAACGGTAAATCCCCAAAATGCACATGATGCGTTAAAGCTCGGAATATCGATGATTCATCAGGAATTAAGTCCTATTCCCGATATGACGGTTGCCGAAAATATCTTTTTAGGACACTTACCGGGCAAATATTTTGTAAACAAAAAGAAACTGAATGAGCAAACGGAAGCCTTATTCAAAAGTCTTTCTCTACCGGTTATTGCGCCGCACTTGCGTATGAATACGCTGAGTATTGCGCAGATACAAATGGTTGAAATCGTAAAAGCGATTTCATATAAATCGCAAATTATTGTTATGGATGAGCCGACCTCTGCAATAGCCGATGCGGAAGTGGAAATGCTGTTCGCCATAATCGGTCGTTTAACCGCCGCAGGAATTTCCGTCATCTATATTTCACACAAGATGGACGAAATTTTTCGTATTGCGGACAGGATTTCGGTTATGCGCGACGGCAAAATGATCGGCACGGAAGACAGCAGCCGGCTGGATTCTACCCGATTAATAAACATGATGGTCGGCCGCGACGTTTGCCATTTGTTTAAGAGAAAGGCGGAAAGCATCGGAGCGGTTAAAATGTCCGTACAGGATCTATGTTCCGAAAATTGTTTTGAAAATATATCTTTTGAACTTCATCAAGGAGAAATATTGGGAATTACCGGTTTAATCGGTTCAAAACGCACCGAACTTGTAGAAGCAATTTTCGGATTACGTCCTATAAGTGCGGGAAAAATATATATAGACGGGAACGAGGTTCAAATAAAAAAGCCCCGCGATGCTATTAAGAAACGTATTGCGTTAGTAACTGAAGACAGAAAACGGCAAGGACTGTTTTTAGATAAGTCTTTAACATTCAATACATCGATTGCAAATCTTATTAATATGTTTTTCGGACCTTTTATAAATAGAAAAATAGAAAAAAAAGAAACCGAAGCCGTTTTGAAAAAACTGTATGTTAAAGCATCGCGTTTTACGATCCCCGTTTCGTCCTTATCGGGCGGAAATCAGCAAAAGGTTGTGTTGGCAAAATGGCTTTCTACGGTTCCCGAAATACTGATACTTGATGAACCGACGCGCGGCATCGATGTTAAAGCAAAACAGGAAATCTATATGCTCATAGACAGTCTTGCAAATGCAGGCAAGGCTGTTATTGTTATATCATCCGAGATGCCGGAAATTCTTGCTTTAAGCGATCGCATCCTTGTAATGAACAGCGGTAAGGTTCGCGGAATTCTGTCGGGAGACAATATAAATAAAGAAGAAATACTTGCACATGCACTTATGTTTTAACGGAATCAAAGCGGATAAGAGAATACTGCGGCCGCTTTATATATTTAATGTGTTTTTTTATGGAGGATAAATGAAAAAAACAATAACTTTAATAGACCTTAAAAAGCGTTTTTCCGCTTACAGTTTATACATACTGCTTTTTGTGCTTATGGTGGCGGTTTCTATTGCCAATAGTAATTTTTTATCCGTACAAAATATAAAAAATATTTTTCAACAAATTTCTATAAACGGTATTCTTGCAGTAGGTATGACCTTTGTTATTATAACCGGGGGAATAGATTTATCCGTCGGTTCTTTATTGGGATTTTCCGGTGTAATTGCCGCAAGTCTGGTCAGCGGCGGCGGTAATCCGTTATGGGCGGTATTAGCCGGTATTGTTGCAGGTCTTATATTCGGAGTTATAAACGGCTTGTTGATTTCATATGCCAAGGTAGTACCGTTCATCGTTACACTCGGAATGTTGTCGATTGCCCGCGGAATAACAAACGTATACACACGGGGGAGCCCTATTATAAAATTGGATAAGCGTTTTACCGCTATAGGCCAATCTTCTTTTTTAGGCTTGGGTATTCCGATATGGATTTTTATCGGTATGCTTATAGTCGGCTTTATCATTTTACATACGACAAAACTGGGGCGGTATACACTTGCGGTAGGCGGAAACGAAGATGCCGCCAAAACATCGGGAATCGATACGGCAAAAATAAAACTGTTTGCCTACAGTTTTACCGGCTTTT
>CAUURR010000027.1:0-15358 GCA_963547555.1 uncultured Treponema sp. | reverse complement strand
AATAAAAGCGATGTCTTTAAAAATCATTTTAGACAATTTCATGTCCTTTCCTGTTATAGTTTACGGATAACCCGCAATTTTGCACTGCGTGAAGGAGAATTGCGCTCAATTTCCTCCGCTTCCGGACATACGGGTTTCCGTGTCAGCACCGAAGCTTTTGCTTTTCCCCCGCATTTACATATCGGCTGTTCCGGTCCGCAAGTACAGCTTTTTGCCAGTGTTTTAAAATAATTTTTTACCGTTCTATCCTCAAGCGAATGAAAGGTTATCACTCCCATTTTTCCGCCCGGCTTTAAAACGGTAAAAGCCTTATCCAACACCGCTTCCAAACGCTCCAGCTCACGGTTCACCGCTATACGCAAAGCCTGAAAGCTTTTTGTCGCAGGATGAATGGCACCGTGCCGGTACGAAGCGGGAACCGCCGCATAAATACAGTCGGCAAGCCGCTTTGCCGAAACAAAGGGCGCTTCCGTTCGCGCTTGCTCTATTGCGCGTGCGATACGCCTGCTGTAACGCTCATCGGCAAAATAAAAAAAAATGTCCGCAAGCTCTTCGGCACGCAGCGTATTCACCAAATCGGCGGCCGTTTTTCCGCTTGAAGGATCCAGTCTCATATCGAGAGGCTCATCCGAACGGAAGGAAAATCCCCTTCCCGAACATTCATAGTGGAACACCGATATACCCAAATCGAATAAAATCAAATCGGGTCGGCTCAGGTTTTCAGGATAGTTTTCGTAAAAATCGGTAAACCATCCGCGGTAAAAACTCATCCTGTCACCGAAAACCGCCAAACGCTTTCGCGCACGCTTTTGGATTTCGGCATCGGCATCAAGCCCCTGTATATGCAAATCGGGAAAACGCTCCAAAAAAGCGTATGAATGTCCGCCCTCGCCGAGGGTCGAGTCAATCATAAAGCCGCCGTTTTCGTACCCTTCTCCTTCAGGCGAAAGATAGGAAAGCGTTTGTTCAAGCAAAACGGGCGTATGAACATAGGAAACGGTATTTGATTCGGTCATACACAATCCCTGCTACAAACGAATGGCACTTAAACCTTCCGCCGCCTGACGGAACCGCATATCGGTTTCGGCAAGGTAGGATTCATAGCGCTCGGCATCCCATAATTCCATATACTTCGTTACCCCCATAATCACGCAGTCCTTAGTCAATCCTGCATAGTCGCGCAAACTTTGCGGAACCGACAGACGGCCGTTTTTGTCGAATTCGACTTCCTGCGCAGGGGCAATCAAACGGCGAAGTACCAATCGGGAATCCTGATTAAAAGGCGATGTTTGTTCCATCAGTTTTTCGGAAAAATTCTTCCATTCGCCCGGAGTGTACAGCCATAAACAGCCGTCAAGCCCCTGCGTTATCATGAGAACGTTTTCCGTTAAAACAGTCCGTAATTTTGCCGGAAAAAGGATGCGCCCTTTTTCATCCAGCGTATTACGGTATTCGCCCGTCAAGAGTTCCACTAATTACCACAAACCTCCACTTTTTACCATTTTATACCAAATAACACTAATGTCAATGCAAAAAACGGGGTAAAGATACCAAAAGTATAAAAAAGGCCCTGTATCTTTACTTTTACCTTGTACAGATGTATAGTATAGTTATGATAAATACCTACAACGAGTCGAGTTTGCATAAAAAGTTCAAAACGGAAGCTGCGCAAAAATACCGCGGAAAAACCGAGCAACAGGTAGAAAACTATATTTGCGATGTCGTTACCGATGACGGAACGATTATAGAAATACAAACAAAGAGTTTTAAAAATATATGCGCAAAATTGGAGGATTTACTTAAAACGCACCGCGTGATTCTCATCTATCCTCTGGTATGCGAAACCTATATCGAATATTACGATGAACAAGGCGGACTTGTATCACGGCGTAAAAGTCCGAAAAAACGCAGCTTGTACAGCATCTTCGACGAATTGACCGGCATATGGCCGATTTTACTGCATAAAAATTTTACACTGAATGTAGTGGAAACCGTTGCCGCTAAAAAAAGGCAAAAAACCGCCGAAGCCGTTCAATCGGTAAATAAAAGACGCCGTGTCAAAAAAAACTGGTTGAGTTTCGACACGGAACTTATATCCGAAGGCGCAAGCCGCTCCTTTTGTTCAAAAAAGGATTACCTTGCACTTTTATCCGACAGTCCCGAAGAATTCGGAGTAAAAGAAGCGGCCGCCCGAACCGGCGCACCGATGAGTCAAACGCGGAAAATGCTATGGACATTGCACAAAATGGGAATTATCGAAAAAACAGGGCAGGAAGGACGGCGTTATATCTACCGCATAAAGAATGACATTTAAAATAAAAAAGCTGCCGTAAAAAGCCTAAGCTTGTACGGCAGCCTTATAACACTGTCCGAAAACCGATAAAATCGGCTTACCAGTTATCCGCTATATCAAAGGGATCACGGTTTTCAAACGCATACATATCGCTTATTGCACGCAAGTCATCAAAGTAGATATAGTACGTTCCGAATGCCGACTCGGGATCGCAATCAATGCGGAAGCCGACAACGGAAAGACCGGGGCGGCTGTTAAAATATGCACTGTCCTGAACAATGCCGCGTTTTCCGTCGGGAGAAGGGGGAACTGCGGCAACCAGCTGCTTCCAACCGGTAAAGGCCAATGAACCCATGTACAGTTCAAAGTTGTTGCCGAAAAAGTCCCTCACCAACACGGTCAACGTGTGATTTTGATTGCGGCCCGCAACCCATACCGACAAGGTTTTTGCAACACCGTCTATAGCCAAAGGCTGAGAAGGTGTAATAAAAAACGAGTTGATACCGCGGCGGAAAAATTCAACTTTTACACCGTAAGTTCTCTTATCGGAAATTTCCTCTTCGCCTGCCGTTGCAATCGGAGACTTCGCTTCCGGATCGGGGCCGCCTTCAAAAAAGCGGCCGGTAATAACACCGTAGTCCGATGACATCTTGACATTCCATGAACCTTCACGTTCAAAAAGGTCAATCGATACTTCACGAAGGGCGAAGTTTGCCGAATCGGCCCCTAAAATAGTGGCGTCGGGAGCTCCCAAACTTTTATCCTGAGCCTGTGCAAACACAAGGCCGGCAACACATACGGCCAATAAACATACAATCAGCTTTTTCATCAGTTTGCTCCCCCGCTTACATTATTAAAATCGGTATCTTTCAGTTTAAATCCGTCAAAAATATTTAAAAGAGTATTGGAAGAATACCGCACCTGATCAAAGTAAATCATAAAATCATCTACGAATTCTTTAGGATCGGTACGAACGCGGAAACCGACAAAGGTCATTTGTTTGGGTCCCGAACGGAGGCGGGACACCTGCGGAATCCAGCCGGGAATATTTACGACAACGTTTTTCCATCCGTTAAACAAAAGGTTACCGGCAGGAAGAACGTGAACGCGGCCGTTGGCATCGCGAACCAATACATCAATATAGTAAAGGTAGTTCGCGCCCCATACCCAAAAATCGATTTGATTAACGTTGCCTTTGAAAGGAACTTCATAGGGCTTCATTTCTCCGCTTCCGTCATCCTTTTGCGGATATATTTCAAACCAGTTATTTCCTTTGCGCTGAAATTTGATTTGCACGCCGAGAACCTGAGGATCCGGATCGCCTTCAACCCTGTAGAGCTGCAAAGAATTGGGCATTCCGGGAATATGAGCCATTTTCGGATATACCTCATTTTTTTCCTCATTGACATAAACCAGCTTGCTTGCCCGAATCGTCCAAGACCAATCCAGATTTTCCGGTACGTCAAAGTTATCGATTAAAATTGTCTCAACGCTTCGCGCATTCGGCTGGGCAGACAGCGGCAGACAGATACAGAGCGCAAGTATAAGACTTACACAGACCAAACCGTAATGTTTCATCCAAAACTCCTTTTCTCATTCAATTAAGAAAAAAACATTCATATACAATTATATCGGCATAATTATATTTTTTCAACAGAGATTTGTCAATCTTTGTTTAAGCCTTTTATGCAATTTATACACTTTCTTATTGATTATTTTTTAAAAAGAACGTACTATTGAGCAGGTATCACTATACTTAAAGGAGCTTTTATGGCCAAGGTCAGTTATAAGGAATTGGGATTGGTAAATACAAAAAAAATGTTTGCCAATGCCATGAAAGGCGGATATGCGGTTCCCGCATATAATTTCAACAATATGGAACAGCTTCAGGCGATTATTCAAGCCTGTGTGGAAACGCAGTCCCCCGTTATTTTGCAGGTTTCTTCCGGCGCACGCAAGTATGCAAACCAAACGCTTCTTCGCTATATGGCACAGGGTGCGGTTGAATTGGCAAAAGAATATTCCAAAGAATTGGGATTAAAGGGCAAACCTCAAATCGCTCTTCACCTGGATCACGGTGATTCTTTTGAATTGTGTAAATCCTGTATCCAAATGGGATTTTCTTCGGTTATGATTGACGGCTCTTCCCTGCCCTATGAAGAAAACGTAAAACTGACAAAAAAAGTATGCGATTTCGCTCATAAACAGGAGAACTATATAACGGTTGAAGGTGAACTCGGTGTATTGGCCGGTGTTGAAGATGATGTTGCCGCCGAAGAAAGCCACTACACAAAACCCGAAGAAGTACAGGACTTCGTAAAACGAACGGGAGTTGACTCGCTTGCAATTTCCATCGGAACAAGCCACGGCCGCCAAAAATTCAAACCCGAACAGTGCACGAAAAATGCGGACGGTATTTTGGTTCCGCCGCCTTTGGCATTCGATGTATTAAAAGAAATAGAAAAAAAACTGCCCGGTTTCCCGATTGTATTGCACGGTTCTTCTTCGGTTCCCATCGAATACGTTAAAGAAATCGAAAAATACGGCGGAAAACTGAAAGATTCCGTCGGTATTCCCGAAGAGCAGCTTCGCAAAGCGGCAAAATCGGCCGTATGCAAAATCAACATCGACTCGGACGGACGCCTTGCCATGACTGCGGCTATCCGCAAAGTGTTTACCGAAAGCCCGAGCGAATTCGACCCGAGAAAGTACCTCGGCCCCGCACGCGATGAGCTGAAAAAAATGTATATGCACAAAAACAAAAAGGTACTCGGCTCGGCAGATCGGCTGTAAAAGTTTAAAAGCCGGCTGCAAAATTGTAAAAACCGGCTTTAGAATTTTGAGTATTTGATTGTAAAAATAACGGGCAGTTTAAAAGCAAACGGTTTTTAAACTGCCCGTTTTACTTGGGCTGATTTACTGACGATTTATTGTTAAAAAGCTTTGAAGTTCGGCAAAAAGCGGAACTAACACAGCGTTACCGTTTCACCGTCAATTACACAGGTTCTTTTTTCAAAATCGATATCGATTTTTGGGATATGCACATCGCGGGAAGAAACGGAAGCCCCCGTAATACATGCGAGCATCGTTTGCCCCGCACGAATATCGCCGGTTAAAAGCGGGAGCACCGTATAGTTGAACATCAAACTGCTGTTCGGTTCAGGATGAAAATCACAGGCCGTTCTGCATACCGTACCGTTCATGCCTATATCGGCAATAAAAGCCGATGCCCACGGTAATTTTACGATGATACCGCCGCTTTTACAAGCCGTATCAATAGTTTCACGGATTACGGGCACACTGTCTCCCGATTCGGCAAAAACCGGAATAGCAAAGCCCCCTTCGGCGGTTTTTAAATCACAAGCGGATTGTATGCGGTGAATACGGATATGCGCATTTTTACACGGAATAAGATATGTGGTTACCTGTACGTCGGGCCACGGATCCCATTGCGAGCGCAGACATGCGGGAGTACAGCATATATCGTGTACGGTACGCCGCTCGCGCCAATAATCGCCGTCTTTCGACAACATAAGCATACTGTCACAGCCGGTTTTTTCCAATCCGTATCCCGATACGGCTACCGAAAAGCCGAATTGTGCCGAATAGGCGAATTTCGAATATTTTGCGGCGGCTTGATTCAAGGCAAAACCCGGATATTGTCCGGCATTCAGCATTACCGTATCGTCTTCGGTGCGGCAAAAAAGCATTCCCGGTACATTCAGCAGCGAATACTGATGTTCCGCCGTAAGGGGCAGTTCTTCGGCCGCCCAAAACGCATGATCTTCGGGAAGAGCAAGTATTAAATACGCTTTTAAAGCCCAGTAGGGAGAACCGGGGGCATTGTATTGCTCTGCCATATACAGGTTTTCATAGGCATAACCGACAGTTAAAAGACCTGCGGCATTAAAAATCGGTTTTTTAAACCACCAGCGCAAATTACGCAAAATGAGCCCTTTTATTTCTCCCCAGGGGAGCACTTCAATATCGGCAAATGCACAGGCGGAAAAAAACGCCGTTGAAGCAAACCGATAGGTTAAACTTCGGCCGTAGGGTACGGTACTTCCGTCGGAATGAAAAAAAGCCCTATATTGACGGGCAAACAGCACCGCTCTTTCTTTTATGCGCTTACAGCGTTCAACATCCTCATCTTTTTTATATTTATAATATATAAGGCCGTAAAAATGTAAAGCCCACGGATTGTAATTGTCGTACTGCTGCCCGTCTTTGTACCAGCCGTCGGCGGTATAAAGACTTTCCAAAAAGCACAAATCTTTTTCCGTCTGCTCTGCGGAAAAGGGCTGCCCCAGCCGTTCCATAGCGAGGTTGGTCAATACACGGAAAAATATCCAATTATTTTTTACGGTTTCGCATGTATTGACACGAATCATCCATTGCGCCAAGCGCTTTTTTTCTTCGGCGGACAAAGGTTCCCAATACGTTTGCGGCGCTATAAGCAGGGCTACGGCTATTGCTGCCAGTTCAACAATCCGCTGATCAAAATCGCGTATATCGCCCCAATAAAAAGGGGAATCTTTGTTTGAACCGTTTTTCAGGCCTTCAAAATGGTACTGGGTACCATCCCAGTGACCGCCGCCTGCCGCAAGCGGTGCAATTCCCCACAGCATACGGCTCCAGCCTTCCATTTCGATTACACGCGGACTGTAGACGGTACCGTGGCTGCCGATACGGACACCCGTATTGCCTGAAACAAAGTAGTTTATAAGCGGATCCGTTATTTGAATCAAACTTCGAATCGTATCATCCCGCGTGTTTACGGGATTTTTTTCAATCGGAAAACCAAAGGTTTGCATTTATATCCTTTTATTTTGAAAGATGGGGATAACGACAGCCTGACTGTGAAAAATCGAAATCCCCTATACTCCCGTTACCAATACGGCTCCCATTTTTGTTTTAAGCGAACCAGGCATTCCGCATAAAAATAATCGCCCCATGTTGAACACTCGTCAACCCCGCGGTTATTGCAGGGATTGTACGGACTTTTGCGCGCATAGGTACCGTGCAAAAGCTGACCGTTTGAAACCGCCGTGTCTTTTGCGCCACAATCCTGCCATAATCTGCGGCACAAACGCGAAGCGGTATCTTTTAAATATGCGCTGAAATCGCTGTCGGCATATTCCGCCATTTCAAGCATTCCGCACAAAGCTATTGCAAGAGCCGAAGAATCGCGCGGTTCGGAAGAACCTTCGGTAAAATGGAAGTCCCAATACGGAATGATACTTTCGGGAAGATGATCGAGAAAAAAGCCGGTTACTTTTTTAAAAACATCAAAGGCTTCCTGCGATTTTGTATACCGATAAGCCAAAGCGGAGCCGTACACGCCCCATGCCTGCCCTCTCGCCCATGCCGAATCGTCTTTGTATCCCTGAAAGGTTACGCCTTTCAAAGGCTCTCCCGTATCGGGATCGAAAAAATAAGTATGATACGTTGAATTGTCGGCTCGCAGTACATGCCGTATTGAAGTATGTAAATGCGCTTCGGCAACGGTACGGTAGTCGGACTTTCCGGTAACATCCGCTGCCCAAAACAATAGCGGAATATTTAAAAGGCAGTCGATAATAAGACGGTAATTATCTTTTGCTCCCAAAGTACCCCATGCTTGAATAAACTGCCCCTTGGGCTGAAAACGCGACATAAGATTATCCGCTGCCAACAGTGCCGCTTTTTTAGCCTCTTCATTACCGGTCAATTTATAGGCGGCTACACACGAAGGTGTATATAAAAATCCCATATCGTGATGATCGGTGTCTATATGATTTTTTATTCGGTTAAGGTAACTCGGAACCTGACTTTGAGCCGCATTCAAAAAATCGGTATCGCCGGTTAATTGATACATAATATTCAATTCACCCGTCCAAAAACCGGTTGTCCATTCCACATTTTCGGAAGGCTCATAAAAATTATGAACACTGTGCGAATACTTAAATTGATCGGTAAAACGGGGCAGGCACGAACGTGTTTGTCCGGCTGCCTGTAATACGGCGGTTTGTAATTCATCGGCAGAAAACTGCGGTAAAAAACTGAAATCTCTCATCTGATTATCCTCTTTCAAATAAAAAAAAGTCTTTATGAGCAGCGCACCAATCACGCAGCAAAGATTCATATTGCTCACAGCGGGGATCGCCTGCCTGCAATTCTACAGGATTAAGCTGATACGGATCAAGCACGTTATCGTATAAAAGCCGGCGCTGTTCGCTGTGCGGCGCGGTTCCGTTATCTATTATATAAGTTGCTTCGGCAGTGCGTACCCCTCTCCAGCCGTAACACTTGCTGTCCAAGCCTTCTTTTTTAAACGGCTCTATCAACTCGGGCATTCCCGGAAGCATACATAAAAAAGCGGCTTTTTTTTCATGGGTACATTCTTTACCCGTATATGCGGCAGCGACGGCATCGGCGGCGCTCATTCCTTCAACGGTCGGCGGTACGGGAATATCCAACATATCCAGCAGCGTAGGCATATGATCGCAGCTTTCAATAAGCGCATCGCAGACAAACGGAAGCATTTCAGGATTTTTTTGCATCCGTGCGGCGGCAAAACGGCTTTCACGCACCGCTGCAGCGGACTTTAAAGCACCGCCGCCTATATACAGGGGAATACGTATCGACTCTTCGTACCATACGTTCTTTCCGTATAAACCGTGAGAGCCCATACAATCGCCGTGATCCGCCGACAACACGATTAACGTATCTTCTTTCAGATTTTTTTCGTCAAGAAACGATATAATCCGCGCAAACTGCTCATCCAAACCGCTGACGGCGGCATAATATTCTCGCATTTTTTTATGATATGTATCATCCGAACGCATAGAATCCGGTACATTGGCTCTAAAGTCCAAATGAGCATACCGCTCAAGATAGGTATCCGGCACCTGATCATAGGGCGGATGCGGAGGATTCCAAGACACAAAGGCGCAAAACGGAGCGGAATCGGCGGTTTTTGTTCGGTTATCCAAATAAGACAGCAGAATATCCGTTTCATGCTCGACCGACCACTTGGATACATCCTCGCGTTTACCTTCGGTTGTCCAATAATGCGGCTTCAGATGCTCATCCATCGCGCCGTATGAATACCAAAAATCAAAACCGTGCCGACGGCAGCCGGGCGGTGTATAGGCGTCCCAGCCGGTGCAGCCGTTTTCGGGTTGTGCAAAATAATTCAAATCGCTTGAATCGAGGTGCCATTTTCCTATGTAGGCGGTGTCGTACCCGTGTTTTTTCAACACATCGCTTATAAGAATTTCCTGCGGTGCAAGACAGGGACTTATATCCAAACCCGTTTTGCAATTTGTCCACATACCGCATGATAAAGGGTATTTACCGGTTAAAAGCGCGGCGCGGTGCGGCGAGCATAAAGGGTAAGAGCTGACGGCATTTGTACAGCACACGCTTTCTTGCGCAAATGCATCCATATGCGGAGTAAAAACGGTATCTTCCCGTGCCGCTCCCACCGCATGATAGCGCCATTGATCCGCAAAAACATACAACAAATTTTTTTTCTTTTGCATTTTTTACCCTTGACTGTAAATAAAGGAAGTGCCGGCCATTATAACAGCTGCACCGGCACCTCCCGTTTGTATTTTTAAAATTTCAAAGCGTTATAAAACCGCTATTTTGCAGTCTGCAGCTTTATGTACGAAGTACGGCCGTTTGTGCCGGCAGTGTGAATCCGTATAAGCAGCGCATTGTCCTTTGCTTCCGTTTCCACATTATCGTCTTTTTCCAAAACGGCAACATTCTTTTTATTCAACTCCAGCTCAATAAAGGCGGTGTTTTTCATTGTAGGATCGGAAACTGCAAGTTCCAAGGTACCGTCTTCATTTTCTTTAAGAGTAACCGAAGCTTTATGCGAAGAAGACAGTATACCTGCCGTTGCCTTTGCATCTTCCCAAAAGTTATACCCGCTTGCACCCGTACGCTTGTTGCGGACAGCTTGAACGGCGGCAGTGTTTGCCGTAATTTCAATATCCGGTTTTGCGGCATATTTTTTTGTTTCGCTTTCGGTTTTAACGGGCAAAATAACGTATGCGTATGTCCGTCCGGCGGGATTTACACCGTGATCAAACCATAATTCAAAAAAGTTGGTCGTTTCGATGTCATCGCTTTGTTTATAGCCGATATTGTTCCAGCATCCGGAAGCGGCAACTTTGCGCGCATAGAGCATGTTCCGTTCATCCGTTTGCGGGAAATAAATTCCCGTACCGCCGTTTCCGGTATTGCTTTCCAGCCACAGCCACTGCGCACCGTCCTTTAATTGGGTACCGGCCGAAGAAGCATTTCCCTGTCCCTTTCCTTCGGTTTTTACGATTTCGGCAGTATCAACCGGCAACAAGTTCAAATCAAGCTTTGAACCGTTGAATACGATATTGTTGGACGCATCCTCTTTCAGTTTGCGGTTTAATACGGTTGTTTCAACTTTAAAGGAACTGTTTTTATCGGTAATACCGGCGCCCAAACAGACAATCTCGTCGCCGAGCATAAAGTACGACTTACGGGCACGCAAATCGGGCTCATAACCGACTTTTGTTTCGGTAATCTCACCGGACAAAAGCATACCGTTTGTACCGAAATTGTACAGAGCGCTTCCGCCGACCCAGTCTTCTTTTGAAGCAAAATCGCCTTCCTGATAAAATCCGCTGCTGTCCGGCTGGGCATTTCCGATATTTTTGGAGACCGTTGTGGTACCCGGCAAACGGAACGGATTTACAGTGTTCCAAAAGCCTTCCGTATAGTAAAGGGGTTCATCGGTATACAAAAAGGTCATACCGCTTCCCTGATGCCAGCCGAATAAGTTTTCACCGTTCATTACTTCGCAGTTAAAAATACGGCTTGAATACATACTCAGCCCGAACAGCCAGTTTTCGGTACGGTGAATACAGCGGTCCATAAGCGGATAATTGCGGTGAACAGCCGGTACCGTTCCTTTAATCGACTGATCGGCCAATATACGCTTTGCCTCGGCACGAATGCCAAGCACATTTATATCGGTCAAAGAATCGATATATTCCGGATCGTGCATAAGCCAGTTTTTTACATTATTTTTTATAACGGCTTGAGTTTGCTTATCCAATGCGCCTACCAATGACAAAACATAGGTAGTTATATCGCGTCCGATACTCTTATCGGTTACCAGTTTTCTGGCAACGGCGCGGCCGCGGAACATATCGAGCGCATAGCTGTTGTACACCGAAAGACCGTAACTTTCGGCAAGCATAATTTTAAGTATATCGGCTTTTTCTTTTCCGTACTGCCACGGAGAATTATTCAAAATCGAAGCGATTTTACTTAAACCTTCAATAACAACAACACCGTATGAATTGGTATACGGAGTACGCAAATGGTCAAGGTAGGAACCGTCTTCGTAGTATCCCGAAGTAAATCCGTTTTCGGCCAAAGCAAGACTATCCTCTATCGTTTGCAGCGCTATAGTCGAAGCGGAACCTTGCTGCGCCAAATAAACATATTCATTATCTTCCAACAGCAATCCTATTCCCAATGCAGTGATGGAACAGTCAACCCTGTTTGCCGAAAATTGCATACGGTATCCCTTGACATGGGTTGAAGCCTGTCCGATTGCACCGCCGTGGAAGGGATCGGGCTGAAAAAAGACTACCGGCGCGATATAACGCTGCTTTTGCTCTTCAGTCAAATCATCGGATAAGAGTATCAACGCCGGGACTAAAGATTTGGGAATACCTATTTCCCACGTCCACCAGTTATCGGTTTGCGATTTTGCCGTATAACAGTAAGCGGTAAGATAATCCAAAATATGTATTATATCCGAAAATAAAGCTTTATCCTTATAATACGTACCGGCGGGGCATGCGTAAGCTGCCGTCATGTTGTACAATTTTTGAAATGCGGGCCTGAATTCAACCGCGTCATCTTCGTATTTTGTCTGCGGATTCCCCTTTTTCCCGGCATCTTCCGGCCAAGGTATCGAATCACAGGAATTTTTGCCTTTGTATGCATAGGACTGCCATGCCTCATCCGCCGCTTTATCTATACCGTCCACCGCCGCAGCGACAATGCCGTCTTTCATATCGAGAGAACCGCCGGCAAGACTTTCTTTCCAGCGGCGGCGAAGCTCGGTATATTGTTTTTTATCTGCTTTCGGCAGCTTTTCCGGATCGACACCGCGGATAACAACTTTCCATGTTTTTATATTATCATTGTTGTCCAAAGCCGCCACAGTAACGATACCCTTTTCTTTACCGCGTATAAAAGCCCCTTCGGGCGTAACTCTGATATCAACTAAGTGTTCGGCGGACGCTATTCCGGGAACACGATCTTTATCGGATTCACCTGTTTGTAATTCACGCTTGACTTTATAAGAGCCTACTCTTTTCAAAAAATGTCCGCCGGTATCGGTAAAACCGCCTATCCATTCGGAAGGAATAAATTCCGCAGGATTTGATATAAAAATCTCACTGTCTTTAACGACTCGTAACATTTCACTGTCATCGCCGGCATCTTTAGCGTTTTTGACCTCGGCTTTACCGCCTGCAAAAATCGCTAATGACACACAGATATATAAACCAAGTAACTTTATTTTTTTCATTTATTAAAATCTCCTCACTTTACAGATATCCGTAAAATAGAAAGACGGACTGCCTGAAAACGAAATTCAGACAGTCCGCATTTTTTACTTATTTTTTATAACTTATGTCGTATGCTTTTTGTAAAATAGCAATGGCTTCTTTTATGCCGCGTTTTTCCAATTCCGCTTTGAAAGCAGGATAATCTTTATCAAAATCGGCAGCGCCTAAAATCCATGACTGGAATTTTTCATCCACATAGGGTCTTATAGACGTCATGATTTTCTTATACTGCGCATCGTCTTCCGGTTTTACCTTCATGGTAATACGCATATCGGCAAACGGAGGGATTTTTGCAGGATACCATTCCGGATGCTTGGCATACAATGTAGCAACGTCTTTTGCTTCGGCCGACATAATCGATATTTCGTAGTCGCCGTCCTGAACGGTACCGACACGGTACAAGGCACCCAAACTGCGCAAGTATCCTACCGGTGTTTGTTCCGCTTTGAGAACGGTTTCCGCAAATTGCTTGTTGCCCGAAGCATCACGTGTATATTCTTCGCCTTCAACACCCCAGTTCATTAAATCGATACCTTCCTGTGTAAAAAGGTAATCAAAGAATTTAATGAGTGTTACGGGGTCTTTACATTGCGAAGAAATTCCCCAGCCTGCACCTGCGGTTCTTGCATCGCGCAAAGCGATTTTTCCGTAAGGATCTTTCGGCGGAGCCATACCTTCGATTTTGAAACCGGGTATATCTTTTGCCAATTTTGAATTGTAATTACCGGTACTGACCCAATCGTGCGTAAAACCGCCCAAATTTCCGGAAAGCAAAATATCGCGTGATTTTGCACCGCGGGTAAAATATTCGGGGTCGATAAGACCTTCTTTATACCATTTGGCAAGTGTTTTTACACCCAAAGCGAATTCTTTTTCCATCGGATCGAATACCATTTTGCCGTTACGTGCATAGAATTCGGTACTTGTATCAAAAAGATTCAAATATTCGTCGGGAGCTTTGGTTCCGGCGCGGTCGAACAACGGAATTTCGTCTTTTTTGCCGTTTCCGTTCGGGTCTTTATTCCGGAATGCGGACAATACGGTGTACAATTCATCAACGGTTGTAGGTACTTTAAGTCCCAATTTTTCAAGCCAGTCGGTACGAATCCAGTAAAATTCGGAGAATTTAAGGGTTTGATCTTTGGGGATAAAATAAATGTTGCCGTCCAAAGAATATGCGGTACTGGCGAAGCTCGGAACCGTATCCAAACGCTTTTGAATATTCGGTGCGTATTTTTTAATCAAATCATTCAACGGAATCAAACCGCCGTCACGGCCGAGTTTTTCAAGGTCGGCGACACTGACGTATCCGATTACATCGGCAAGTTTGCCGGAAGACAACATCAAGTTGAAGGCTTCTTTTTCGTTCGAGTTTGCCTGACTGATAACGCTTTTCAGCGATACATTGGTCCGCTTTG
Source organism: uncultured Treponema sp. (assembly GCA_963547555.1). Taxonomy (GTDB): domain Bacteria; phylum Spirochaetota; class Spirochaetia; order Treponematales; family Treponemataceae; genus Treponema_C. Next base: position 1,028 of record CAUURR010000027.1, on the reverse strand, counting down.
CAACTTCCTGCCATACTTTCCATTCGGGATTAAAAACCATGTTGTTGAAATTCAAAAAAACCGTGAATTCAACGGGTTTTTCCGACACAACACCCGAACTGCCGGAAGACATCGCCGCACCCGAAGATGCATTATCGGAGCCTCCCATTGCAAACATTGACACTACGGCGAATATCATAAGAACCGTAAGTAAATTTTTTTTCATAGAATAATTCTCCTATAAAAAAATTTCACGGAGAAAACCCGCCCGCATGACGGATATTGCAGCCGCCGCACAACGTGTGTCGACTGCACATGACGGCAAAAACCGAAATTACCGCCACTCCTCCTCAAATTGTATGTGCAGGATCAATAAAAACAACCGCTTTTACGATCCGCATCATCCCTTATTTGCACCCAATGTAATGCCGCTTCTAAAATACTTTTGTACATACGGATAGGCAATCAACATGGGAACAACGGCAATAATAATAAGCGCATAGATTACCGTAATCGGAGACCATGTGGAATTTACCGTAACGATTTGCGCTTCCGTTTCGTTTGAAATTTTATTGACAATCAGTTTTTTAAGCACCACTTGAAGCGGCATTTTACTGTCGTCCGTAAGAAGGTTCATCGCCCAAAAATAGCCGTTCCACCGGTTTACTCCGTAAAAAAGTCCTACCGTTGCAAGCGCCGGCTTGGAAAGAGGTAAATACACCTTGGTAAAAATGGTAAGATTTCCCGCACCGTCGATAAACGCGGCTTCTTCCAACGAGGAAGGCACCTGCTCGAAAAAACTTTTCAAAATAATAAGGTTATACGTGTTCATTGCAAAACCGGCCAATATGGCAAAGCGCGTATTAAGCAAATGATAATCGCGGAATGCCATATACAACGGAATAATACCTGCGCTGAACCACATGGTAAATACGACAAACAGCGTTAAATACTTACGGCCGACCAAACGCCGTTTCGATAATGCGTACGCCATCGTTGCCGTAAAAACCATATTGAATAAAACGCCGACGAGCGTATAGAACACGGTG
>CAUURR010000026.1:0-15523 GCA_963547555.1 uncultured Treponema sp. | reverse complement strand
TGGGAGCGTCGAACCACACGTAAAACACCTTGTCTTCAAAACCCGGCTTGGGAACCGGAATTCCCCATTTTAAGTCGCGGGTGATAGCGCGCTCATGCAAGCCGTCGCGGATCCACGCCTGGGTCATTTGAACGGCATTTTTAGCCCACATACCTTTTTCGCTCGCCTCTTTCATCCACGGCGCATACTCTTTTTGTATAGCCGGAAGATTTATGTACAAGTGCTTGGTCGATTTTAAAACCGGAGTATGCGAACAGGTTGAACAGCGCGCTTCTTTTAATTCGGTCGGTTCCAAAAGTTTGCCGCAATGCTCGCACTGGTCGCCTCTTGCATCGTCGTAGCCGCAGTGGGGGCAGATTCCGCGCACATAGCGGTCGGCTAAAAAGCGTCCGCAGTCTTCGCAGTACAGCTGTTCGATTGTATTTTCGCTTATAAAGCCGCGTTCGTCCAAGGCTTTAAACAGAGACTGTACGATTTCGGTTTGCTGTTCCGTTGATGTGCGGCCGAAATGGTCGAAATTGATGCCGAACCATTCGTAAATGTCTTTATGGATTGCGTGATAATAGTCGCATAATTCTTTGGGAGTTTTGCCTTCCTCGAGGGCGCGCGTTTCGGTTGCGGTGCCGTATTCGTCGGTTCCGCACACATACAGCGTTTTATAACCGCGACTACGGCAAAAACGTGCAAAAACGTCGGCGGACAATACTTGAATCAAATTTCCCAAGTGGGGAATATTGTTTACATAGGGGAGTGCCGAAGTGATGAGTTTTCTTTTCATAACGGAAAGTTTAGCGTTTTTTAGTCTTTTTTGCAACCGTATTTTTTTTCGGCGTTTTGATTGTAAAATTCAGAATTTTTTCTGTTTCCATACCGGAAAGCAAATCCACATCCCAGTAAAAAGCGCAGGTATGTGCTTCATATTGTTTGACAAAAGAGCCGTCTTCGGTTTGTAAATCCGTATAAAAAGGTGCAAGATAAAATCCGCAGGACTCGTTCGGCTCGAATATGAAACTGACTTCCGAGGCCGTGTCGGTAAGCTGCACAAACGAAATCCCCGATTGGCGTATGTAGGTACTTTCGGTACACAGCGTATCCCGCGCATCGCACACTACAACCTCGGCGTTTAAAGATTTTCCGTCGATTGAAGGAAGACTAATATTATGTTCAACCGCAAATTTCGCTTTAAGCGGCTGACCGCCCTCATTCTTTAAAATATACTGGCAGATAACGCCGTTTTCGGATACGCTGTAGTTTTTTTTCAGTGTTACCGGAAGGCGGTCTTTTCCCCAAACACCCGAAACCGTAAGCCGTATTTCTTTTTTTATGCGGTCAAAGGCAAGTTCTTTATATTCGGAAGCGGCGAAAACGGGAACTCCGGTATAAGAAGCCGATGTAAAGCTTTTAAAGTCGTCATAATCCCATAGATGGTCTATAAACATTTTTTTTTCGTATAGGGCATAGGCGCTTCCGTCTTTTGCGCAATGACGGGCCGCCGCACAATAATTTGCGGCATTACTCATTATATCGAGTTCAAATAAAAGTCCGCCCTGTAAAGTGAAAAAGGCATTGAAGGCTGCAAAACAGCATAAAAAATCGCGCCTGCCCGACATCGTAAAATCAAAGGCACCGGCATTTTCTTTAAAATCAAAAGCTTCACGTAAAATTTTTTCGGCATTCAGCAGTCGCCGATAGGTACGGCCGCGCAGTACTCTATCGCTTATACCGCCTTTTCCCTTATATATGTAGGGAGCAAAATGCTGGGCGGCATGAAGTTCTTCGCGCGCCGCCTTTTTTCGTAACTTATCGCCGCGGCACTGGTTTATAAGCATACTCACATAAATCATACGCGAATAAAGCGAACGTGCTTCAGGATATACGGTTAAAAAATCTTTAACGGTCGGACGCATCGATTCGGAAAAAACACGGGTATGCGGAATGAAGGGTTCCAAAGTCCATATAGCAGCTTCGGACATACAGCCGGCAGGAATATAGGCGGAAAACCGTGCACGGTATTGTTTCAAATAGCGCTGAGGCAAGGTTAAAGAGGTTATATCGTCTTTTGCCAATAATTCGGTAAAGCGTTCAAACCAGCCTTCTTCCAAAAGGGTATAAAAGTACCGGGGTGTAAATACGCAGGCCAATATCGATGAATCGCCCGAAGATGCAATCGTATGGGTAAATTCGAGGTACTCCGAAGGAGCCTGACCGGAGCGCGGCAAACTGCTTTGATGCAGGGGAATAACCGTTGTCGTTTTTCCCATTTCTTCTACAACAAGGGGAGAAAAAACCGAAACGGGACGAAAACCGTTTTGAGGAATCAAACGGCTGTCCAAAAGGGTATATTCTATACCGCAGGTATTAAAACTCGATATAAGAGAAGGATCCCACAGGCTTTCCGTTAAATAAACACCGCGCGGTTTTTTTCCGGCAGCCTTGCGTATTGAAGTTGTAAGCGCTTCAATTTGAGCGGAACGGTCTGCAGGAAGTAAAAGGGGAAATGCCGGCTCGTAGTAACCGCCTCCGAGTACTTCAATTTGCCTGCGGTCAATCATTTCCGAACAGATTGAAATAATTTCATCATGTTTTTTTTCGATCCATTCTAAAATTCTGCCTGAAACAAACAGAGAGAGCCGCATTTCAGGATGCCTATACAAAAAGCTGAGAATTTTTTTATATTTTGTTTGATACAGTTCTTCAATATTTTCAGGTAATTCGGAACCGGACAAACTGAAGACCAGCACAAAACCGATATGTACGACACCCATGATTTACATATTGTATATCAATATCCGCTTTGTTAAAAGAGTCTAAACCCTTATTTTTATTTTTTTTTACGTTTTTTTCTCAGTAAACTGCTGAGAATTCGGTTTTTAGAGATTTCCCTTAAAAAGGCCCGTATTGAGCCATGACAAATTCCAGCCGTATAAGCCGCAGGTAATCAAAGCAAGTGTAATAATAATCATCACCGTATCGTTAAATGCCGGATGTATGCGGGTTATTTCCAAGCGTTTACGCACTGCACCCAAGACGGGCAACAGTATATAAAAAGACAGGGTACTTACCGCTCCTATAATCAGCGCATGCATAAGCGTAAAACCTTCACTGACCGCTAAAATAACCGATAAAAAGGCTATATCGAATTCGGCGGTTTCTATTTTGCAGCATACATAGATGAAGTGTTTAAACAAAAGCGAAAAAGCAAAAGTCAGCGGTAACGCAAAAAAAGGATAGAGCACTGCAAGCGAATAAGGTGTAAGCAATTTTACCGTTAAAAAACGGGTTAAAAAAACCGTTATAAAAACCGTGCATAAAGATTTAACGGCAGCGGCAATAATATAAAGCGGACGTTTCGGTGCCGCCGACAGTTCTTTTAACCCGATTCCGTATATGAGAGGAACCGCGCAGAGAACCCCGTACATAAAAAACGACTGTAAAATCACAGAGCATCCTCCTTTATGCCGTAACGGCGGTACACGGCGGCCAATGCGACAAGTAAAAAAGCAAGCAGTACAAGGGCTCCCGGTATTGTTGCCCAAAAAAAGACGGGAAAAAAGCCCAAGCCTTTAAGAATACCGAATACCTGCAATCCGGAGCGCACAGGTAAAGAGAGGGTACCGTAAGCAAGCAGTTCTCTTGCAGCAAAAAAGAATAAGCCCGATACGCTTAATACAGCGCAATTTTTCAGTTCACGAATCAATATTTGTTTAAGCGGGTAATGCTCATCGGCAAAAACGCTTGCATTCATAAATAAGGAAACGGGCAAAATATACATAATAAAGCCGAATGTAAACGCCGTAACCGGCGACCACAATCCGACAAGGGCATATAAAAACAGTGTAACTGCCAAAATCCCCGGCATAAACAACAGATTTTTATATTTTTTTACTCCGATATATTCAATTAAAGCTTTAAGCATAACAGCTGCAAGAACAATTACCGCGGCACATAATATAAACACTATACCGAAAGCAAAACGCGGAGGAACCGGAACAAGGAGAATCAAGCAGGAAGCGGTAAAAAAGAATGAAGCTTTTTTTGTCATTTTCTCAATTCCTCACTTAGAATATCCAAACGTGAAAGCCAATACGCAATTTGCATATCCGTTAAACAGCTGCCGTCAAAAAAAGTTCCCAAAAAATCCGTATTGTTTTGCATATCACATATAAACACCGCAGGAACCGGACCGCAGACTCCCGTAATACGCACAAAAAAAACAAAACCGGCATCTTTTTCGAATTTGTCTTTTAGTGTAAATACAATCACACCCGATTGAACCGGAGATTTTAAGATAACGGCATCCGCGGCTTTATACCCTTTTTTTCCGTTTTTATCCAAAAAAAGATTGATTTCTTCAGCTATTTTTTTTGCTTTATATTTTTCAGTCGGGACATATATCAGTATAAGCAAAAAGGCTGTAAAAAGGCAGGCCATTATACACATTCCGGCCTTATATATTTCTTTTTTTTCCATGTTCAACCTCTTTTTATACCGGCTTGGATAAGCATCCTGTGCAGCTGCACATCATATATACGCCCTTCGATGTATTGAATCGCGGGCGATAAAATATTCAAAAACAAAAGGCAAAAAAAGACGGCCGCCGAAGAAGTTCCCGCCCCGCAGATGGCAAACATCGAAATACCGCCGATAAAACCGTATACGCATTTTCCCGCGGCCGTCATCGGTAAGGTACCGAAACGGTTCAAAATAAAAAATGCGCAAAAGAGTGTGCCTCCGGTACAAAAAGCGAGCAAAATATCGCCCCCGCCTATAAGACCGCCGTAGGGGTAAAGACTCAATAAACGTACGGCAATACCATAGACAATTAAAAACGTGTATGTAACAAGGGTATCGGCCGCCTTATACGAAATTAAAATCAAAGAAGCGGCAAGTGTCAGCAAATTAAATCTGAATGCGGGAATTGCGGACTGAGAATCCCACAACAGGGTTATATAACCTTCAGGCACCGATATTCCCCATGAATAAAAAATACCGCTGTTAAAAAAATTACCGATACGGGTGTCGAAATCGGCAGCACGCACAATGCCTTCGGAAAATAAACGGGAGCCGGCATTACTTTGATTAAAGTATTCATGCGGCAGCAAAAACGGAGGAAACAAATCGGGGCTTATAAAATACAAAACGATGAGGATAACAACAACCGCATTTGCCCATCCTTGTGCATAAGAATTAAAAATAAAATTTTGCAGTAAAAGTACGGTAAATACCGTAAAAAAAAGGTGTATCGGAGAATATCCCGACGGTACCGCCATTCCGACAATCAAGCCTTCAAAGATTATCGGCCAGGACCACAAAGCCCGTGATTTTTTAACGGCATAAATCAGTTGAGCGCATTGAGCGGCTGCCGTACTGCATAACAGTAAAATCAGCGAATTATAACTTCGCGTAACAAAAAGCATAACGATTTGCGGCAAAAGAACCGCAATACTCATTTTCATAATGTCGTTGACGGAAGGATTTGAACTGCAAAAGGGATTCAACGTAATATGTTTATAATTGTGCCGCATTTTCTTTTTCCTTATAAGTTGAAACGGTTTGATACAATGGCAGGCGCGCAGGACATGCGGCGTTGCATAAGGCACAATTATCGCATAAATGTGCCGAAAGTAACATATCGGCGGAAAGCGGGGTTTTATTTACAAAATGACTGTATATTAAATCGCTTTGAATACCCTGCGGACAAGCTTTTCTGCAAAAACCGCAGTGAATACACTCGGATGTATTTTGATCGGGAAGACTGTCCGAATAAAGCAGTGTAACGGTTTTTACATATTTTGTAACCGGAATATCCAAGTCGGAAACAGCCGTTCCTTTTATAAGACCGTTTATGATAATTTTAGCCGGTTCTTTTTCACAGCCTCCGCATTCCTCCAAAAGACGGCGGATAGGAGTACCTATTTTTACTTTAATCATTTTCGCTTCGTGTAAAGCCGGCCCGTTCACTTCAACTATCGTATCGGTTAAGGGAGTTGATAAACAAAGACAGCGGTAAACGCTGTAAGCGGTGGCACTGTCTATAAAAAGGGGATGAGTTTTTTCCTTTTCCGCACCGTTTTTTAGATAAGAACCTATATTTTTTTGTACGACTTTTTCCAAAACCCGCCGAGAACCGGAAGGATAAAATTTCGTATCGATTTTTAAAAAGCGGCATTGAATCGTATCGAATACGGATTCCGTCATTTTTTTATCGGGAATTACAAAATCCCGTCCATCATAAAAAAATACAACCGTTTCCGCATGCAGTGCCCGTGCACACAGATAAGCTCCTTCAAGCACTTCCGCCGTAAAAGAGGAACTTATAAAACCGTCTCTAAAACATCCCGGATCAAAATCGAATAAACGTACCCCGAGTATCTTATTCGATGCGGAAGACAAAATTTGCTCCGCCAAAGAATGATTTTCAAAATCAAAGGTATTGATTATTCCGTTTTCCCGCATAAGGGAAATCAGCTTGCGATCTCCCTGTTTTTTTCGATAATCCGCATAAATCCGTTCTTTGCCTTCAAAATGAAACTTTCCTTCAAATTTCAATACGGCACATTCGGCACGGCTTCCGTCAGGCATAACACGTTCACTTATTTCGCCGACAATTCCAGGTATCGGAGCATGAATGGGAACGATATTTTTATATCCTGAAGCAATCATTTGCCCTTCGGTTACCGTGTCTCCTTCTTTTATAAGGAATTTTGAATTACCGCTTCCCTGCCGAACCGATACGATAGCCGTGGCGGGAATACAAGCGGTATGAAGCCGCCGGTATTCATAGCGCGGAAAATCAAAACATTCTTTTTTTTCTCTCATATTGTAGGGGCCTCTGTTTTTTACAACAATCGGTATTTTACCAAGCGTATAAGCAGTACCAGTATATATATAAATGCCGATAACGTAAAGACAAGGGGAACGGTTCCGCTTTCGCCGCCGTGCGCCCGTATATAGCCGGTTCGCATAAACCCGCCTTGGCGGCTCAGCAGAGCTTCCGCCCCGCCCGAACCCGAAAAAGCACTGCGATATGCAAGATCCGTAATGCGCTGAATATAGGCTTCGTCGAATACCGCAACCGTTACGGGGAACTCAACAAGCCGTTGCCCATCCTTTTTATAGCTCGAATATACAACTTTATCGCCAATACGGGGAGTCGTTTCTTTGTTTTTATCAAGTTTACGAAAGGGATACGTTTCGCAAAACCAAAATGCCTGTATAAAATCACTTAAATCCGGCAGCCTGTTTTGCATATCATTTTCACACAGAGCCTTATATGAAAAAAGCGAAAAATCGTTTTTGATTGTCTTTTTTATCGGAGCGGGCAAATACAGCGTAGAAGCTCCCGATAAAAAGCCTGTTTTCTTTCCGAAAAAGCTGACGTTTGCGGTTACGCCGTTTATAAAAAGCGCAGCCGTAAATACACAGATGCACAGGGCGGGCACAAGGGCAAAACGGATGCGGAAAATATCCCGAGTATCAACTCGGCGGGCGCACATAATAGGGACGGGATTAAAAGAGGCTGAACTTCGTATAATGCCTTCAAGTTTGAATAGCACATATACTGCGCATCCCGATCCAAAAACCGCGTCATTGCAAATAAAGACAGGACCCAAACCGTAAAAAAAAGCGCAACCGATTAACAAAACAACACCGCAAAAAAAAAGCGGCTGCATCAAAGCCTTTTTTAAAAAGCCGCGCCGCCTCCATGATTTTTGGATAATAAACAGGGAAAAGCCTAAAAGGCAGACAAAGGACGCACTGTGATAAAAAGGTACCGAAAAGCTGTAAAGCACAAAAGGGAAAAAAGCAGCGGCAAAAAAAGCTTTATTTTTTGCAAAAAACATAAAACATATAAAAAGCACAAAAACCGCAGCGGGAACGGAATACGGACGTTTTCCCCGGGCATCGGTACCCCACACAAAATCGGCAGACTTTAAAGCTGCGGCAGCGGTTCGAGCCGCTTCCTGAGGAACATAGTATAAGCGATATGTACCGTTTTTATCCGAAAAAAAAAGGTTTTGTAAATCCTCATATGAAAACGTTGAAAATCCGTTTAAATACTGAACCGGCGTAAAAGCCGGCACAGGCGGAAACTGCATATGAAAAATCGATAAAACTCCATTGATTCCCGCTTCGGAAAATATATCAAGTACGGTATCTTCACTCACCGTTCGGTCCGTATAAAAAACCGTATAGTTTTGCCATATTTTAAATGAAGGAGCTGCTCGAAAAAAAATCAATATAAAACAAAAAAGAATACCGCAAAATGCGGCCCCAATAATCAAATTTTTTTCTTTCATGATCGCAAGGATTTGTTACAGAACTGAAAAGGCGATACCCGTAAAAAGTCCCAACAGACAACCGACAAACACTTCCAAGGGAGCATGACCGTGAACTTCTTTAACGGCTTGAAATTCCAGCACCCCCTTTTGGTGGAGGTTTTTACCCAGTTCATTCAAACAGCGAGCCTGAAGACCGCTTGCACGGCGCACTCCGACCGCATCGCGGATAACCACCAGAGTAAAGCAACAGGCAAGAATAAAAATATCGGAATCAACCCCCGAACGGAAACCTATCGAAGTTGTCAAAGCACACACCAAAGCCGAATGACTTGAAGGCATTCCTCCCGTCCGCCATAAAAGCAAAGCGATCAGTTCTTTTAAATCGTTTACCCTGCCCGTTAAAAGTTTTATAACCGTTTTTATAAACTGCGCAGAAAACCAGCTGAACAAAGCGGATAATGAAACGGGGCTTAAAAGAAAAGAATATAATTGTTCCCGCATTGTTATAAACATATTGTTTTATTTTACCCGTATATCGACTTTTGTCTAGTAGGCAAAAGTCCTACAAGCGGTTATACTCGATTTAATGAATTTTACGCACTTTTCCGTACAAAAAGATGATGAAGGAAGACGGCTTGACCGCCTTGTGCGCAAATTTCTGTGTGAAGAGCCGCTTTCACGTATTCATAAAAGCATCAGAAACGGCATAGTCCGTATAAACGGTCTTAAAAAAGATGCAGCGTACCGCGTACAAAAAGGCGATATTCTCGATATAGCGGATTTTTTATTGCAAAAAACAGACGAAAAACCGACAGCAAGCGAAAAACGAAGCGGAGAATCGGAATCAGTCCCCGACACCTCATCGCTTTTTACCGATGTGTTTGTAAATGAAGATATTCGCATTATAAATAAAGCATACGGCATTCCCGTACAGGGCGGCGGAAAAAGCGCCGTTTCGCTCGATGAACTTATAAAAGCCGAATATTTTGCTTCCCGCCGAAACAAAACCGGCGCTTCGCTCTCTTTTAAACCGGGACCGCTTCACCGCATAGACCGCCGCACAACCGGCTTGGTAACTTTTTCGCAAAGCCTGCATGGTGCCCGTCTTTTTTCACAAGCCCTTGCCGAAAAACGCATCAAAAAAGAATATCTTGCCGTATTGCAGGGAAAGCTGAACAAAACGATTGAAGCCGAACATTTTATCGAACGCGAAGAAGATACTGCGGCGAATCGAGGACGGCAACAAACGGACGGCTTTAAAACCGTACACGTGTTTACGGATTCAGATGAGCCCTCCCTTGAGGAGAAGACTCCTTCCCTACGCGCTAAAAAAGCCGTAAGCCGCATTGAACCGCTTGCAACCGGCTTTATACTTGAGGCGGGACTTGACTGCACCCTTGCACGTGTAATTATAGAAACCGGCCGCACCCACCAAATCCGCTCGCAATCGGCTTTTTGCGGTTTTCCCCTTTTGGGCGATACAGCATATGGAGCCGCACCGTTCAGCTATACGGAAGCAGACATAACGCATAAACTTTTTTTACATGCTTTTTCGCTCAACTTCGAAAAAAACAATCCCCTGCAGATTCCGTGCAAAATATCCGCACAAATGCCGCCCTTTTTTCAAAGATTTGTACAAAGGTACTTGCCCCAAGCCGACATTTCAACGTATACTGTAAACAATGAAACTGATTGATGAGCTTGTTGCGCTTTTTACCGGAATTACGGTGTTTGCCCTGGTCGGCGAAAGCGGCACGGGAAAAAGTTTTCGCGCAAAACTTTTAGCTCAAAAATACGATATAAATGCGATTATAGACGACGGCTTACTCATTCAGGATGACAAAATTTTGGCGGGTCATTCGGCAAAACGGGAAAAAACCTTTTTGGCGGCCGTCCGTACCGCCGTCTTCGATGAAAAAGAACACCGCGACGAAATAGCCCGCGCAATGAAAAAAGAAAATATCAAGCGCCTGCTTATTTTAGGCACTTCCGAAAAAATGGTACAAAAAATTGCCATGAGGCTGCAAGTACCGCCTCCGTCGCGGATTATAAAAATCGAAGATATAGCAACTCAGGAAGAAATCGATTTTGCAATACGCTCACGGCGCATTGAGGGAAAGCACGTTATTCCCGTTCCCGCATTGGCAATAAAGCGCAGTTATCCGCAAATTTTTTACGATTCAATCAGAATAAAACTTGCACGAAAAGAAAAAATTACGGGCACCAATACAAAGGTATACGAAAAATCGGTGGTGCGTCCCGAATTTTCAAAAAAAGGCAGGGTAAGTATTTCCGAAGCCGCCCTCACCCAAATGGTTATGCACTGCGTAAGTGAATATGATAATCAAATCAAAATAAAAAAACTTGCAATCAAAACAAACGCTCACGGCTATAAACTCGTCATCACCACCGATGTCCCTTTCGGCACGGAATTGGCGGGAAAAATTCACAACCTGCAAAAATACGTTATCGAAAATATCGAACGCTACACGGGTATTTTAATCGAAAGCGTAAACATCATTGTCGATAAAATATCGCGCTAAAATCTTTATTCGGGATAAAATCGGTATACTAAGAGTAAAAGAGTATCGGTTAAGATTTTTTATTTTACTATCAATATATCTTTTTTAGCCTTTGCTTTATTCGGCTTTTTTTGACTGCGGACGGGAATGCCGAGTTTTTTAAGGCAAAAACGCACGGCATACTCCAATTCGGTTCGCTGGGGATTCATCGGAAGCACAAAACTGCGGCACTCGCGCCAGGTGAACTTATACAGTTCAGCCGCGCTTATGCGCACGTTTATTCCCTCATGAGCACTTTTGGGGGCGTCAAGCAATTTTATTTCGGCATCCCAATCGGTTAAATTATCTATAAAATCCCGTATGATGTATACTATTTTAGCCCCTAAACGCTCATCATGTTTGTTCTTATTGAATTCATTCAGTTCTTGTAAGCTTTTAAAATAAGCGGCGGCAAAATCTTTTTTTTCGGCTATGAGTACCGAAGCGGCCGGCTGTAAGTACATATACAAACCGCTTTGAAGCGCAAGCTCGGCTATTTCGGCCGCATAATTCGAATTCAGTATTTTAACCAGTTCTTCGGTAAGCCTTGAAGGAGACACGGGGGCCAAAAGATGAGCCGATGAAGCGATTTTACGCTTTAAGAAAAAGGACATTTTAAAACCCGTGGACGCGGCATATTTTACCGCACGCAGCATACGGACGGGATCTTCGCAAAAAATCTGGCGCAGCGGAATAACCGGAACGATCTTTCCGGCGCGGATATCTTTTACACCGCCCACATAGTCGATGATATGATTTTTCGCAGGATCGTAATACAGGGCATTGAGGGTAAAATCGCGGCGGTGTACGTCTTCTTCGATGGTGCCGAAAGCATTGCCGATCGTGGTTCCTTCAGCAAAGGAGCGGAAAGTGGTTACTTCAAATATTTTCCGGCCGAAAAAAATATGCACAATGCGGAACCGTTTTCCGATAATACATGAATTGCGGAACATTTTTTTTATGCGTGCAGGAGTCGCATCGGTTACCAAATCGAAATCTTTGGGTTCTTTTTTTAAAAGCAAATCGCGCACGGCACCGCCTACAATATAGGCTTCAAAACCGTATGATTTAAGCTGTTTGAGTACCCGAAGCGCATCGGGGTCTATATCGGCTTTATTTATACAATGTTCCGTTTCGGTGTAAATTACGGCGGCTTTTACCGGGCGGCCGTTTTTATCGGACGTATAGCGAAATAACACCGTTCAATAATAGAACAAATATGCATTAGAGGTCAAGTGGGAATTTTATGCTTGTCCGATTTTCGGGTTCCGTCTTATCTTCCCTACCGTGCCGAAATCCACTTTAAAATATCGGTCTGCACCTCGGCATAGTTGACTTCATTCAGCATTTCGTGTCTGCCGCCGTCATAATAGGATTCGGTTATATCGGTCATGCCGTTTTTGCGGTATATAGCCGCCAAGGCGCGGATTGTTTTTGTGTATGAACCCACAGGGTCTTCCGTTCCGGCAAATAACAACACGGGTAAATCGCTTTTGATTTTGCGTATATTTTTTGCACGGTGAGTGCGGCTTAAGCCCTCGGTTAAATCGTAAAAAAAGCCCGCGGTACATAAAAATCCGCACAGAGGGTCGGCTTCGTATTTTTTTACCTCGTCTTTATTGCGTGAAAGCCAGGCAAAAGGACTGTCTTTTTCGGGAATTCTGTCCAAATATGAAGAAAAACTCAACTTATCCAAAAATTTTGAGCGGTACCGCGCTCCCTTAAAAGTTTTGACAAGGGCGGCAACCCGATTTCCGATTATAGAAAGCGGCAGACGCGGGCCTGCGGTTCCCGATAATATACAGCCTGCAATTTCCGCGGAAAACTGTTCCATATAGGATTGGGCAACAAAAGAACCGAATGAATGACCGAATAGGATTATTTTGGCCGCCGGAAAATCGCCGCGGCATTTTTGAATAATACGCCGTAAATCAAGTACAACCCGCTGAAAACCGTCTTTTTCGGCTAAAAAACCCAAATCTTCTTCGGAGGCGGCGCTTTGTCCGTGTCCGCGATGGTCGTGAGCGTATACGGCTATCCCGTTTTCGCACAAAAAGCGGGCAAATCGATCATAACGCAGGGCGTATTCGGCCATACCGTGGCTTATCGCAACAACACGCTTTATATCGGTGTTTTGCGGAACCCAAGTATGAAGAGCAATGCGCGCTCCGTCTTCCATAACAATTTAATCGCTTTTTGTATCGTTTTTCATTTGAGCCTCCGCCTTATATCTTTTGACTTATAAGCAGTATTTCGGTATACTGTATCCGTGGTTCATATTATAGCACAAAAAGCGGTTTTTGGGGGAGACTGTATCGGAAAAATCGACGGAAAAACCGTTTTTATCGGAGCACATTTTCATCAAAACCGAAACTCGCAAAACAGTCCCGGCACGGACAGCCAAACGGGGGCTTTGCCCGGCGAAGAGCTTGAAGCGGAAATCATAGCATCGAAAAAAGACTACGACAGGGCGGTTGTAAAAAAAATCCTTAAATCCTCGCCTTTCCGTATCGCGCCCCTCTGCCCCGTCTACGGTCTTTGCGGCGGATGTAATTTTCAGTATGCCGCTTATCCCTATCAGCTTGAATTAAAAAAAAATATAGTCCACGATTTACTTACCCGATCACTCGGCCGCGATGCGCAACTGCCGAATATCGAAATCGTAAGCGGCCCCGATACCGAATACAGAAGCCGTTTTCAGTTTCATGCAGGCGGCTTAAAACAGCGGAACTCCGACGATATAGTGCTTTTAAAAGACTGCCCCTGTGCGGTTAAGCCGCTTCGCGCATTTTTACAAAGCGGAGGCCTTGCTTCAAAAGCGAACGATACGGCCGAACGCATAACCGTTTTTGCCGATGAACATCTTATCGGAGGAGATACACGGGACGGTGCGAAAGTCGTGACCGGTAACGAATGTGCCGGCACTTATGCCACCAAAGTTGTATGCGCCTTTGATTCCTCCCCGATTTGTACGATAAAACTAAACGGTAAGTACATCGGTTTTGATGTTCGCGGCTTTTTTCAGTCAAATATGTATATGCTTGAAAAAGCCCTTCCTCTTATTACAAAGGATTTACGCGGGAAGCGCCTTCTCGATATGTACGGCGGAACGGGCATCCTATCGCTTTTTGCCGCCGAAAACTTTGAATCGGTAACAATCGTCGAATCGGATAAACGCTCCCTTTCCTTTGCCGAAACGAATTACCGCAATAACGGCATTAACTGTAAGCTTGATACTTATACGATGCGGGGAAGCGAATGGACGCAAAAACATTTAAAACGCAGGCAACAAAAATCCGAACGTTTTGAAAATATGCTCGAAACGGAGAAATTCGATGCACTGATTATAGACCCTCCGCGGACGGGAATCGAAAAAGAGGTTGCCGATTATATAGCCGCTTCAAAACCTCGGATTATCCGCTCTCTTTCATGCGACCCTGCAACCCACGCACGTGATTTAAAGCGGCTTGTACAGGCCGGCTACACAATCGAATCCTTTTATCTCCTCGATTTTTATCCTCACACCTCACATATCGAAAGCCTCGCCTGCCTTGTATATGATGATACGCAAGCCGCCCATAAGGAACATACAGCCGTATGAAGCCGCCGCAGTTTCCCGTAAAAGGTTTGAAAAAAATAACAAAAAGAAGTTTTTTATGTATCGTTTGGGCAGCCGTTTTTTTCAGCGGCAAAATACTTACGGCGGAAGAAAAACACGGCCCCATTATCAATGACGTTTCATGGCAATCGGTTTTAGGCGGGAACGTGCTCTGCGCACCCAAAAGAACAAGCTACGGTTTTGCGGCGGTAAGCGAAGGAAAAATCCTGAGCGCCTGTACGGGAAACGGAACCGTTATTTGGCGCCGCCGCTTAAACGAAGAAGCTTCGCCCTTTTATACCGTAAGTAAAGAAGACTTTATCTATCTCGTTTCTGCAGACGGTATGAACTTATATCTTTACAATCCCGACGGTATTTTGCTTTGGCAGTGCCGCCTGATTGAAAAGGCGGTCAGCCCTCCCCTTTGCGGCCGCGACGGAAGAGTTTTTATCGCAGGGAAAAATTCGGTCAGTTGTTACGGTACGCAAGGAACAAAAAAATGGACACTTTCTCTTCCCGCAGCAGGCTCTTTTAACTTGACCGAAATGAACGACGGCAGCATCCTGTATATTCAACAGGAAAAAAAAGGAGAAGCCGATACGGGAAAACGCATATCGCCCTACGGAGAAGTTTTAGAGGACATTGTTTTTAAGGGAGAGCTTTCGGTCCTTAGTTCCGCCAAAAACACCCTTATTATCGGCTTAAAAACGGGAACGGCAGGCTTTATTTCGGTACGTGAAGCCGAAACAAAAACCGTCCGTTCAATCCCCCCCCTTGCGAATAAGGCGGTTCCCCAAACGGTTATATCCGGAAAAGAAGAGTTTTGCATCCTGTATTCGGACGCCTCCCTATGCTCATACGATTTAAAAACGGGCACTCTGTTATGGGAAGCTCAAAATCCGCAATTAAAAGCGGGCGCGCTTCAAACGGAACAGCATTTTTATACAGCCTACGAAAACGGTGCCTATCATTTTGCATACACCGAAAAAAGCGGAACTTATACGGTGTCTTATGATTCAAAAAGCGGAAAAATCACAGGCGAAAAAATGATACGGACACAAAAGGATGCCCGCTTTCCTCTT